>JAAUUT010000022.1 GCA_012031035.1 Candidatus Altimarinota bacterium | reverse complement strand
GTAGGTTGTGCTTCTCTTGCCAAATGTTTGAGGATCTGTAATTCTACATCCATTATGCTCTCCGTCTTGTAGAGATTTATTGTCTTGGTTTCTTCATTTAATTCTCGGAGAGTGACAAAAGAGGGTTAGGTAAGGCAATAACAACCCCTAGCACGAGTAAAAGTAACCCTAGCAATCGATTAACGATAGGAAAACTCATAAATTGCCATCGAGGTTTAATAATTCGTTCGAGTTTCTTGAGATAGTGCAATATTTTGAGAATTGCCTTCTCTAAAAATTTTCGCTCAAAAGAAAAATTGCCAATCCATTGGGGCAACCAAACTCTTTTAAACCCTAAAAATAGCTGTCCTGAAACCAACATCAAAGGAATGCCAATAATGGCTGAAACGCCTACTACAGGAATTGGAAGTACCTCTGGAATGGCACAGATTAACAATGCAGGTCCAAAAGCGCGATCGCCCATTCCTCGTAATATATCTTTAAGAGCAATTTTTTCTTCCTGATGTTGTTGCAAAATATCCAACAGTAACTTTGAGGTATGCAACTTTGTAGATACAGAATGGCTCATTGAAAGATTGGTAGGAATCGGCATAAGCTAAATCTAGGTCAATCTTTTTGCTGTTGCTCAAATTCAATCGGTAATTTATAAAGCGTGACAGCTTAGGGTTATTCTCTTTTGCTAATCGCGAAGTCTGTAAGATTCCCTAGACTAATGAATGCCTCCATCTAAACTCAACGCACCCGAACCAAACGCAACGACCATTAATAGACCCCCCAAAATTGATAAGTTTTTCATGAAATCAATGGTTTGAGTTGGATCGGCAATGGGATTATGAAAAACAAGGGTAGCTGGAATTAGGAAAATTATCAGTAAAATAGCGCCAATTTTAGCTTTGTAACCCAAAATTAAAGAAAGTCCGCCAAGAATTTGAAATGCGATCGTAAAAATTAAAACCACAGATGGAATTGGAATTCCCACACTAGCCATCTGTTCTTGAGTTCCAGCGAAATCGACAAATGCTTTATTAAACCCAGAACGAACAAAGATAATAGCAAGAAAAGTTCTGGCGATTAAGGGAATAAATTTTTGCATCTTCTTTTCTTTCCTCGTACGATGTCAAATTCATTATGACGAATAGTTGTATCTGTAGGAGTGCATGGCGTGCGCCCTAAAGAGTAAAAAATTTTCCTTTCTCCCTTCCCCATTGCCCTTTTTCCTAAAAAAATTCCCCTTTCAAACATCAATTGAAAATTGACAAACTACTAGTTATCTATCCGATTGGGTGTTATAACTGCTTTTCCATTGCCATTTGATAAGATTAAATCTGTATCTTCCTGGGTTTTATTGGGTTTCGATGATTTGCGTCCAGAAAAATCGCCGATTAATCCCATCAGCGCGGGAACGACTGTCGGGGTTAAAATCGTTGAAAAAGCAAGACCGCCAGTAAGGACGATGCCCAATCCTTGATAAAGTTCCGCGCCTTGTCCTGGTACGACAGCGAGGGGAAGCATTCCTAAAACGCTAGTTCCCGCCGACATGAAGATAGCTCGCAGGCGATCGCGCGTGGCATGATACAGAGAATCATCGTATTCTTTGCCTTCTTCTTGAAGCTGTAGGGCGCGTTCTACGATAAGAATGGCATTATTGACCACAACACCCGTTAGAATGATGAATCCCAGCGCGGTAATCATGTCCAGAGGGACGATTAAACCAGGAATGCGATTGGCAATAATGAGACTCAATAGCGCCCCACTCATTCCCATCGGTACGGTTGCCATAATCACGAGGGGATAGAGGAAAGAACGATACAGCGCTACCAACAGCAGATAAATAATTAATACCGATAGAACAAAAGCAGAGGCAACCTGAGATAAAGTTTCAGCAAGACGATCCGCCGAACCCGCTAATTCTAGACGATATCCGGTTGGTAATTGCGATCGCATGGGTTCCAAAACCTCAGTATTAGTCCGATCTACAATTGCTCCTAATGGGGCATCTGGCGCAAGGGAAACCGTTAAACTAATCGATCGCTCTAAATCGACGTGGTTAATTACATCTGGCCCCGTCGTCTCGCGGACTTCTGCCACGTCTGCTAATTGTACTTGTCCGCGACTGGTATAAAGGGACAATTGGCGTAACTGTTCGGGCGTTTGTACGAAAGAATCTTTCAATTCTACCGAGACATCTAATTCTTCCTTGCCATCGATAAATTCCGAAGCAAAACGTCCGCCCAGCGCTGCTTCTACCATCGATCCTACATCTGCTTCGGAAAGACCGACCTCGGCCAATCTTTCCCGATTGGGGATGACTTGTAGTTCTGCCGCACCTGCAACGTAGTTAGAACGAACGTTTTGTACGCCTGAGAAGGGACGCAATTGGTCGGTAATTTGCTTTTCTAACTGACTCAACTCATCTAAATCTGCCCCGATGATATCGACCTCAAACTGCTTGCCCGGATCTTGGAAAATCGATAATCTTGTCGGAAAAAGCGTACGAAAACCTGGAAAATTACCGCTTTGTGCCCTCATCCGGTCTACCATATCAGCCAATCCTTGACTGGTAGCGAATTCTGACTTGAGAATCGCTGCAATTCCTCGTCGTCCAGGACGATCCACATACATAACGCGATCGATTTCTGGTTGCTCTCTTAAGAAATTTCTCGGCCCTTCTGATAGTCGGATTGCTTCTGGAATACTCGTTCCTGGCAGGGGATCTGCCACCCAAAAGACTAAATTGCGGTTGCCTTCAGGTAAGTAATCAGCAGGCGGAAGTAAAAGAAAGCTAACAAAGATTAACCCCACGGGAATCGACAAAACAAACAATCTTCGTCCCATTCTCCTGCGTCCCAGTGACCATCTTACTGTAGATGCCAGTCCTGCTTCTAACTTACCTTGGATAGAACGAAAGACGGCTGAAGTATTTGCCACAGACCTTTCTAACCAATTGCCGCCGCGATAGCTACCTTCTGATAAGACTTGCATCGCTTCGGACTCGTGTAGAAATAGTCCTGAGAGCATGGGAACCAAAGTAATCGCCGCAACCATCGAAAAAATCGCCGCCGCAGAAATAACGATCGCCATATCGATAAATAACTGGGCAACTTCTCCTTGCACCATTGCTAACGGCGCAAAGACGGCGATATTAGTGAGCGTAGCACCCAACAATCCGCTCCCGACTTCCTGAGTCCCGTCAATTGCAGCGCGAATGGGATTCTTACCGCGCTGCATATGGGTAAAAACGTTCTCTACGACAACGATCGCGTTATCTACCACCATCCCCGACGCAAACCCCAGAGCCGCTAAACTAATAATGTTGAGGGTGCGATCCAACATAGACAAGGCGATGAACACCGTTATCATCGTAATCGGGATAGTTAGCGCCACCACTGCAACGGTTCGCATAGAACCCAGAAATAGCAATAAGACGATAACTGCCAACACCGCACCGCTAACGAGGTTTTCTTGGACGAGGAAAACTGATTGATTGATATATTCGCTCTCGTCGTAGTTATAGACAAAGCGAATCCCTTCTCCATCGCGATCGAACTGTTCTTGAAAATCTGAGATAATATCTCGTACTCCAGTTGCAACTTCGGGTACATTTGCCCCCACGCGACGGATAATCCCAATGGCGACGGCAGGATTTCCATTAAAAAGTAGGGCACCATCCTGGACGCGGCGACCCATTTGCACTTGCGCCACATCCCGCAGATACACTGTCCCCGACTCATCTCGACGCAGAACGAATCCTTCAATTTGATCTAATTCTTGCGATCTACTGACCGTGCGAACTCGATATTCTCGTCTTCCTAAGACTAAGGGCCCGCCTCGAATATCGCGGTTATTTTCTTGCAAAACTCGGACAACATCGCCAATGGTTAAGTTTCGGTTGGAAAGCGCTTTCGGATCTACTTTGACCTCGACTTCCCTTTCTTGTCCGCCAGGGATAATAAATTGTCCTACCCCTTCAACTCTGCGCAATCTGGGCACAATAGTATCTTCTACTAAATCGCGATAATGGTCTGGATCGCTCTGTACGCCTTCTTTAGGGGCAAGTACGATCCACATCATCGGCGAACTACTACCGCCGACGAGTTCTACATCCGATTCGCTAGCTTCTTCGGGAAGTGCTTCGACTTGTTGCAGCTTATTTAATACGTCTACTAAACGTTCGTTTACGTCGCTGTTCCAGGTAAATTCTAAAGTAATCGTACTAATCCCAGGACGCGAACCGCTAGAAATTTCCTGTACTCCTAAAACCTCTTCCATTCGTTCTTCGATGGGACGAGTAATCAGGTCTTCTACTTCTGTGGGCCCCGCACCTGGATAGGGAGTAGTAATCGTAATCTCCGGGCGATCGCCCCCAGGTTGCAATTCTAACGGTAAATTAAATAGGGAAATAATCCCAAATACAGCCAGCAAACAGAACAATACAAAAGTTCCATGTCGCCAGCGAACGGCAGTTTCAATGAAGTTCATAGAAAATAGGGAGTAGGGAATAGGGAGTAGGGAATAGGTTGAGACGCGAAATTTCGCGTCTGTACGGGAGTAGGGAGTAGGGAGTGTGGGAAGTGTGGGAAGTGTGGGAAGAATATTGACTACTTTCCTCCTTGGCTTCCGAATTTTTGAACTACTGAACTACTGAACTCCTCCGTTTGTTACTTTTACATTTGCACCATCACTTAACCCATCTCCACCTTGTAAAACAATCGGTTGTCCCGCGCGTAACTGTTCGCTAGCAATAGCGACTTCCTGACCCATATCGGCAACCATTTCTACTTCAAGTTCTTGTGCCTTATCATCGACAACGGTAAAGACTAACCACTGGTTTTGTCTTCTCGTAAGTGCGTCGCGAGAGACAACAAAACTAGATCGATTCGATGGCATCTCTAGAGCGCCTGTCACTGCCATGCCAGATAATAATCCAGATGGGGGATTGTTCAAACGCACTCTAACTCGTTGCCGTCTCGATGCAGAATCGGCTGCTGGTACGACACCCGTAATAGTAGCGCGTTCTCGCCATTGCGGTAGGGCACGAGTAGTTAATTGTACGGACAAACCCGGTCGAATATTTCCGCTTAGTTCTTCTGGGATTTCTAGGAATACATCCAAGCTATCACTTGCAACTAAAGTCGCGATCGCGTCGGCACTTTCTAAGTAATCTCCCGCACTCACTTGTCTTTCTTGTACGATTCCTCCGCTCAAAGCCCTGACGCGAGTTCGCCGCAGTTCCACTTCTGCTTGATTAACTGCTGCGACTGCCGCTGCTACATTTGCCCGTTGCGCGGCAATTTCTTCTTTTATCGGGCCGGCTACGGCTTCTGCAAGCGCTGCTTCTGCTTCTAAGCGTTCTCCTCGCGAATCATCTAACGCCGCTCTCGCTTCGACTAGATTTCGTTGCGAAAATGCCCCTTCTGCTACTAAATTGGTTAAGCGATCTAAATTATCCTGTGCTTCTCGTTCTCTAGCTGCGGCTGACTTGACAGATGCTCGTCTTTGTGCTAGTATCTCTGGTCTCGTTCCAACTTCCAAACGAGCGAGGTTACTGCGTTCCTGTGCTAGTCTAGCTTGTGCCTCTGCTAGGGCTAGCTGTTGGTCGGAGTCGTCGAGTTGAGCAATGGTCATTCCAGGAGTAACGCGATCGCCTGGTTGCACTAAAATCTGTTGTACTAAACCATCTGTTTGAGCGCGAATCGTCGCTTGCTCCCTCGATTCTACCTGTCCCAACAATTGAACGCGCCTCGTTCCGGTTCCCCTAGAAAGAGCAACAGTGTTAACGGGTCTTGGTGGTGGCCCCTGCGGTTGGGTGGCGGCTGGTTGGGCTGTTTGAGCAACCGGAGTAAGAATGCGCCAGAGAACGATTCCACCTGTTGTTAAAGCCAGGATTAAAAGTATCCATAACCAGGGTTTTTTAGGCTGTGAGGGTTCAGTTTGTAACTGTTCGGACTCGTCGGATTGGCGAGCGGGTCTTGGGTCTTGGGTTTCAACAGGATTCATCGCTAGAAAGTTCTCAATTAATTTACAAAAGTGAATATTAGATTCCTTGCTCAAACTGAGAATTGGCAGCTAATCTGCTTTGTATAAAGTTTTAAGTTTTCTTAAGTCTAAACAATTTCGTCAAAAAAATCTTAATACTTATTTAATAATGAGGTGTAAATGTGACATAAAAGTGTCAGTTGAGCTTGGCGATCGCGAATATGGCTTAATATTGTTAGTAAAGCTTTATTGGCGATCGGCATTAATTTCATCTCCTGCTACGCTATCCCTAGCTGCAATCTCAGCTTGATAATTAGCATCTTGAACGTCTTGCACTAAGGCTGCAATTATTTCGGTTTCTAGGGTTTGCTTGCGTTCCCTTGGTTTGGGCATTAAGAAAGGTAACTAATTCTTCATCAAGCGCGATCGCTATCTTTTGCTTTATAGTATGGCGCTTGAGTTTCTCAAATTAATTAATAAAAAATGAATAAGATTTTTATTTTTGTTTGTTTGGGCTTTTCTTTTGTTTCGATCGGCATGGGAAATGGGAATGTACGAGCAGCTATTTCCATGAAAACTAATGAAGTTAAAGAAGCAACACAAAACAATATCCAAGACTTAGAGCAGCAAGCACAAAAACTTTATGAAAACGGTCAATTAACAGAAGCAATAAAAGTTTTAGAACGTGCGATCGCGCTCTATTCTTCGCAAAATAATTCAATAGAGCAATTGTTTGCTTTGCGCAATTTGGCACTTATTTATACTCAACTTGAAGATTTTAAAAAGGCCAATCAGATTGTCGATGATGTTATTAATCGGGCTAGAAAAATACAAACCAATCAAAAAATATTAGCCCAATCTTTAGAGGTAAAAAGGAAAAATACAACTATCAACTGGACAAGCAGAACAAGCATTAGAAACGTGGCAAAATGCTACTCAAATCTATCAAGAAATTAACGATAGAACGGGAGCTACTCAAGCTCAAATCAATCAAATTCAAGCTTTGCAAACATTGGGCTTATACGATCGCGCGTCTAAAATCATCATAACCATTGACAAAGCTTTAGCATCGGAACCCGATACACTCCTGAAAGCAAAAGCATTACAAAGTTTAGGAGATGTTTTCTTGCAAGTTGGAGAAATAGAACAGGCGGAATCAGCTTTTAAAACAAGTTTATCGATTGCTGAAAAATTTCAATCTCGCGAAACGATTGCCGATATTTACCTTAGTTTAGGCAATACAGCTAGATTGAAAAAAGATAATTCAAGTGCTTTAGAGTGGTATCGAAAAGCAATAAAACAGTCTCTTTTACCATCGCTTAAACTCCAAGCACAGGTTAATAGTTTAAGTCTATTAATTCAAGAAAAAAGTTGGACTGAAGCAGGAAATCTAATCCCACAAATTGAGCAAGATTTCAAGCAAAGCTCGCCTAGTCGAACGACAATTTATTCTAAAATAAACTTTGCTCTCAGCCTTATGAAACTGGGAAATAAAACATCTTATAACTCTCCTTCACTTATCGGCGATCGCCTAGCAACAGCTATTCAAGAAGCCAAAAAATTAGGAGATAAAAGATCGGAATCTTATGGGTTAGGAACGTTAGGCAATTTATACGAAAAATCTCAGCGTTGGGAAGAAGCAACAACCTTAACCGAAAAAGCCTTATCAATTGCACAATCAATAAATGCTGACGATCTCGCCTATCAATGGCAATGGCAGTTAGGACGCTTGCTAAAAGTTCAGAACAAAAATGAAGAAGCGATCGCAGCTTACCGTCAATCTGTAAATACTTTACAATCGATTCGCCGCGACTTACTAGCAACTAACCCAGAAATCCAATTTGAATTTAGAGAAAGTGTCGAACCCGTTTATCGTCAGTTAGTCGATTTGTTGTTGCAACCTTCTACTAACCAAGAAAAAGAAACGAGTCCAGAAAACCTACTACAAGCAAGAGAAGCAATTGAATCTTTGCAATTAGCCGAATTAGAAAACTTCTTTCGAGAAATCTGTTTAGTTGCCAAACAACCCATCGATCGCGTAGTCGATAATTCTAGTCTAGCAACGGCGATCGTCTATCCCATTATCCTACCCAACCGCATAGAAATTATCCTGAAGTTACCCCAACAACCCTTACGCCGCTACACTACCTATATTTCTCAAGAAGACGTTGAAAATACCCTAACCGAGTTGCGGCGAGATCTCACGCTTCCTTACACCCTCACAGACGTTAAATCTCTATCCAATCAAACCTACAATTGGCTATTACAACCCTTAGAAAAAGACTTGCAACAAAACCAAATTAAAACCCTGGTATTCGTGTTAGATGGATCGTTGCGCAATATTCCGATGGCAGTTCTTTATGACGGTCAGCAGTATCTCGTGCAAAAATATAGTATCGCGATCGCGCCTGGGTTACAGCTTATCGATCCCAAACCATTGCAGCGAGAAAACTTTAGAGCGATCGCAGGCGGATTGAGCGAAGCGCGTCTCGGTTTTCCTCCCCTACAATTTGTTAAAAACGAAGTTGCCGAAGTTCAAAATTTAACTGCCGGAATTGCCATTCTCGATCGCGATTTTACCGAATCGAACCTTAACAACGAACTAACCGAAGTTCCTTTTCCCATCGTTCACCTGGCGACTCACGGTAGCTTTAGCTCGAAAGCAGAGGATACTTATATTGTGGCGTGGGACAAACAGATTCCCGTTAAAGACTTCGATCGCTTGCTGCGCAGTCGAGAACCAGGTAAAAACAAAACAGCGCTTGAATTGTTAGTCCTCAGTGCTTGCCAAACCGCCGTTGGAGACAAACAAGCGGCTTTAGGATTAGCAGGAATTGCCGTGCGATCGGGCGCTCGCAGCGTCTTAGCATCGCTCTGGGATATCGCCGATGAAAGTACCGCAATGTTGATGGGTCAATTCTATCGCGAACTCGCTAATACAAATATTACTAAAGCAGAAGCACTGCGCAACGCTCAATTAAACCTCCTGCAAAATCCCGAATACGAGCATCCCAGTTATTGGGCCCCTTATGTCTTAGTAGGAAATTGGCTTTAAAAATTATGAATTATGAATTATGAATTGTGTATTTTAAATTGTAAATTGTGAACTAACGATCTCTGAAAAGAAAATAAAGAATGAGGATGGCGCGCGATCGCCAATCTATAACTATTTGTCTCAACTGTTGCCCGCTCTCTCGAAGAGAGTCGAAGAATTTCTTCACGTTCTATGAACTTTTGTGAATTTGTGCAGAAATCCTTAGCTGGTTCCCGATAAGTCAATAGAACTGAATCTAAGGAATAACTTAAATGCCTACTTACAACGGAACTAACGGAAACGACTCTATTTTGGGTAGTATTTTTAACGATTCTATCTTTGGAGGAGACGGTCGCGATACTCTTTACGGACTCGATGGCAACGATTCCATCTTTGGTCAGAAGGGTAACGATTACCTCGATGGGGGAAATGGTAACGACTCTCTCAATGGAGGCGAAGGACATGACACGATTTATGGCGGCAGTGGCAACGATACAATTGATGGTCGCAAAGATAACGACCTAATCTATGGTGGACATGGCAACGATGTTCTTTACGGGAGCGAAGGCAACGATTCTCTCTACGGTCAAAAAGGTAACGATCTTCTCGATGGCGGAAGTGGTAACGATCTTCTTAATGGAGGCGAGGGATATGACACGCTATATGGTGGGAGCGGTAACGATTACCTTGATGGTCGTAAGGATACTGACTCAATCTATGGCGGAGACGGTAACGATACTCTAAATCCTGGATCTGGAACCAACGACTATATCGACGGTGGCGCAGGTATAGATTTGCTTCAAGCCGACTATTCTAACGTTAATGACCCTTATAGTTTTCCTTCGACAACATAGAACTGGTTTCTTTCAAAGGCAGCAACCAACAAGATAATTTTTCCTTTTATAACACCACTGATACTTTATATGGCAACGGCGGCGATGATATTTTCCATGCGGGTCTACAGAACGATTATATAGACGGCGGTACGGGGAATGACACATTAGTTGGCGAAGATGGAAATGATACCCTTTATGGTCGCGACGGCAACGATTGGATGTATGGCGATTTTGATACTGCTGCCGATGGAACGGGAAATGACTACTTAGATGGAGGTAATGGCAGCGACTCTTTAATTGGTGGTGGTGGTAGCGATACTTTGTGGGGTGGCGATAGCAACGAGTTCGATTTTCTGGTTGGTGGTAAAGGTAGCGACTATCTTTACGGTCAGGCAGGAGGCGATTATCTTCAAGGCGGTGCTGATACTGACTATGTAGATGGCGGGACTGGTAATGACGTACTGCGCGGAGACAGTGCAAGTTTAGATAACAATCTCTTTCAATACGATACGCTGACCGGAGGTACAGGGGCAGATACTTTCTACCTATTTAACTTCAGTCCCAATGGCGGTTATGGCGTTAGCTATTTGGGAGCAGGTTACGCGACTATTACCGATTTCAAATATTGGGAAGGTGACAAGTTTGAAGTCACTGGAAGCTTGAGCGACTATTCTTTAGATAAATCCTTTAACTATACAGGTGGTTCGGCGTTAGATACAGCGATTTTCTATCAAAACGATTTGATTGCGATCGCGCAGGATGTTACTAACATAGTTGTCTCTTTGGATTTTGTCATCCACTAAGAAATCATTAACCTTACTCAACCCTCAGAAATTAATTTTTGAGGGTTTCACAATTTGTATTGTTAATGAAATTTAAGAAATAGCGATCGCGCTAATAGCAAAAAGTATTCGGATATACCTAAAACGGAATTTATGCAATGCTTTTGGAGAAATAGGTACAATGGAAAATAAGAAGGTTAAAAACTTAACCTAAATCTTGTCAATCAATCTATCGAGTTCAGCGCTAAAAACTAAATCTTATGGAACCCAGCAGTCCGTCAGGGAATGTTTCCGAGCCTCCTAGTAATAAGTGGGCAAGCCTTTTAGGAACGACAATCGCCGTCGTGACCCTAACTTTGCCGATGGCAGTAATTGCTTACTACTCATCGCAAAATCCAACTGAAACATCAACCCAACCAAATTATTCCCTATCGGAGTCTGGCAGTATTAAAAATTAATTTATTGAGAAATCCAAGTCATTGAATCAGCATAAAACAGAGAGATTCCATGCTTTTTCATCGTTGAATTAGTCTTTAGCCTTCCACAAGCACCAATTAAGCCAACTTGTTTAGGCATTAGGTTTGTTGGTGCGATCGCCCAAACAATTTCGCCATTATGTAAGTTGATTTTGTTGGTTAAGGTAAAGTTAGGAGATAAACTAGCAAGTCTTCGAGTAATTGCAGCCTGAGTAAGATTAGAAGATTTAAATGACGAATATAATCCATTTTTAAAGTCACTAATCCTCAAGTTAGGGACATAGCTTCTTTGGATGGCATCATCTGCTACTAAATTAATGGATGAGCCAGCAGTATTACGAAAATAGATAGGCGTTGTATCACCTGGACAGGATAAAGCAGCTAATTGTGAGGGATAGCTTAGCATCTTTGTCGCAATGGGACCCCCAATACTGAGTAAAATTAAACTAAGCCCAAAAATCAACAAAACTCTTGGTTGCTGTTTTGTCGGGGGAACTCGAACTGACTTTTGCCATTCCAGCTTTTGAGCGATAAACGTCAATCCTAAAGCTGGAAAACAAGAAAAAATCGGGATGGTCGCAGCATAAGGTCTAATTCCGGCATCCCATGGCGGGACAAAAGGCACAGAGAAAAAGATGCCAACCGTCGCCGCTAACATCAGAAAAGCAATCGGATTGTAACGTTGGCGATAGCAGTTAACTAAAGCGATAAGGCTAAGTAGTTGTAGCGTAAAGTTGAGCTTTGCACTCTTGACAAAGGAAAAAACAAAATCATCAAAAAAGAATTGTTGCCAGGCTCTTAATAAACCACGAACCAGACTAAAAGGATTAGCATGAAGCGCTTCCCAGGCTAACTCGTAGGTTTTTTTAGCCCTCTCTAACTCGCCTAAACCTCTTAATTGTGGATAATCCGTGAAAATGGTATCCCACCGACCACCTACTATTAATCCGTATAAAGTATAAGAAAAATTAGAATTTGCTGTTGTGTTGGGGGAGCCAACCGTTTTAAACACAATAGAGTTTAAAAGAAAACCTAATACAACAACACCAATTCCACAAAACAGGAAACGCGATGAAAATCGAGATGAACCGCGAAAGCACCAAGCTCCCCATAAAATTAAAGTTGGTAAAATAAAAAAGGCTCCAGCACGAGCATTCAACGCAAGAGTTAGCAGTAAGATTCCCAATAAGCAAAAGTTAATTTGCATACTAGTCGTACCCCGCCAAAGAATGGCTAACGCGATCGCACCTAGCGCCAATCCCAGATTTTCTGTCATGGCTAAGCCTATATAATTTCTGTAAAACAAAAATAGCAGGGTCAATACTAAAATCCCCGCAACAGTTCCATGACTCTTTTGGATTTCACGCGCTAAGAAAAAACAGGCGATCGCGTTGATAAGGACTAGAATTGCTAAAGTTAACTGTAAGTTCTGCTGCGTTAGTCCTAGCAAGGCAGCTAGTGTTCCGCTAAACAAAGGTCGCCAAGACGCTATAACTGATAAATTGTCGCCTTCTAGCACTCTTCTAGCACCCTCATAATAACCACTGGCATCGCTGATTGGTAGCAACCCCCCAACAACAAAGTTCTTACTATTACCGCTAAGCCAAAGTCCTGACAATTGCGAAGCAAATAAAATTAAGGTAGCATTAAAGCTTGTAAGCATCCCCCTCCAGCCAGAGGGTCGATAAGCCAGATCAAGCGATCCAACAATAGCAATAAAAAGAAAAGTTGAGTCATTAGCAAATAGGATTGAACTAAGTTGGTTCGGTATCCCAACGATCAAAACGGTTGAATATGCTAATAAGCCAACAGCAAGAATGGCTATTGAATAGAAACATCGCTCGCCTTGATTCGCGAACAATCTTTTGAATCTCATAGAACTAATCCTAAAGTGAAGTATCGTCGATTGGATCTCTAGATTACAAGCAGGAATTTTCCGTCTAAATGTTAAAACCGATAAAAAGCCGCTCGTAAGTCTTTAAATATGATTTAATAAAAACCTGAGTCTGAAGATTTGCTTTTACAGACTCAACAATGTTTTCATTATTGTGCTTTTGTTATTAAGTTTCGGAGAAGCTTCGTGGATCTATCGCGCATTCCCCCTCAACCTAAACCAGGATTAATCAACGTTTTAATCGAAATTCCGGCAGGTAGTAAGAATAAATACGAGTTTGACAAAGATTTAAACGCTTTTGCGCTCGATCGCGTTCTCTATTCATCGGTGCAATATCCCTACGATTACGGTTTTGTTCCTAACACCCTCGCCGACGATGGCGATCCGCTCGATGGAATGGTTATGATGGAACAGCCGACTTTTCCCGGTTGCGTCATTGCTGCACGTCCCATCGGAATGTTAGAAATGATCGATGGAGGCGATCGCGATGAAAAAATTCTTTGCGTTCCTGACAAAGATCCTCGTTACGTCAACGTCAAATCTCTCAAAGACGTTGCCCAACATCGTCTCGACGAGATTGCCGAGTTCTTTAAAACCTACAAAAATCTCGAAAAGAAAGTGACTGAAATCCTCGGTTGGAAGGATGTTGATGCAGTTGCTACTTTGGTAGAACAATGTATTAAAGCTGTGAAATAATCGCTAGTCCTTTGTTATTTGTCCTTTGTCCTTTGTTATATGTACTAGTGACCAATGACCAATGACTAATGACTAATGACTAATGACTAATGACTAATGAAAAACTGGGATTATAGTCCGCCTCCCGAATCCGATTTGGGCGATCGCGAAGTTCCCCTCGAAGGAGAACATTTACTAGGAAAGCGAATCGCCCTTTTAATAACCGGAGGAATTGCCGCAATGAAAGCCCCCTTAATTGCCCGCGCTTTGCGCAAAGAAGGGGCTGAGGTTGTTGCTTTTACCTCTGAGGAAGCTTTGCGCTACACCACGATTGATGCCCTCGAATGGAGTACCACGCATCTAGTTGTTACCAAATTAACCGCCGCAGCAGAACACCTCAGCGATAATGCCCCCTTCGATGTCTATCTGGTTGCGCCTGCGACTTACAATACTATTAACAAGATACGCTATGGCATTGCGGATGGCGTAGTTACTTCTGCTGTAGCATCGGCAATCGGTCGGATGGAACGCGGGAAAACTAAAATTGCGATCGCGCCTACTATGCACGGAAGCTTGCACAATTCAATCTTGAGCGAGTCTCTCAAGAGATTGAGTGAAATGGGCCTTTATATCATTCCCCCGCGCGAAGCTTACGGCAAGCATAACATCCCTGACGAAAGAGAAATTGTTGTCCAAGTTTGTCAGTTGGTTAGCAATTCTCCCCTCAAAAACGTGCCAATTTTAGTAACGGGAGGGCCAACACCAGTCCCCATCGATAATGTTCGCAGACTTACCAATCGTTTTAGCGGTAGATTGGGTTCTGAAATTGCCCAAGAACTCTATCTAAGAGGCGCTGACGTTTGCTTGATTCATGGAGAAGGAACATATCAACCGCCTACTTATCTACCCTATCAAGTTGCCAAAACTTACGATGAATATCTGGCTCTAGTTCTTGAAACATTAAATCAAAAATCCTACGTTTTTGGGATTTTTTCAGCCGCAGTTGCCGATTATAAACCCGAAACCGTTCTTCCTGGGAAAACGCCTAGTGGTGGTACTTTAAAATCGATTAATTTAGTACCGACGCTTAAAGTTATTGAAGAAGTCAAAGCTAAATTTCCTCAACTTCAGATGGTGACTTTTAAGTATCAAGAACGAGTCAGTCACGAGAAGTTAGTTGACATTGCCTTAGAAAGACTTAACCGAGGTTATTTGGCGGTAGTTGCTAATCGAGGCGAAGAAATGGGAGATAATGGCGAACAGGTTGCTTATTTGGTGACAAAAGATAAACTCTCCCACAAGATGACGGGAAAAAAAGAAATTGCCAAAGCGATCGCAAATTATCTAGAACAAGAATGGCATAATAATTCTTGAAGAAAAATAACAAAACGCTAATTCTATGCTGTTAAAGTCTACCACTCGCCATATTCGGATCTACACCGCAGAAGTTAAAAAAATGAATTGAATCCTAGCGATAAAGTTCTTACAATGGATGTCGATCCAGATAACGAATTTAATTGGAGCGAAGATAGTCTTCAGAAAGTGTATAGCAAATTTGATGAATTAGTAGAATCATATAGCGGAGAAGATTTAACAGAATACAATCTACGGCGCATCGGTTCGGATTTAGAACATTTTCTTCGTTCGATGTTACAAAAAGGTGAAATTAGCTATAATCTCGGCAGTCGCGTGCTTAACTACAGCATGGGACTTCCTCGCGTAGAAGGATCGGATAGCGAAGCTAAGTATTCTTAAGAACAAAGACCTAACAGACCTTGATTCGTAACGGCTGTGCCAAACAGCCTCTAGACATTCCGGTAAAACCATTCTGCTTACTTTTTAGACCAATAATCGTAATCTGAATACACTTTTAAGGCGTACTCTTTTCCAAGTTCCTTAAATCGGGATTCGATTTGTAGAATACGATCGAGAGGAATGTATGGATCGACACCACCAAAGAACAACTCAATTCAATTGTATGATGAGGGGTAAAGATGTTTCCACAAACGTCTCTACAAAGGTGCGATCGCCTATTAATTGATAAAATTGCGAATTATTTCCCCCACTTAAAAATTGCCGCTCCCCAAGTAAGTCCTGCGCCGAAACCGGAAATAGCAATAGTATCGCCTACTTGAATTTTTCCTTGCGCGATCGCCTCATCGAGGGCAAGAGGAATTGAGGCGGCAGAAGTGTTGCCATATTCAACAAGATTGCTAATAACTTTGTGAGCGGGGATTTTTAGGCGACTAGCAACGGCATCAATAATTCGTTGGTTGGCTTGATGTAGAATCAGCCAATCTATGTCCTCAACAACTAGATTGGCGTTATAAAGCGCTTTTTCAATTACTTCCGGCTACTTTTTCGACGGCAAAACGATAAACTTCTCTACCATTCATGGTTACGGGTTGATAAGTTCCAGACGCGATCGCAACCTCTTCATTTAAGGTTTTTGATTGTCCTTGATAGGCAAGATTGAGAGAACTATTTTGGCTGCCATCGCTGAACATTTCAAATCCTAACAAGCGATCGCCATTTTGGGTTGCTTGACAAACCACTGCCCCTGCACCGTCGCCAAATAGGATGCAAGTGCCTCGATCCGACCAATCCACCCAACGCGAGAGAACATCAGCCCCGATCACGAGGACGTTTCGATAAACGCCCGTGCGGATGAATTGAGAGGCAGTAATTAGCCCAAAAACAAAGCCCGAACAAGCTGCTGTTAAATCGAAAGCAACAGCTTTTGTAGCTCCGAGCAAGCCTTGGATTTTAGACGCGCTACCAAATAAATCGTCAGGGGTAGAAGTTGCCAGGATAATCAAATCGAGATCGAAAGCAGTAATACTCGCCATCGCGATCGCTTTTTGAGCCGCTTGGACAGAAAGTTCGCTAACAGAAGTCAAAGGATTTGCCAGGTGTCGTTTTCCTATCCCCGTTCTCGTTTTAATCCACTCATCAGATGTTTCGACGAGTTGAGCGAGGTCGTTGTTATCGAGAACCTGCGCTGGTGCGGCCGAACCGCTTCCGATGATGGCAATGCCTGCTCCTTGTTCTATCAATGCTATTATCCCCCTTTATCAGTAATCCGTTATTCAGTTATCAGTTATCGGTTATCAGTGGAGCCAATAGCAAGAAAGCCCCTAAATGGTAGTTTTAGTGACAAGACTGATATTTAAGCAATAAAGATAAATATCAAAACCCGCTTTCAGATAGTCATCAGTTATTAGATTTTCGTTCTTAGCAATCTAAGTTGAACTATACTTAATTTTTAACTTACGACGCGATCGAACTGATAACCGATTACTGATTACTGGTTACTGTAAAAGCTCATCGCTGTTGGCGCTAGCTATTTCCGAGATGGCGTTATTTTCTTGAATTCGTTCTAATACTTGATTGTCGATCGCTTCTTTGGCAAGGCGAATTGCATTATAAATCGAAGGCGCTTGAGAACTGCCATGACTGATAACGCAAACGCCAGCAACACCAAATAACAACGCGCCGCCATGTTCGGCGTGATCCATCCTTTGTTTAATTCTGCGTAAATTGGGTTTTAAAATTGCCGTTCCGATTTGACCGCGCAAACCTTGGGGCAACTCTTCTCGCAAAATTTGCAGCATGATATTACCGACCGCTTCGGCAAATTTGAGTAAAATATTGCCGATAAAGCCATCGCAGACGATTACATCAAACTGACCAGACAATACATCTCTTCCCTCGGCATTTCCGATAAAAGGAATTTGTGAGTTCGCGACTAGCAATTGGTGGGTTCTCAAGGTGAGATCGTTGCCTTTGGTCGATTCTTCGCCGATGTTGAGCAATCCAACTTTGGGTTCCTCTACACCAAGCACGTACTTGCTATAAACCGTTCCCATCAAAGCAAATTGTTCTAAATATTTGGGACGGCTGTCTACATTTGCCCCCACATCGAGAACGATGACAGATTTTCCGGCTAGCATGGTAGGAAAGACAGCGCCGATCGCAGGGCGATCGATTCCCTTGAGACGACCCAAACGAAGCGATGCTGCTGCCATTGCTGCACCGGAATGACCCGCAGAGACGACGGCATCTGCACGTTTTTGTTTGACCAAATTCATCGCTACGTTAATCGATGAATTTGGTTTGCGTCTAATCCCAATAATGGGTTCTTCGTGCATTTCGACAACGCCATCGGCGGCGACAATTTCAATTTTGCCGATGTTAGGGGTGGTATGTTGCTTGAGGGAGGATTCAATTTTGTCGGGATCGCCTACCAACAGAATTTCTACATCCAATTCTGCGGCTGCTCTAATAGCTCCGGCGACAATTTCCTGGGGAGCAAAATCCCCTCCCATAGCGTCTACTGCAATTCTTGCGCGAGTTGATGCCATCGTATCGAATGTTATAGAAGCCTTAAAGATTGTATCACTTAGCGATTGATTTAAAAGGCGAGAACCTTGATTCTACTTTAATACTATTTGTCGCTCAATGTCGCTTTTAATTGCATTTTTTGACATATTAATAATTTATGGGGCAATAATTTTGTATGAAGTGTTAAAACATAAATTGCCAATTTGTCAAGTTTTCAGCGAGGAAGTTGAGGAATGTTAGAAACCATCGGTTTTGCTTTTGCTAGTTTGCTGATGGATCTGTTCGGGCAAAAAACTACTAGCACAGAAGTTGCGGCGATAATATCGTGGCAGGAAGCGAAGGTTTTTGACGTTCCTACTCAAGCAGATTCCAAAGTAGAGGCGATTGTTAAAGATTATCTCAAAAGGTTAGCTGCTCAAGGATATGCAATAGAGCAACAGGGAATTTGGTTGCAGTCAGAATGGGCCCAGTTGGCGCGGCATCAAGACAGTCTTCCCGCTTCAGCAGCATCTTTGACTAAAATTGCTACGACGATCGCAGCATTAGAAACGTGGAGTCTGGATCGCCGCTTTGAAACTCGTATTTATCAAACGGGAACGCTTAATAATGGAGTGGTAGAAGGCGATCTCATCGTTCAAGGCGATGGAGATCCTTTATTTGTCTGGGAAGAAGCGATCGCGCTGGGAAATGCCTTAAATCAATTGGGAATTCGGCAGATTAAAGGAAATCTCATCGTCGCGGGCAAGTTTTATATGAATTTTAAATCCGATCCACAAGCTTCTGGAGAGTTATTAAAGCTGGGGTTAGATAGTCGTCGCTGGACTCCCTTAATACAAAAACAATATCAAAGTATGCCCTCCCAAACTCCTCGCCCTCAAGTGGCGATCGCGGGAGGAATACAAGTTCGACGAGATAGTCTTCCCGACGCAAGTCAATTGCTTTTGCGCCATCAGTCATTAACCCTAGCGCAACTTCTCAAAAAGATGAACGTCTACAGCAATAACGTCATGTCCGAGATGATAGGAGATGCGGTTGGCGGTGCGGCGGCTGTTTCCCAAATAGCAGCTAAATTTGCTCGCGTTTCCCCCGATGAAATTCAACTTATCAATACTTCTGGTTTGGGAGTCGAGAATCGCATTTCTCCCCGCGCTGCTTGTCAAATGTTAATGGCACTCCAAGATAAGTTAAAGTCTCATTCGCTTAGCGTAGCAGATTTATTTCCCGTGGGCGGACGCGATCGCAACGGAACGATGCAATGGCGGAGTATTCCTTCAGGAATTGCCGTCAAAACTGGAACTCTCGCTCAAGTTAGTGCCCTAGCAGGCGTTATTCCTACCAAAGAACGCGGTTTAGTTTGGTTTGCTATTATTAATCGCGGTGGCAATATTGAAAGATTGCGAGCCGAACAAGACCGATTATTACAACGTTTATCGCAACATTGGAATGTCATTCCTGCCACAGCAAATTCTGTGACTAATAACGCTTTTTTTGGCGATCCCAATCGAAATCTTAAAACAGATGGATAAATGTGAGGGATAGCTAAAAATCTGGCTAGGTCTTTATATTTAGAAGCTTCGGCGAATCTGCGATCGATAGATTTCAAATTTTATAAAGGCGTTTTATAAAAATTTTTCTCATTAAGATTTAATACTCATCGCCAATCTAGTTGTTTTCTACCTGATATAACTAGAAAATAGAATTTAATTGCTATTTATCTTAAACTAGAAAAAAAGATTATCAAAAAAGTTAGATGGTTCGCTGGCTTAGTAGGAGATTTAAAGATGACTAATGAATTAATTTATGCAATTTCAGGTTCTACTGTTGCGATTATTGGTGTATTAGGAGGCGCAATAACCTATCTACAAGTCCGCAAAACTCTGAATCAGAAAGAGGGAGAATTTTTCTCCAAACAAGATAAATTAGAGCAAGAAAAACAAAAATTACTCGATAGTCTTACTCAATCAGAAAATTTACAGAAAGTTTTGGGAGAGAAAAATATACAATTAGAAAGTCAAATTGGTGAATTAGATAAAAATACCAGTCAACTCCAGAAAACGATCGCAGTTTTAGAAAAAAATAAAAGTAGTCTCGAAACCGATAAAAAACACGAACAAGAAAAAGACTAACGAGCTACAAAAGCAATTAAGCAATCTCAAGCAAGAAAAAGATAAAATTGATGCTACTTTAGCAAAAGAGATTGAAAAAGCTACTTACTTACAGAAACAATTTGATAGTCTAAAAAAAGAAAAAGAACGAACTGAAACCGCAGTAAAGAAAACAACAGAAAAAGTTACTTCTTTAGAAAAGCAGCTTCAGCAAGTTACTAAAGAACAACAACAAAATCAGGAAAATTTACAAGCACAAATTAATACGCTCGATAAAGAGAAAGAAAAAGTAGAAACTATTTTGAGGCAAGAAACCGAAAAAGTAACTTTTATACAACAGGAACTTCAACAACTGACCCAAGAGAAGCAACAAGTTCAACAAGAATTACAAAAGCAACTTGCGGCTTTCAATAAAATAGAAGCTGATTTAACGAGAGAAACCGAAAAAGTAGTTTCTTTGCAACAAGAGAAACAACAAGCTCAACAAGAATTACAGAAACAAATTACTTCTTTGAATAAAGTAGAAGCTGATTTGGCTGAAGAAACCGAAAAAGTAACTTCTTTTCAACAACAGATTCAAGAACTTACTCAAGATAAACAGCAAGCTCAACAGGAATTACAAAAGCAAATTCTCAATTTTAATGAATTAGAAACGACTTTAAAAAAAGAAACTGAAAACAAACAAAAAGATCTAGAAGAACAGCAAAAACAAATTGCCGAGTTAAAAGAAGATAAAAACAAGATAGAGGTTAATTTAAAACAAGAAATAGAAAAAGCGATTCAATTAGAACAAGAATTGCAAAAAGTAGCTCAAAGCCATAAAAAGCTCAAGGAAGAGGTGCAAGAACAAGTTTCTTTAAGACAAAAAGAAAAAGAACAACTAGAAATTGTTTTAAAACAAGAGAGAGAAAAAACGATCTCATTAGAAAAACAACTTCAGCAGATCGATCGCGATAAACAAAACATTCAAAATGAAGAGCTAAGAAAACCACTTGTAAACTCAAATCAAGAATCAGACAAAGTAGAAAGTGTTATCAAACAAGAAACAAAAAAATTAGAAGAAAAACCCAAGAAGGTAAAACCAATAGCTGAAAACAAACAGATAGAAAACTTTCAAGAACAAGAGGAAAAATTCGCAGAAATAGCCGAGCAAAAACAGCCTGCGATCGCACAAGAAACTGCGGTAGATTCGATCGCGATCGATAAAGAGGAAACCCCTCCAGAGAGTCCCGTAAAGCAACAAGCAAAAGAAGAAGAAATACAACCAGAATCTCAACAAGATACGTTGTCTATAGAAGCTGAAGAAACAGAACAAAAAGTCCCTAAATTACAAGAAAATTTATTAGCTAATAAAAAAATTGTCATTTTGGGAAACTTGACTCAAATAGATCGCGACAAGGCAAAAATGCTGATTCAAAAAGCAGGCGGTAGCGTTGCTGGTTCTCCTAATATTAGTACCGACTACATAGTAATTGGGAAAGCGCCAGGAGACAAATTGAAAAAAGCTCAAAAACTAGGAATTCCTCAACTTTCAGAAACACAATTTTTAGAATTGCTCAAAACTTTTGAGGAATCAGTTCAATAATATCCAGTCACTAACAAATCATGAGTAATCTTCTTCAACCAGGACAAAAAGCACCAGACTTTTCTGTCAAAGACCAACATGGAAATTTAATTAATTTGACAGATTTCTCATCTCAATGGCTTATTCTGTATTTTTATCCAAAAGATAGTACGCCGGGTTGTACGACAGAAGCTCAAGATTTTACTCACTACTCCTCAGAATTTAGCAAGCTAAACGCTAAAATTGTTGGCGCGAGTCCAGATACAGAAGCCTCTCACTGTAAATTTATCGAAAAATCTAATTTATCGATTCAACTCTTGAGCGATCGCGATCGTCAATTAGCAGAATCCTACGGCGTTTGGGGATTAAAAAAATTTATGGGAAAAGAATATATGGGAATTATTCGATCCACATTTTTAATTAATCCTGAAGGCGCGATCGCTCATATTTGGTCTAATGTTCGCGTTAAAGGTCATGCAGAAGTCGTCTTAAAAAAATTACGAGAACTCTTATCTCAGGTATAAATATCTATGCAAGGTTATTTACGGCTTATAAGCTTCTCTAGTAAATTTTTAAAGCAAAATTCGCCAAATCTGTAATCTATTTTGCATAAAAAGGCATAGGCAATTGCTTGACAATTAACTATTTTAAGATATTTTGGAGATGCACATTTCTAAAATATTACTGTTTCGATGTCCCTAGCATCTCCTCAACGTCCTTTAAACTGGTCTATTATTAGCAATATTACCGCTCAACATGTAGGAGCATTGTTTGCGCCCTTCACGTTTAGCCCATCTGCTTTAGTTCTTGCCTTGTTCCTTCATTGGTTTGTAGGTGGCTTAGGGATTACCCTTGGATACCATCGTCTGTTGACTCATCGCAGTTTCAAAACTCATCAATGGTTAGAATACATTCTCGCTACCATAGGCTGTCTAGCTGTAGAAGGCGGGCCGATTGAATGGGTAGGAATCCATCGCCTCCATCATAAATATTCAGATACCTCGGAAGACCCACACAATGCTAATCAAGGATTTTGGTGGAGTCATATGAGATGGCTAACAGTTTCTCCGCCACCAGATGCCTTAGAGAAAATTCGTAAAGTGACGGGCGATCTTAATGGCGATCCTTACTACGAATTCTTGAGCAAGTATTTTTTATTGCCTCATGTTCTCTTCGCAATTATTCTTTATTTGTGTGGTGGTTGGAGTTTTGTAGTATGGGGACTATTTGTTCGCGTCGTTCTCGTATACCATACAACTTGGCTGGTAAATAGTGCCTCTCACAAATTTGGTTATCGTACTTTTGACTGTGACGATTGCTCTAAAAATTGTTGGTGGGTAGGAATTTTGGCTTATGGAGAAGGATGGCATAATAATCATCATGCTTATCCATACTCTGCACGTCATGGCTTACAATGGTGGGAAATTGATGCAACTTGGATGGCTATTCAAGTCTTAAAATTCTTAGGATTAGCTTGGAATATTCGTTTGCCAAAAACGCAAGAAAATTTGAACGAGCAGCTAGTTACCTAAGTTGTGAGTGAAAAAATAGTAGGTTGGGTTAAGCGACGACGAAACCCAACCTTGTATCTTTGAAGTAGTAGACCCGTTAATAACTCGCCGACTTACGATGCACGATCGCGGTTACGCCGTTAGATTCGAGAACTTCGCCTTTATCGATAGTGGCATAAACTAACCAGCGATCGCCAGACGGCATCCGATTTTGTACCGTACATTCAAGATAAGCGAGTGCTTCATTGAGGATAAGACAGCCATTCTCGGCGGTTTGCGTGTCGAGTCCCGCAAAAGGATTCTCGCCAGGAGTCGAACGATAAGAAAAATGTCGTCTGAGGTTTTGCCCTTCTTTGAGAATATTGAGAACGAAGCGATCGCCTGGATGAATCGTTAACTCGGCATTTTGCTCATCCGCAACCGCAATCATCAAACCTGGAGGATTAAACGTCGCTTGCGATACCCAAGAAGTGAGTACGCCATGATGGGTTTCGCCGCGTCGAGTCGCTACCACGCACAAAGAACCGATAATTCGTCCGACGGCTTGTTGGGTACGATCTGAATGCGAGCCTGTCAATCCCTGGCGAGGAATCTGTAATTTCTTTAATTTCTTGAGTTTTTGGGCAAATTCCGACCCAGTATCTTCGCATTCTTGGAGGATAGTCGCTGTCGGACTGAAACGAACCCGAATCGGATCGAACCCGAACGAATAATTAGCATCGCGAAGCTTATTTTCGAGTACGTCAATCGCCTCGCCACTCCAGCCATAAGAGCCAAAAACCCCAGCTAGCTTGGTTTTCGCCGCAGCCGACAAAACAATTCCTAATGCCGTTTGGATTTGGACGGGAGCATGACCGCCTAGCGTGGGAGAACCAATAATAAAGCCATCGCATGTTTCAATCGCGCGGATAATCTCGGTGGGTTCTGCGAGTTCGCAGTTAATCGATTCAACCGCTACTCCGCCTTGTAGAAGTCCTTGGGCGATCGCGCTTGCTAGGGCAGTTGTATTACCATAAGCAGAAGCATACAACAGCGCAACTCTCATCTCGCGATCGTTCTGCTGTTGACACCAATCGCGATAATCGTAGGTCAAGCGACTAAGACTGTAGCGAATCACAGGGCCGTGACCGGGAGCATAGCACCGAGTTTGGAACGTTGTCAATTTATCGAGGACTGCATCGACTTGTTTTGCTTGAGTTGCGTGGAGACAATCGAAATAGTAATGCCGATCTTCATCTAATTGCTTCCAATTTTCATCCCAAATGGCATCGCCGCAGACGTGAACGCCAAAAAACTTATCGGTATATAAAATGCGGGTTTGGGGATCGTAGGTACACAATCCATCTGCCCAACGGGGAGTTGGTATTGTGATAAATTGTAATTGATGTCCCTTGCCTAACTCTAAAATCTCTTCCGAACGAACTGAATGAATTTTAGATTCCCAAGCGGGAAAAGTGGTTCTAAGTACATTAGCAGCAGGTTTAGAACAGATTAATTCAGCATGAGGCGCTTCGTCGAGCAACGCTTTTAAGGTTGTCATGCGGTTTGGATTGACATGAGAGACGATAATGTAATTCAAAGTCGCCAAGTCCAAATGTTGCCGCAATTCTTGTAAGTAAATTTGGGTAAAGGATTCCCCTGGTGGATCGATTAAAGCAATTTTATCGGCTTTTATTAAATAAGAATTCGCTGTCGTTCCGCGTTGGCGTGCATATTCTACCTCGAACTTGAGACGTTCCCAAGTACGCGATCGCAATACTATCGTATCGTTACCAATTTCAGCAACTTGGACATCGCGAGGACGAGTAGCTATAAAGGGTAAAGTTTGAAGTGTCATAGTAATATAGCGTTTCTTAAATTGATAAGGTGTAGTTTTGGCAACAGGCAACAGGCAACAGGGAATAGGGAATAGGGAATAGGGAGTAGGGAGTAGGGAGTAGGGAACTGGGGAAAAATAGATGCGCTTAACTTTTTGTGGGAATTGCTACAAATTGTTATTCGTAATAATGACCGTTGGATGAAACCGTTTCTCTAACGATGCGATTTTTATAGCGTTTGGTCATTTCTTGTTCTGGAGCGATTCCTTCAAAGGTAGGAGGAAGCCACACTCTAACTACCATCAGAACTCCCAGTACCAACAAAAAAGCACAAGTCGCTAAAACCTGAGTCCAATTCGTTTCTAATACGCCTCGAACAATAACTTCTCGAAGTACAGAAACGATAGAGACTTCTACCGCAACGCCAATAGAAACCCGTTGTTCTTGCAGGTAAATAATCAGAAGTCGAAATAACTCGACCAAAATCAACAAGAATAAAATATCGGCAGTTACTGCTTGAAATTCTAAGGGTGGAAATAAAGAGATAAACATCTCCTTAATTTCTAGCACCATGAAACTAAACAAACCGATACACAGACAAATAACAATCAAGTCTTGCACCAATTCGAGTGCGTAGACAACACGAGGCAAACTTAACCAACTATATCTTTCCAGAACTAGGTTTTTTGTATGTTCGCGCATATTGGTGATTGGTGATTAGTGATTAGAGAATTGGGATTATTGATTGGGGATTGGCGATCCGACGCGCACGCTCCGCGAGCGAATAGCGAAGCGGGTAGCTTTCTTCACCTTCTTGAGTGGAGCATCGAGGAAAATGGAATTGGTGATTAGGAAAGTTTCCGATATCCCAGTCACCAGTCACCAATCCCCAGTCACCTAATAGTGGTTTCCGACTTTGCGGTGAAGAACGGCGGTTAAAGCGTCGGGTTTGGCGACTCGTCCGGTTTTGACAGTGCTATAAACAATCCAGTGATCGCTACATTCCATGCGACTGCTAACTTCGCACTCCATATATGCCAAGGCATCTGCAAGAATAGGAGTACCATCAGTTGCGGGATAGGTTTTGATACCAGCAAAACGATCGTCCCCAGATGGCATACGCTTGAGGAAATGTCTCATCAGTTTTTGATAATTTCCCTCTTCGAGAACGTTGAGAACGAAGCGATCGCCAACGTGTAACATAGATTCAATTGCCCGATCTTTAGCAATGGCAATCGCTACGCCCAAAGGTTCTAAACTTGCTTGCGTTACCCAAGATGCGATCGTGACGTTGATTAGATCGTCTTTTTTAGCCGTAATCGTATAAAGTCCGCTACTAATCCGTCCTAATGCCCGTTCTAGGTCGTTATTAATCGATTTGATTTGTTTGATATTGCGATCGCGCGTCAGCCATTGTCCTAAATGGGTTCCTGCTTCGTCGCAAGCTTGCTCGATGGCTGGATTGGGCGCTTCTTTGATTAAAATGGGTTGAAAAGCTTCGATCGCGCCAATTTCTTGAAACTTGTTTCTTAAAGGAAAAATCGGTTCATCTTCGCCGCCGCCCGTCTCGAATAAGCCAACCGTTTGTTTGTTGTGTGCGGCTGCTAAAATTGTACTCAGGGCTGCATGGGCAAGGTTTGAAGATTGGGCAGGCATTCCAATAACTAACCCTTTAGCTTGGTTGACCAATTCTCTCACTTCATGAGGATCGACTTCGTTAAGATCCACCAATTCAACGGCAACCTCGGTTCTAGCAATTCCGCGAGCGATCGTTCTTGCAATTTGGTCGCTATGTCCGTAATCTTGTGCGTAAAATAACGCTACTAAATTATCGGTTTTGGCAACTTCTTGACTCCAATTTTGATAGCGACTTATCCAGTCGGGAATATAGTTTTGTAATAATGGGCCGTGTCCGGTTGCGATCGTTCCTATCTTTAACTTCTCGATCCGCTTGAGGGCAGATAGTACCGAACGAGCATTCGGTCCCATTAAACAATCGTAGTAAGTTTTAAAGTCATCTTCAACTAAAGCGGGTTCTTCATCATAAGTATGGTCGTCGCAATAGTGCATCCCAAAGACATCGCAGGTGAAGAGAATCTGCGTTTTAGGGTCGTAAGTAAAGATGGTATCGGGCCAGTGTAAATTGGGAGCAGAGACGAATTCTAATTCGTGTCCGTTACCTAAGTCGATGCGATCGCCATTTTTGACTATCTGAGATTTAAAAGGTCGATGCACCATATTTTCTAAAAACTGGATTGCTATCTTCGCTCCCACAACTGTAACTTGTGGCGCTAATTCCAAAACTTCTTTGACTAAACCGCTATGGTCGGGTTCGGTATGACTGACAATTAAATAATCGAGGGTGGAGAGATCGATTAATCCCGTCAGTGCATCCATGTACAACTGCCCGAATTTTCCATGAGTTGTATCGATCAGCGCTGTTTTTTCTGCTTGAATGAGAAATGAATTATAAGTCGTCCCGTTACGCAGACCGAATTCGATGTCAAAGCGATCGCGATCCCAGTCAAGCGAACGAATGGCGATCGTTTGTGCGCCAATTTCGACGGTTTGCATTGTCAAGTGGCTTGACGAACGAATACTTTGAGAACGAGCGGTCAATGCAACCATAGATGCTGTCTCCAAAAATTAACTTTAGCGATTGAGTGTCAATTTGCTTAATCTTTCTTTATCTTTACTCAACGCACTGTTTTTGTAAAATGTCAATTCGTAAAGTTACTTATTAATTAAATTTATATTAAATTTGACAATAGTTTTTCTTCGTTTATCTATGAGGTAGAGCGAGCTAACTGTAAATGATAGCGATACAAAGCCACAGGATGCTCGTTGGTTTTAAAGTAATTGGGATCTTGAGGCGACAAATAAATTGCTGTTATTTGATTGGCTTCTATTTCTCCCGATTCTAAGAGTTGATAAGCGGTTGTGGTTTCTACTTCGTTAAAATAAATTTGAGATTTGCTACGGAATATTTGTTGAGTGATTTCTGTAGAAATAAATTCTTTGGGTTCGGGCGTTTCGCTCTCTCTAGCCGTTATAGTAGAAATAAGCTGGCGCTCATTGGCTAATAATGTAATCTGACGATTGGGATTATTGGGATCGACTTTAACCGAGAAAACAGCATCATTACCTAAATAAGCTTGGGCAATTGCTAATCCATTAAAAGCGCGATCGGCTACAATAGGAAGCTGTCCGTTGACTAAAGAAATTGTTGGAAATTGTGTTGAAATAAAGAAAAGTTTTCGCTCAAATCTGACTGAAAATTGAATGGGTTTTTCTAAATAACGATAATTTCCTTCAAAACCGGGAGTCACGTATCCTGGGGCTAAAGGTGCTACTAAATCGACTAAAATACTGGTAACTTTCCACGTTCCTTCTATCCAATCAGGATATTCTAAATCTCCTTGGGCAATTTGTAGCGATGGTTTACTATTCCAGTTAGGATATTGTTCTAAACGGGTTGCTAGTTGTCCTGAAAAAGCTTCTTTTGGATTAGAAACTAACCCAATTGCAATGAAAATAATAACGAGTAAAAACTTAGTTAAAGTCAATTTTTATTGATTAATAGATAATTAGAAGAAATCGCAATATTTAACTTTTTTTTATGACAATTTGCATTCTCATGGGAGTAGCGGGATCTGGAAAATCTACCATCGGGCAATTGCTTGCACAAGAGTTAGGATGGCAATTTTACGATGGGGATGATTTTCATCCACCAGAAAATATTGAGAAGATGAGTTGCGGAATCCCTCTAGACGATCGCGATCGCTTGCCTTGGTTATTAGCATTGCAAAATTTAATTGAGCGAATGCGACGCGATCGCGACAATGGAATTATTGCTTGTTCTTCTCTCAAACAAGCCTACCGCAACTTACTTCAAGGAAACAAACAAGATATTTTCTGGGTTTATCTTAAAGGGAACTACGAGCTAATTTATCAGCGAATAAAGCAGCGACAGCATCATTTTATGAGTGCCCAGATGTTACAGTCTCAGATAGAATTGCTAGAAGAACCCAAAAATGCTTTTATTATCGATATTTCTAAAACTCCAGAAGAAATTGCTTTCCAAATTGCTACGAGGCTAAATAGTTCCCTTGTTTAATCGTTTTCCCAGGTTTCTTTGCTTAAAAGATCGCCAATGCGATCGCGTAGCAAATAGTCACATTTTTCTAATTCACACTCCACGCATACCCATTCACGAGCAGGAATGTATTGACATAAAGTATAGATAGGCTGCTTGCGACTTATGATTCCTTGTTCTACCAGTTGACGCGCCTCTTCTCTAACCATCTCGATTGTATAACGAGTAGATGTAGAAGTAGATATTGTATCAATACTCATAGGAGTCTAACTATTATATTAAATAGGGGTTAAACTTAATAGTAATCTAAGACACATACGGAATTTTATTTTCCCGCAGTATATATTGTTACATTTTCTACGTTTTTTTAAACAAAAGTTACAAAGTTTAGTTTTTTCTTTATAAATAGCTCGTGAAGCGAACGAGCGTAAGAGATAATTTAAGCCCTAGTCGTCTTAACTAGGGCTGTTTAGAGGTTATTCAAGCTATTCAAGATATAAATCTATGTTTTACTAAAGTGTTCTATAAGAATCGGCAGTTGACAATTGCTAAACTACACTAAGTATAGCAACTAATCGTTTTCCCAGACTTCAGAAGCAAGCAAATCTCCAATGCGATCGCGTAATAAAAAATCACATTTGTCTAATTCGCCTTCTATACAAACCCATTCGCGAGCAGGGATATACTGGCAAAGAGTATAGATTGGTTGCTGACGGCTAATTACTCCTTTTTCGACAAGTTGGCGAGCTTCGTCTTTAATCGCTTGTATGGAGTAATGGTTGAATGCAGAAGATGGTAGGGTGTTAGTACTCATAAGAGTTTGTTATCGCAAAACCAGGCATATAATTAATATAGTCTAATGTATCGGTGAAAAGAAAAAGATTTTTGCTGTATATAAAATTACACTTTTTGATATTTTTTTAAATGAATGGCTGTCTATCCTTTTCTAGATAAGGAAACAGTAGTTGAGAAAAGACGAACGAAAAGTCATGAAGTTTTGACAAAAAGTGACGGCTCGCTCCGCTCGGCAATCTCAGTTATTATGTTCGAGAAGGCGATCGCCAACCAACTCAAACAAACTGCGATAATCTATTCGAGCAAAATCAGTGGTATCTATTTCCAAAACGCGATCGTTGCCTCTAGCGCCTCGTAACTGCCTCGATCTAAGGTTAAGTTAAATTCATTATAGTTGAGGCGATCCACATGACCGGGATGTCTTATCTCCCGACTCAGAACGCATTTTAAAACGCTGAAATAATACTTCGCGATCGGCTCGACAATGTATATGTAATAAATATAATTTATATTTTCTCTTCAATTCTAAAAACTTTAAATTATCAAATTTTGGCATAAAATTACTTTCTGCGATCGATGAATTGCCCGCACTGACTTGAGATTCTATAAAGTAGTAAAGTAACCGATAACTCGCAATGCCTAATTGTTTTGACCATTCTCTGTCTCGCCAACCTAGAGAATCAAATAAAGATTCTTTGATATCGTCTCGACTTATTAAAGGCAATCGAAATTTCTGGGCAACTTTTTGAGCTAGCATTGTTTTTCCAGTACAAGGCAAGCCAGAAATTAAAATTATTAATGCAGTCATTTCATTGTCTTTATCACTCGTGTAATGATTTAGAAAATACTAAGGACTGTTTGGTACTCGTATAACCTATTTTTTGATAAAAAATATGAGCTTCTTTGCGAATAATATTAGAACGAATGAGAACGGCATCGCATTTTTTTGCGATCGCCCAATTTTCAATATACTTAATTAATTGCTGACCAATTCCACAACGACGATAGTTTTCATCTACAACTAAACCCAAAACGATCGCCTGGGAAGGCATAATAATTAAATCGCATCGATGGGCGTGAACCCAACTGATTACTTCGCTCGTTGGTAAAGTTGCTACATAGATAATATGATGTTCGTTAGAATTTAATGTATTGAGACGTTGCTCGATTTGCGATCGTGTTGCACTATATCCTAGTTGTTCGCAAAGTATAGCAATTGACTCTGCATCTTCAAGACAAGCCGGACGAATGACTATTCGATTTGAATCAAGCATTTAAATAATTATTCCTAGTTTAAGTTTTTTGAAAATTTAAGTTCGCAAACAAAAAATAGTAGTTTTTATCTAAACTTAATCATAGATTAAACAAATTCCAGCTAATTTAGTAAAAACAATCAACAAAGGCAGATCGGCTAATAATTTTCTTATTTAGTGCTTGACTAAATAAGAATTCGGTATGCTTTTAATGTTTCTTTTGCCGTTCTCTCCCAAGAAAATAATTTAGCTCTTTTCTTCCCTTTATCAATTAACTCTTGACGTAGCTGAGAATCGCTTATAATTTTTAAAATTGCTTCAGCTAGTTGCATGAAATCATTAGGATCGATTAAGAGTGCTGCATCTCCTGCAACTTCTGGCAATGAGGAAGTATTAGAAGTTACGACTGGAGCACCTAATGTCATTGCTTCGAGTACCGGAAGGCCAAATCCTTCATAGTAAGAAGGATAAACAAAAACATCAGCTTTTGAGTAAAATAAAGCTACTAATTCATCAGATAAATAGTCCAGATGATAGATATATTTTTCCAAGGAGAGCTTTCAATCGCTTTAAATACTGAGTTATAATGCCATCCTTTTTGACCAATAAGAACTAGATTATGTTCTATGCTATACTTTTTTTTTAAATAATTAAATGCCGAAATTATAGCAGTAATATTTTTTCTTGGTTCTATTGTACTGACAAAGAGTAAATAGGGATGAGAAAAATCATAGTTAACTTGTGTTTCGCCTCCTGTGGCTATTTCAAAAGATAAATAGTCGTGAGAATAGCGACTAGCCAAAGGAGTTACATAAACTTTTTCAGAGGGAATTTTCAAATAATCAATAATATCTTTTTTAGAACTTTCTGAAATGGTTAAAACTAAATCAGTCCATTGTAAACAATGTTTGACACGTTCTGTATAAGTTTTAACGACAGAATCAATATAGTTAGGATACTTGATAAATGTTAGATCGTAAATACTCATAACTTTTAAATTTTTTTTACATGGATAAACTGTATAGTTAGTACCATGAAGTATAGTCGGGCATCCAAAAAATTTCTCAAAATAAGATAATATGAGTTGCCAATCATTATCTATTAATAAATTAGAAATCCTCACAGGAATGGGCATAAGATTTTTGGAATTATATTCTGTTAACGATTCTGGAAAGTTCCAATCACCTCGCAGCCACTTCTTCATTCCTGGTTGATAAATAATTCCTAACTCAAAGTTTTCTGTTTTTTGTAGTGCGTCAAGCTTTTGAATTAAGTTAGCAACATATAAGCCAACTCCGCTTGATCTAGGGGCTACTGGAGTGGCATCAACTACAAACTTTAGCATAAATAAAGTTTAGTGGCTTTCAAGCATTATTGTTATCAAATAGATGAAACTTTCGGTTGAACCCCAATCCGAAGAGGTAAATTTCCAAAATAAAAAACTCTAAACTCAAGAGAAGATAACTTGTCGAGAGAGAATTGTAATTTAATTATTGAGTTATTTAATAAATCGCTACTTTCAATCTCTTTCTTTGCATAAACTTTTTCTCCAGAATCTGTAACAACGTCCACAATAGCTATCTTTGAATGCAAAATATGATTTTTACGAACATTCAATAAAGATATATTATATTCAATCAAATAATTCCCCTTAGAATAAAACTCGTAAGAACCAAACAGTGCGTATCCTGGGGCATCACTTGGATTTACTATAATAAACTGTTTCCCATTGTCATCGATAAATTTACCAATTTGATGAAAAACAATATTATATTGATTTTTCTGATTTTCTAGATAAGCTTTTTGGAGTTGATTTTTCAACAATTGTTTTTCGACAACGCAAGTATTTTTCTTGGCTATTATCCACCAAATAAAACAATCATTTGGCTCTTTGTTAATAGCCTTATTAATCTCTTCTTTGTAAAAATTATTTTGAAAGGCATACTCCAAAGATTTCCCTACTAATTGGGGTGGTGTACCCAATAATTTTTTGGGAACTAATCCATATGTATCTTCAATGTTAAAGCTAGATAGCTCTAAAAAATTGCAAATTTGCTTAAATGTTAATTCATGTATGTGCTCTGGTTGTCGCCAGCCATATCTATTTGAGATGTCATAATTAGGACTATCAAGTACAAAGAAACCATTAGGCTTGAGTGCCCTATTTACCTCAGCTAAAAAAGTTGCCTGAGATTCCCAAGACATATGTTCAATAAATTGTCCGGCAAATATCAAATCAAAGCTTTCTGATTCTAAAGAAGTTAAATCAGAACCATCATTCTGTATCCATACAATATTGTGTGGTAAATTTTCAGGTTTATGGTTTAAATCAATTCCAGTATGTTCTTCGACAGGATAAGGATAAAATTTGTGAAACCACTCAAAGTACCAAACTCCAGAACAGCCAATACTTAATATCTTTTTGGCAGCAGGAAGTTTTTGAAGGCAAATTGAACGACATTCATGTAAAAAATAATTAAAGCTTATGAGAGTTTTAGTTAATGATTCCGGTTGGATTATTTTTAAATCACTTGAATCATAATTCTGCGATGAAGTCGATCTGAAATTGTCAATTACTTTGGAAAACAGAACAAAAATCTTTTGGGAGTCGGCAACTTCATGCTTAGCAGTTTCTCGTCCTACATGATCGGCAAGCATATTAACTTTAGTCTGAGGAGAATATTGCACTTGCTCGAAAAACTCAGCATACAAACGAGCACATCGTTCTGGTGAATGTTCTCTTTCTATGTATTTAAGGGCATTTTGACTTAAAAAGCTTCTATGCTCCGAGTTTTCAGTTAAGTTTATTAGAGCTTTATATATTTCTTCTATCTCATCTGATTGTCTAGGCTGTGGAATTTTAACAACTATATCATCAGAAAAATCAGCAAATGAATCAATATTTGTAACAATTGCAGGCTTACCCATTGATAAAATTTTTAATAACGATGCTGAACTTTCACCATTAGAAGGAAATCTTAAATTCAAACAAATATCAGATATTTGAATATAACGATAAAAATCTGACATTGTTACATAATTTGTTATTTTTACTCGGTTTTGTAACTCTAATTTTTTTATTTCTCTTTCAATATCTAGAGATCCTAAATAATCTGTTCCTCCGACAAATATTAAATAAGCTGATGGATAATTATAAAGGTATTTTTTAAAAGCTAAAAGGATTGACAGTGGGCGTTTAGTGCTACTAATGAAGCCAAATGTCGAAATTACAAAACTATCAACTGGAATACCATACTCAAGACGTATATCTTCAAGTTTGTTTTCTGGTTGTGTGATTGGTGGTACTAAAAGCGGTATGTGAACAATATGCCTGTTATCATTACTGAAATCCTTAACGGCACGTTGATAAGCTGATTTATTATGCAAAATTACTCCAAGCGATCGCGTAAATATTCTCCGATTTAGATAAATTCCAGCTTCTGGAAATTTCTCATGAGTATTAAGCAACCCCTTTTGAAGTTTATCTAAAATATCTTTAGCCTTTTCCCTACCATAGCAATGTTCTAATTCTTTTTCTAACGGAATTCCTAATTCTGGATGATAATTATCTAAATAATTAATAAGACCACCCAAGTAATAGTCATGTAAAACAGTAATCCCAGAATATCTCATTAAATGAGAATACATGTAGCAATGGTAACTACTGTTACCTATTTGATAAATAATACCTTCGTATCCATTAGTTTTTAACTGATTTTCAAACTGACTGTAAGAAAGTAGTTTATTATCTAAGCTGATATCAGGTATGTAATCATCATCGTGAACTAGATCGAGATTAAAGTATCTAACCAAAGATTGAATTAAGTCTTCGGTATAATTAGATATGCCAGATTTAAGGGGAGGCAAAGGACTAAAAACAGCAATGTGAGGTTTATTATTATTTTGGACTCTATCAAATAAAATCGTTGCTTTCTGAAGAGGTTGTTGTTCTTTAAAAACATCAGACATTTTCTGAGTTACAGATTCCCAGGTAAATGTTTTTGCCTGTTTTAGAGCTTGTTCAGATATTTTTTGACGAAAGTTTTCATCTGAAAGAACCTTGTTCATAAGCCTAGTAAGAGCTTCAACCGAATGAGGATCGAATAACTGCTCAACAGAACCTAATATTTCTGGTAAAGAAGAGCTATTACTAGCGATAGCAGGTGCCCCACAAGAAATAGCTTCTAACAAAGGTAAGCCAAATCCTTCATAAAAAGAAGGAAAAACAAATAACGAACAGGTAGAATATAAAGCTCTTAATTCTTCATCAGTAACATAGTTAGTCAAAATAAGAGATTGATTGATTCCTAAACTTGATGATAAACTAATAAGCTCTTGAGCAAAAAAAGTAGTGAGCTTACAAGCTACAACTATTTGATGACATTTTTGTATATGTTTAGGTAATTTTGCAAAAGCTTTTAGAAGTCCTTCAATATTTTTTCTCCAATCTTCTCCACCAGTGTAAAGAAGAAAATTTCTCTTAATGCCAAATTTTTCTGAGAGTTTTTGCATCCAATTTTGGCGATCGCTTTCTGAAATAGGATAAAAAAAAGATGAAACTCCACCTGAAACATTAAGAACTTTATCAGCAGGTACATCAAGATATTTCATAACATCTTGACGAGTAGATTCAGAAATAGCAAATATGAAATCAGCATTTTTTACATTCTTTAACCGTCTCATGTATAAAGAATGTGTATTTGGATCGTTTAAATATCGCTCGGCAAATATGAGTGGAATTAAGTCATAGCAAATAACAAAAACTTTTTTATGATAATTTTGATAGTCTGCTATTGTCGCCTCTGAATCTTCCATTGGACTAGGAATAAGTACTGCTTCTATATCTGCTGATGTTAAGGTCGTTTTCATCAACAAATCATTGAGATGACAACTGCCTATGTATGGATAATTAATGTTATGGTAGGAAAATCGATTATTATCTAAGTCTGGAGAGGGTAACATGCTATTGGCGAACAACTGATAAGCATGATTTGTTTCCTGACTGAGTAACCCCTCTATAACTGATTTAGTATAACGACCAATTCCTCTATTTCTAGAGTTTCTCGTTTGAAGAGCTTGGATATCAATTCCTATTTTCATAGTACTTTAATTTCAAATTACAGACTTTGATTCGTTTTTTTGCACACTAACATTGCTACAGACCCAGGAAGATGATTATTTGGATTGTGCTCTTTAGTAGCGGCTTCTCCTTCATCATTTGTTAGAGTCCAGGTGAAGTCATCTAAACGAATTCCATAAACAGCTTTAGTAATATTAAAGCCTTCTAGCAAATGGCTAAGTGTTTCTCGGTTATAAATCCGATGAATTGGTGTTATTGCTTTTTTCCCATAAGGAACAGTTAAGATAAAACTACCATCAAGTTTTAGAAGGGAATAAATCTGTCGAACAGCCTCACAATCTAGCATGGCTCCTGTTTTATCACCATACCAACCTAAGCCTATATGCTCCAGGGTTGATAAAGCAATGGCACAATCAAAGCTAGCCGAAGGAAGTACAGGTTTACAAATGTCGGTTTTAACGAACTTTAAATTAGGATGAGATAAAGCAATAGGACGTATGTCGATCGCAGTAACTAAATAGTTAAGAGAAGCTAATTCGTAAGCTAGCAAACTTTCAGCAGCACCAACATCTAAAACTGTAATTTGAGTTGAATCATACAATTGAGCAAGTGACTGTAGAACAAAAGATTTCTCAAAAATTCTTTCATTCGTTCCTGACCAAAAAGCTTCATCATTTTTGTTGTAACCTACAATTATTGGCTCGTTAAACCATAATCCACTCTCTATTTTGGCGCGATCGACAGAAGCAACTTTGTCAGTTATTTTATCGGGATTTTTTAATTTTGCAGATACTTGTTCTAGTTGTGACTCTCTATGCTCAATTTTTTCTATTTTTGCTTTAATTGAGAAATTGCTTCTACTCTTGTCTCTAATAAAGAAATTTGTTGTATTTTCTCTGACAGTTGCGATAATTTCTCTATTTTCTGCTCTAAATCCAAAAACTTAGCATCAATATTTTTATCTCTTGCAGAGTATTCATAGTGTTTCTGAATTAAATTATATAGAAGTTGTCGAATAGCGGTATTAAAATAAATTTGTCTTTTTAAAATAGGCCAAGCTATTTTTTTTAGAATCTTTTTCAAAAATTTACGTGAAGTAGTTGTGTAAACTTCATTAAAAAACAATAAATAATTTCCATCTATTTCTGGAACAAAAGAATCTAATTGTTTTTGAAAAAAATCGTTTTTTTCAGGATTTTCCACTTCTTTAATCTGCTCTTTTTGATGTTTTTTTGATTTTTGATAAACATATAATATACGCTCAAATATTTTTTCTGTGTTCATAATGAGAAACAATTATTTTTAAATAAAAATATTAAACCTGAGATTTAATCACTTCAATATTGGTAAAACAAAAGCCTATTTGTTCTATTTTAGGATTGGTATTTATTACTTGTATTGTACCAATATAATCTAACCAATCATAAGTAATTTCTGCTGCTATGTCATAATTGGCAACAGCAGCATTAACTGTATATTGCTGCGGTAATATAGGCAAATTTACTTTGAATTGGCAAATTACAGGTTGTCCAAATTCTACATCTTCCATATCTATTGATAAAAGATATGTATTAGTTCCTATAATTATTTGACCCAATCTGTCTTTGATCTGAAACCCTATATTTAAAGGGCAAATATCTTCTGAATGTCGGTTTAATTTAATAGAAAGTAAAATATCTTCTCCAACCCAAAAAATAGATTTAGAAATACCTTCTAAATCGGTAATTGCTGTTCCAGCAATGAGACCAACATGCGTTCCATAGCGATTAACCCCTGAAAAATCATATTGAAATTCATTAGGGTATACTATATCTTTGATAGTTGACAATTTTTTCGGGGGCAAATTTTTCAGTTTCTTTCTAGGAACTTTTAACTCATTATTTTTTAAATGAGGAAACTTTCCATAATAAAGCTCCATATATTTTGAAATAATCTCTGATGGTGTATCTAAATATCGCAGATAACCATGTTCCATTAATACAGCCTTTTTGCAAAGTTTTAAAATAGCTTGCGTATCATGACTGACAAAAAGAATTGATGTTCCCTTATTACTAATGTCTTCTAAAAATTTATAACATTTTTGTTGAAAAAATATATCTCCTACTGCTAGAGCTTCATCTATAATCAAGATATCGGGATTAACGCTTACAGCAACAGCAAAAGCCAATCTCACAAACATCCCGCTAGAGTAGATTTTTACAGGTTCATCAATAAAATCTCCAATATCTGCAAATGCTGTAATCTCGTCAAATTTATTTTCGATTTCTTGTTGCTTTAAACCTAAGAGTCGTCCATTTAAAAATACATTCTGCCGTCCTGTAAATTCGGGATTAAAACCGCTACCCAGTTCTAGTAATGCTGAAACTCGTCCGTTAACATATACTTCTCCTGTAGTTGACGTTAAGGTTCCAGCAATAATTTGCAGCAATGTACTTTTGCCAGAACCATTTTGACCAATAATTCCTACAGTATCTCCTTTGGCAATTTCTAAATTAATATCTTGCAATGCCCAAAACTCTTGAGCGCGATGTTTACTAGGTAACAAAATTTCTTTGAGCCTATCTATCGGACGGGCGTATCTTTTGTAGCATTTCGAGACATTTTTTTAAAGAAATTGCAATTTCACTCATCTTCACTCATCACCCTACCAACGATCGCTTGCAACTACAATACATCAGCGAATGCTGGACGCAAACGCTTATATACCCAGAATCCACAGATAAAGAACGTTACAGAGATCGCAGACGCAACTCCCCATTCTCCCCAGTGCTGAACTTCTCCTACTAATACTAAATCCCGGTAAATCTCTGCGATCGCGGCCATTGGATTCAACCAAAATATCCAATTGCGCCACATTTCTGGAATTGCTGAAGCTGGATACACAATAGGAGTTAGATACAACCAAAGATTTAAAAGCACATTGAGCGTTTGGGGGATATCGCGCAAAAATACAGTTAATCCTGCGGTTAAATAACCCAATCCGGCTGTTAACAATAATTGTGTTATCCATATCAACGGTAAGAGCGCTAGGGTTACGTGTAATGTATGTGTAGTTAATGCCACTAATAAAATCAGCGCCATTAAACCAAAAGAACTCTCAATAAACGTTGATAAAATTGGAACCAATGGTAATAACGACAGAGGAAATACTACCTTTTTTACTAAATTGGATTGTCCTACTACTGAACCTGCTGCTTGCGACAAACCGCCTGTAAAGGCAATCCACGGTAGCAATCCAGCAAACAGCCACAAACCAAAAGTAAGGTTATTTTCTGGCAACCCTCTCAGACTCAACTTTACCTTAAGAACAATTGAAAATACATAAGTGTAAATGAGCAACTGCGATAGCTGATTGAGTAGAGGCCATAAATTGCCTAATACAGAACCTTTGTATCGTGCTTCTAAATCGCGTCGCACTAGCGTTCCGAGCAAGTCATATTTAGCCTGCCATTGTTCGTTCGCTAATCGCAAGTATTTTAATTTACTTGCTTTTTCGACAACTCCACGCATGGTTTGCAACAAATTTTACTTCCTCACACTCTTTAGACACTCAATCGGTTTTAATGAAGCCAATCATTTTTCAATGTTCCCATTCTCTTTTGCCAGCAAAAGAGTATTTGTCTGCAATCAGTTTAATGAAAAATTAATTTATAAAATTATACGATAAATTGTTGATAAGCTGCCTAATACGAAATAAGCCAGACCGAGCTATTACATGAACTCAGGGAAGCGCGATCGCTCATGAAACTAAAAAAGTAAGGTTAGTAATGAAGCGTTGCAGGCGAGCGAGATGCTCGCCTTAATATGGTTTAAGTTGTTGACTCAGTACCGTTTAGGATGAAGATGCCAAAGTTTGGGAATGATGCTCGAACAGTTAGATCTTTATAGCTAGTGTCTTGGGCGATCGCAAATTGCTTTACAACGGACGCAAGAAGTTCTGCACTGCATAATTGCCTAAATTTCTTCCCGCCGCTAAACCATCTCGGTTATCCGACAGCCAATGTGCGCCGCCATAAACGCGACTCATTCCGGCTTCCTCGGCTGCTTGGGTAAAACTATCGAACGATCGCGCAGATAAATTAGTCTTCGGATCGGCTGCTGTCTTGAAATTGACATTTTTGCCAAAATATGCTGTTAAAATGGCATCGGCTGCACCGCCCAAGGTGCTGTGTCCCGATACGTAAGCTGGAGAGGCAGGCGTGTCGAGTAAGGGAGTCCAATTAGGCTCGGCAGTAGTTTGGGAATTATCGTCAGTATCGGCTTTTTGAATCGCTGTAATCGGTCGCCATCGGTTGAAAGTGTATTTGTGGTCGCTGTCGATAATAGTTGCATCGACGAGGGCAATATTTAACAAGGCAAACAGACGTGCATTCTCTGGTAGGGTATTTCCTTGACGCACTGCAAGGTCTGCGGCAATCTGATTCCAGTGACCGGGAGGCGTTATGGTTCCCTTGCCATCGAGCCAAAATTGTGCGATCGCAGTTTGGTCTTCAGTACGAGTCGTGCTATTTTTTGCGCCAATCGCCTTCGTTTGCTCGAATTCTGCTGTATACTCCGCACTATTCAAGCTCGGCATCTGAGAAATCCGAAACTGCGAAGCTTCCTTCATAACAAAAGGTTTAAGGTTTTTCCAGTGTGGCATCGAAGCTGATTTAAACTCCGGCGGAACGGGTTGCCAATAACCAGGTTTGTCAGGAGGGGTATAAGCAAGTTCAGTCGCAGACCCGTCATTCTTTCTCCAGGCTAAAATTTTCTCGGCTACAACCTTTCCGAGTTCGATTCCTTTGGTTTTGGGCTGTCCTTGAGCGATCGCGCCTAAAGACGCTTCTAAGGCATTATTGAATTGAGTGGCTTGTTGTGGATACAACTGACTCAGGACTTGATGGGCAGCACTAACGGCAGCCGCCTCCGGGTTAGCATCCTTTGCCGCTTGAATTTTTACCTGATAGACGCTGTGTGTAGGTGAGATAGCATTAACGGCATCGTAAATAGCTGCGTGCATCATTGCCAAGTTTCTCGCTGCTATTTGGGGAGAAGTATTCGTATCGCGGATAGTAGCGAGCGCGATCGCATTCCAATAGATAATAGGATCTTGAGTTTGGGCGATAGTTTCAAAGGGCTGAACTCCAAACAAGCCAATTGTAATGCTCAAGAAAGTAACGAAACCAATAACAAGATATTTGATGGGAGTCAATCGGATCGATTTCTTGTTCATAACTTGATAGCTATTTTTAGTTAGGTAAAGTACATTGAATTGCGCGATCGCCCCTAACTTAAAGAGCGATCGCGCTTATCATTTATACAAAAGCAAAATTCTCTGTACTCAAACTCGACGCTTGAATCCCATTGAGAATTGCCAACTCATTATTATTAAAAGCAATGAGCGTGTTATCTTCTTGTTGAGTTAGAGTTAACGTCTCAAAACTTGCACCCAATCCAGCAATACCGAGAACATCTTCACCTAAAGTAAAGTCAACGATGGTATTGACAAATTCGGGATTTTCTGAACTAGCAATCCAGAATTGGTCTGCACCCATACCGCCTATTAGAGTATTATCGCCGCCTGTTTGAACGAAAAAGCGATCGTTGCCTGCACCTCCCAACAATTCATCGCCGCTACCGAACACATCTTCGTTGAAGTTTTCGACACCGGGATAGCTACTGACGACAAATACGTCTGGGCTAATAACACTGGAAACTTGTAAAGATTCTACACCTTCAACTTTGGCAACAAGATCGCCTTTATAGGAAACATTGATGCCTGTTTCTGTTTTCTCGAAGTTGTAATCTTCTGGTTTGCCTGCCATGCTGAGGCTTTCACCCGACTCAAAGTTTTTAATTACAGCGTAATCGTCATCGCCTCCACCGACATAAAAAGGCTGTGGCGTATTGTTAGCAGAAGTAGGGAAACTACCGAGTAAAAAGCCGTTAGCAATACCTTTTGTCCCGATTAAAGTATCGATTTCGCCTTCACCCAAAGTTTCAAAGACAATGGGGCGATTTGTGCCTGTCCCTAAATCGACAGATAGAGGTACTCCTGATAGATTATAGCCATTCTGACCAAAGCCAATGACATAATCGTTCCCGTCCGTTCCAGAAAATATGCCTTTGACGGGTTTACCCTTTTCGTTGTTGACATCTGTGTCGGCGTATTGACCAACTTTTACGTAGTAGTCAAGGGGGGAAGTAAAGATCCCATTTTCAATCAATTTAGCTACGCCCGGATTGTCCAGCAGGTAAATATCTTCGTTAAACCCTCTGAATTTCGGTTCTTCGCCTTCGCCATGATTTCCGAATTCGTAACCCGTCATGTAGAATCCGCCCAAACTATTGAGGTCTGTGACAACGAGGTCGGAAACCCCTTCAATGATAGTGACTAAATCTCCGTCTGCGGTATAAACTTTAAAGTTGCCATCGACGGATTGATATTGATAATCGGCAGCACTACCAGCAAAATAAACGTAATCCTTGTCTGGTTGATAATTTTTGACTAGGGAATAGTCTTTATCCCCACCGCCGCGATAATAAGGGGTACTTTCACCCGTAAAGTCTTCTGTGTTGTATTTCGTCCACGTGCCGCCTGCATAAAAGCCATTGGTTTTATCCGTACCGACGAGAACGTCTATTTCGCTTACGCCCGTACTACCAAGGGTAACGCTGACGTTACTGGTGCTAGGATCGAAGGTAACATCAGCGATTTCTGTGCCGTGGAGGTCGTTATCGACACCAAAGCCTTGAATAATATCGTTGCCTTTTGTGCCTGTAAAGTAGCCTTCTTTTTCGCCACCATCTTTTTCGGTGAGGAATTGTCCGACTTGGATATAGTAATCGAGGGCAGATTCGTATTCGCCATTAGCAACTAGTTCGGCAACTTCAGGGAAGACGGCGAGATAAAAAGCTTCATTCCAGTATTCGCTTCCCGCAGGTGGTTCGGGCGGGAGAAATTGATTTTGAGATGCGACTAATGCTAGTCCGTTGGGGCGTTCTTCACCTACTTCACTCAGAGGAAAAGCGATTAAAGAAGTAATATCGGGCAAGGTTAAGCTACCATCAATCTTTTCGATTAAAGCCACGCGATCGCCCTTATAATTCACCTCCAAACTCTTATAAGGTACTGTTCGCCCAAAAATATCATCCACCCCATCGATGACTTCAAAGGTATAATCTTCAAAATTGCCCGCACCAAACAAGAAATCTTTATAGGGATCGAAGCCTTGAATCGTTAGATAGTCTTCATCTCCATTCCCCACATACCAAACTTCCCCTCCCTTTTCAGGATCTAGGAGATTATCGTTACCAATAAAGAAAGTATCCGAACCCAAGCCGCCAACGGCAAAATCAGCCTCACCCACACCCATTGTTGCAGTACGATAGCCTTCTGTTTCGCCATCGACAAAGGTGACTTCTACGCCAAATAATAGCGAAGATGCACCAAACCCGTGAGAAAATCATCTCCCGACGAACCAGAGAAAATAACTTCTCCGTCAGGATTAAACTGTCCGACTTTGACATAATGTTCAAAAGCAGATGCGTATTCACCGTTGGCGATCGCCTCTTCTACGCCCGGATTTTCTTCAAAGTAGAAAGGTTCGTAAAGAGTGTTTTCGCTACTCCAACCACTGTATAAATCAAAGGTAGCCACGTTACCCGTAGTATAAATATAAGTCCCACCAGCAATATAGAAGGTGACATCGAGTGGCGGTGCGTCTTCTACAATGGCAACTAAATCGTCTTGGAAAGAAATATGGAGATCGTCGCCAATTCTTTCAAATTCATAGTCGTAGGGTTTTCCTGCCAACATGAGACGATCGGTTAAGGCTTCCCGCGCTTCGGGAGGAACATCTGAGTAACCTATTTCTTGAAGAATTACGCCGTAGGTACTACCTCGATCGAGATTTTTAATTAAAGCATAGTCCTCATCCCCACCGCCTACATAAAATGGTTGGGGTGCGTCGTTGAGAATTCTGGCATTTCCTAAGAAAAAGGTATCTTCTCCCGGCGCGCCAATCAGGGTATCGATTTCCCCTACACCAGTCGTAACGGGTTTGACATCTCTGGTATATACGCCTTCGCTAATCGGTACGCCTACCAAACCGCCTTCATATCCCGAACCATATAGGGTATTATTGCCATCTGTTTTGGGAGCAAAGATTGAATCTTCTCGTCCTTCAAATTGTCCGAATTTGAGGTAATGTTCGTAGGCAGAAGAGACTAATCCAGCATCGATCGCCTTTTGTACTGAATTTCCATAGTCTGATTTATCAAACTCTACATACCAAGGCTCGTAGAAGTTGGGTTCGATGTAGGTGCTAAAAAACTCATTTTCCAGAGAAACGAGGGAGTATGTGCCTTTTTCGGTGTAACTGGTGAAGGTTTTGAGACCCGTTACGCCTTTAACTACTGCTACTAACTGTCCTGATAAGGTACTAATTGCCGTATCGCCATTGATTTCTGAAAGGGTGTAGCGATCGCTAAAGCTAAATTGCGGAATTACCTCAGAATCTGGATTTCCAGGCAGTTGGATGGCATCTTGAGTAATGTCGAAGTTTTCGATAATCAGGGGTTCGGTAGCATCGGCTGCGATTTCGTAAACTTGTCCGGTAAATGGATTAATGGTTGTAGTCATAATTTCCGTTTGAGTTAATTTTGATTGTCAAGTTTGAAGGAGGGCGATCGCACCTGATGTGAATGTTGGTAGAGATAAGGTACAATCGACCTCCCACCAATTTTGCTTAAACGTCGAATTTTACGGTAAAAGTATCGTTAGCAAGAGCGTTCATTGAGAGTATGCCGTTTACTCCTTCGACAATGCCAATGAGATCGCCACCCATAACGGTACTAATCTGAATGCTACTGCCCATCTGAGTAAAACTATAGTCAAGAATATCCCCAGCTAAGATTACGCGGTCTTTTTCTTGATAGTTCTGAATCGTGGCATAGTCGGCACTACCGCCACCGACATAGAATGATTGGGAACTATTTAATAAGTCATCGCCAACACCTAACCAAAACTCATCTTTGGTATTGAATGCACCGATTAAAATATCAACCTGATTTGCACCAGCCCCCGATTCAACGACAAGATTCTTCTCGGTATCTAGTGCTAAACCCACACCAGAAAGAATCGTTTTGTTATTGTTAGCACCATAAGAAAATACGGTATCGTTGCCATCAGCAGTGCTGCTACTAGCGGAGGTAGGCGAACCTTTTTCTGCTCCTGTAAAAATTCCTTTTAATCCGTCAAACTGTCCATCGCTGACGTAATCTGCAAGAGCATTGGATGGTTCGATTTCTCCTTCTAAACCATTGAGTTTAAGATAAAGTTCTTCATTAAATCCCCGCCTGAGAACGCGCGCACTCAAACGAAACGTACCATCGTTAAGAAAACGTCGCGCTTGTAAGTCGAATGGCTGGTCTGTAACCTCAACAATACCAACTAAATCCCCTTTCCCCGTTCCCGTTTTCTTATAAATTTTGAAGTTACCATCGCTATCGTAGAGATAGTTGTAGCTGTTAACTGGCCCAGAGAGGGAAACATAGTCTTTGTTGCTAGTGAAATTTTGAATGAAACCGTAGTCCCTATTGCCTTTTCCGACGTAAAGCGCTTGACTGCCTCCACTTACAGGATTATTAAGGTTACTGCGATCGGTAAAAGTCCCATTTAAAGCACTAAGAAAAAATCCATCTTCTACGTTGGGATCGGTACGACCAACAAGAGTATCGATTTCGCCAATCCCAATACTGGTGGGAGTTATCTTGAAACTGGTAGCAGTGACGTTCGTAATGGTATAGCCAATACCGTAGAGATCGACATCTATACCGCCGTTACCGTTGACCTCAGTTCCAGAACCGCTAATTGTGTTGTTACTACTCGAACCCGTAAAAAAGCCTTCTTGTCCTGATTGATTTTTACCGTAGCCATTGTAGTAGTTTAAAGCGCTGGTATAAACTACTCCATCGGGTGCGGGGAGTCCGTTAGCAATCAGGTTATCGATCGCTGCGTAGGCTGCTTTGTATAGTGCTTCGTTGAATGTCATAATGTGCGTACTTTTTGTAAATTTGTAAATGAAGAATTAGGAAACGAGTGGCGAAAAAATATGTCAATTTCTTTTCAAGACATGGAAAAGATCCTCGCTTGCTTAGTCAGACAATAAGTTAAGCGATGTTCCTCAAATAGAAAAACTGATTGAGTTGCTAGAAGAGCTTTTCAGAATTGCTTCAAAGCAATTTATTGAGAAAGACTTTTAATAGTAACCTATCATATCTTTCAACAGCAAAAAACAAAATGACTATGATTTTTATTAAGAATTACTAAGTTTATAGCATTCATTTATAAATTTAGTCGGCCTTAGTTTTAGATTTAAACGATCTTTAAATCTAAAATAAAGTTAAATATTCTGTTTTAAAATGACAAAAATCTAACAATTTAAGAATTTTAGTTATTTTAAACTATGTGAATTAAATTCCTAACAAGTTTTCCTCAATTACGCTCGACTAACTTAATTAAATTTAAACGATCGTTTCCAAGAAAGTTGAGATTTAGTTGCAAAATGATTGATATAGTTATTGCGACTAAGTGGTTCGACTGCCTATTTAAGGAAAATCTATGGTTCAAAAAATGGACGCAGAGGGACAGCTAGCTCCCAATACCCTGTCACCCGAATTTCCCAAACAACTAGATATTGCTCAGGTGTCAATTTACGGACTGAGTATCTTATCGGCTGGTTTATTCTTGTTCTTGCCTTTTGTGAATCTGTTGCACCCTAGTCCTTGGCAGCGTTGGATAGGTACGATTCACGGCTTGGCTTCGCTGTTGGCAATGGTAGTGATGGCTTATGCCGGACATCTTGCTTTCCCGTTACTTAGGGGTGCAGCAAAAATCTTGCCACAAATGCGAACTTTGGCGTTTTGGTCGGCGATTTTGTCATTTTTGGCGATCGCATCTGGCAACCTTGCTTATATGCGGTATCGTGCAGATATCAACTACGGCGGTGCTAGGGCGTGGTTAAAAGAAAATTCCCCGCTAGCACAATACATCTTGATGGAATATCACGAATTTAGCGTCCTCTTTACCTTACCGCTAGCAATTACCTGTACTTGGATTTTATGGCGATATGGAGACTCCATTTTAGAAAAACGAAACCGTCCCGTCCTCACTGCTACCTGTCTAGTGTTGATGGCACTGATGTTTTTTTCCATTGGCGGGATGGTCAGTGGATTAGGGGTTGCTAAAATACACGCTCTCTAAATAAGGAGTAGATAATGACTACAGATTTATCTCGTTCCAATAAAGCCCCTTGGTATGGTCGAGTTTGGGATAATTTAAAACGCTTTCCCAAATTTTTAGCCGAGGGAAATTCTAATCCACCGCAAGTATCGGGAGAAGCCGCAGCAGCATTCATCAGTGCAGCTATCGGTGGCATAACGATGATGGTATCTCACCACTTATCGGATGGGGATAAAACCAAAACCATCGAACAGAAGCTACTAGCGTTAGGAAACTGGATCCCAGGGGCTAATAATCCAGACCCAATGTGGGGCAACATTGGCAGCTACACGGGAAAAGAAACCATGCTACTGATTGGTTGGATAGTGAGTTGGATTATCTTGCATCAGTTGTTAAAGCACAAACAGGTGAAAGCAAAAACGATTTTCTTCTGGGTCATTAGTTTAATGACACTTGCTACGGCAATGTGCTGGCATCCTTTATTCCCTTATCTACCGTTAATTTAATCGATGGAGGACTTATGTCAACCGAACAAATTCAATCTAAACCCATACCTGCCCAAAAAATGCACTCAATTGTGTTTGCTTTGATGGGGGTATTTGGTTTGATGGCACTCACCTATCCCATTGCTATGTTTCGAGTCAGCAATATGGAAAAATTTCAAGGTTATCACGTCAAATCGCTGACATTAGATTACCATGCTGGGATCGCCGAACCTAAGACCCCACAAAAATAGCGAGACGCTCTCACTTGGCAGTACAAGCGTCTCGCCAGACCTAGAATAGGGTCTTTTTTATTATAGCGATCGCGTTTGTCTAGTTTTGGAACTAGATGCGATCGCAATAATCTTGTAGAAACATGAAAATTAATAGAAGAAAAGCAATCCAACTTGCATTACTCGGCGGTGGATGTCTCTTATTACCCATCGCCATACAGAAGCTAGTTTCTCAATCGTCTAAACGACTCATCGGACGATTCGATCTACCTTTTCGCACGCTACCCCTTCTCAACCCCGTCCGCAGCGATGAATCTACGGATTACTACGAGATTGTTATAGAAAAATCGCAAGCGGAAATTATTCCAGGTTTTCAGACGGAAATCTGGGGCTACAATGGGATTGCTCCGGGCCCTTTAATTCGGCAACAACAAGGACGGCGATCGCAGGTTCGCTTTATTAATAAACTAGGTAAAGATTCCCAAAAGCAAAACATCGATACCGTCATCCACCTGCACGGAATGCCATCTCAACCGCAATACGACGGTTACGGGATGGACTTTGTACCACCTAATTATTACAAAGATTACGAGTATCCCAACGATCGCGTTGCTACTCTTTGGTATCACGACCACGTAATGGATTTAACCTGGCGCAACGTCTATATGGGATTGCTAGGAATGTATATCGTTGAAGACGAATACGAACGCAACTTGCCTTTACCCAAAGGAGACTACGATGTGCCATTGGTTATCGAAAGCAAAGAATTTGCCACTGATGGTTCGTTAATTTTTAATGACGACGATAAAGAAAGTTTATTTGAGAGCAATGTCACGCTGATTAACGGCGTTCCTTGGGCGCGAATGGAAGTTGCCAACCGAAAATATCGCTTTCGTATCCTCAATGGGACTGCCAAAACCTTCTATCAACTTGCCCTCAGTCGCAACCAATCATCTCTAAGCGAAGGCGAACAGTTAATCGTCATTGGCAACGATGGCGGACTCATCGATAAACCAGTTATTGTAAATGCTCCCGAAACTCTGCGAATGTCAATGGCAGAACGCTATGAGGTGGTTATCGATTTCTCTAAATATCCTATAGGAACTCGATTGTATCTACAAAATACAGGACTGGAAGAAACGGTGGACTTTAGTACGCCAGTCAAACCTTTGATGTGTTTTGATGTAGTACGCCAAGAACCAGACGATAGCGAGGTTCCCAGTCAACTTCGTCCTTTTGAAACCATTCCCATCTCTGCTGTGGTAAGAGAACGAACTTTCACCTACGAACGGGAAAAGGGTAAGTGGGCGATTAACCATAAAGTCTGGGATGTCAACCGAATCGACGCGCAAGTCAATCCAGGCGATATTGAAATCTGGACTTTCGTTAACCCGCAAGAAGGAAAACTGCATCCCGTGCATCTTCATATTGTGGAGGGACAAATCTTAGACCGTAATGGCAAACCACCTTTTCCCTACGAAAGAGGATGGAAAGATGTTTTTCATCTTGGTTCCCAAGAAACATTACGAGTTGTCCTTAAGTTTGCGACGCGAGACGGAAGAAAACTAGAGGGGAAATATATGATGCACTGCCATCACCTACAACATGAGGATAATGGCATGATGAGTCAATTCGTCGTGGGTCATGATGGAATCGATCCCGTCACAACCGCCCCAGCTAAACCTATTACGGAGATTTAAATTTAAATATAAGATCGTGGGGATCGATTGGTTTAACTTAACCTACAATTTTTATTCCCGTCCCTCCTGAATATCTGGAACAGATTTAGGAAGAACGATTCTGATAAACTAACTTAGCGCCAAAGCTAAGCGCTTTATCGAAAATACAGGAATTTTATCGATGGGAATAGTCATTAGCACTGTCAATATGAAAGGCGGCGTTGGCAAAACGACGCTTACTGTAAACTTAGCTACTTGTCTCGCTAAAAATCACGGAAAACGAGTTCTCGTCCTCGATTTAGACGCACAGATCAGTGCAACTTTGAGTTTAATGTCGCCTCATGACTTTGCGAAGACGCGAAAAAAAAGAAAAACGCTGACTTACTTACTCGATTCGATTATTCAACCCAATCCTTACAATAAGTTAACCATTCACGACTTAATTTGTCCTTCTATTTGCAATGTTGAAGGACTTGAATTATTGCCAGGAGATATCGAGCTTTATGACGAATATCTCGTGTCAGAAATGTTGCACAAACAAGCAATAGAACAAAATGCAACAGACTTTGAGAAAATTTGGAATTATTTTGAAAGAATTCTCATCCAAGATATTTTAGATCCAGTGAGAAATGAATATGATTTCATCATTATGGACTGCGCCCCAGGTTATAACTTATTAACTCGCAGTGGGATTGCTGCTAGCGATTACTATTTGCTTCCCGCTAGACCAGAACCTTTATCAATTGTGGGGATGCAATTATTAGAAAGACGAATTGCTAAGTTAAAAGAAAGCCATCAAGCGGAAGACGAGCTTAATATTCATCTATTAGGAGTTGTCTTTATTCTTTCGGGGGGAGGTTTATTAAGTCGCTATTATCAACAAGTTATGAAACGAGTTCGAGAAGATTTTGAACCCCATCATTTATTTCAAAATTCGATTCCCATGGATGTTAATGTAGCAAAAGCCGTTGATATGTTTATGCCAGTTGTTATTGGAATGCCAGGTTCGAGTGGAGCAAAAGCCTTTGCCAAGTTAACTGAAGAATTTTTAACTAAATTACCATAAAAAGTTCAGAACTCAAGCGTCGGAACTCAGGTTAAAATAACAGTCGGTAGAGCGATCGCGGGGAATTTATGGGGAACACATTCGGGCATTTATTTCGAGTTACAACGTTTGGAGAATCGCACGGCGGCGGAATTGGCGTTGTTATCGACGGATGCCCCCCACAACTAGAAATTTCTGAAGCAGAGATTCAAAAAGAGTTAGAACGCCGACGACCCGGACAAAGTAAAATTGTTACGCCCCGTCGCGAAAGCGATATTTGCGAGATCCTTTCGGGCGTATTTGAGGGGAAAACTCTGGGAACGCCGATCGCGATTTTAGTACGCAATCAAGATGCCCGTTCTCAAGATTACGATGAAATGGCGGTTAAATACCGTCCTTCTCATGCCGATGCAACTTACGATGCCAAATACGGAATCCGTAACTGGCAAGGCGGCGGACGTTCCTCAGCGCGGGAAACCATCGGACGAGTTGCAGCAGGCGCGATCGCCAAAAAAATTCTGTACGCAGCAGCAGGAGTCGAGATCGTCGGTTATGTCAAGCGGATTAAAGACTTAGAGGCGATCGTCGATCCCAACACCGTTACCCTAGAACAAGTCGAAAGTAATATCGTTCGCTGTCCCGACCCAGAATGCGCCGAACGCATGATCGATTTAATCGACCAAATTCGACGAGAGAAAGATTCTATAGGCGGTGTTGTCGAATGCGTCGCTCGTAAGGTTCCCAAAGGGTTAGGCGATCCCGTCTTCGATAAATTAGAAGCAGAATTGGCAAAAGCAGTTATGTCTTTGCCCGCCAGCAAAGGATTTGAAATCGGTTCGGGATTTGCTGGAACCTTGCTGACGGGAAGCGAACATAATGACGAGTATTATATCGATGAGGAAGGCGAAATTCGCACGGTGACGAACCGTTCGGGTGGCGTACAAGGGGGGATAAGCAACGGGGAAAATATCGCGATTCGAGTCGCTTTTAAACCCACAGCGACGATAGGTAAGGAACAGCGTACCGTTACGAATACTGGCGAAGAAACGACGCTTGCTGCCAAAGGACGACACGATCCCTGCGTCTTGTCGAGGGCAGTCCCGATGGTGGAAGCGATGGTTGCATTAGTTTTATGCGATCGCTTGTTGTGTCATTACGGACAGTGTGGTTTGTCCTTTCAGTCTAAGCTGAGTTAACTTGTCGATCCCCAATTAAATGAATATCGACATCGGGGAGCGATCGCATTAATCTTTGCGCGATCGCTCCCTTAAACAATAAGGCCAAACGAGAACGATGGCTTTCTCCGATGACAATTTGAGTAATGCGCTGAGTTTTTGCCACTTCTACAATCGTACCGAAAACATTGCTCGACTTGACTCGCAGAAACTCGCCGCCGAATTCTTGGCAAAGTCGAGTGCAAGTTTCGATATGCAAACTCTCTGCCTTAGTTAAAAATTTTTCTGGATTTTCTACAAATAATATATACAGATGAGCGTTCATGTAATTGGCAATTCGTGCCCCGCGTCGCAATAATTGAATTGAATTAGGATAGGTAGAGATACAAACTAAAACCCGCTCGCAGATACTGCAATAATCTCTTTGGTTAGCTTGCATTCCGTCTTCTTCAACGTTGTCTGCTACTTCGCGCAGTGCAAGTTCCCGCAAGGCGATTAAATTTTTCTTCTGAAAGAAATTCTGTAAAGCAGAATCGATTTTTTCAGGTGCATAGATCTTTCCTTCTCTCAAGCGTTCTTGTAGCGTTTCTGGGGTTACATCGACAACGACAACCTCATCTGCTTCATCAAATAAGCGATCGGGAATTCGTTCGCGCACGATAACCCCAGAGATCTTGAAGACTAAATCGTTGAGACTTTCTAAATGTTGAATGTTAACCGTTGAATAAACATCAATTCCTGCGGCTAAGATTTCTTCAACATCTTGATAGCGTTTCTCATTCTTCGATCCTGGGATGTTAGTATGTGCTAACTCATCAATTAACGCCAGTTGTGGCTGTCGGGCGATAATAGCATCGGGATCCATTTCGGGAAGCGATCGCCCGTGCAAAACCATCGTTTTAAGGGGAATAACTTCTAATCCTTGGGCTTTTTGAGCGGTTTCCTCGCGTCCGTGAGTTTCTAACAATCCGATAACGACATCGATCCCTTCCTCTTTCAAGCTTTTGCCTTCTTCAAGCATTCGATAAGTCTTTCCCACGCCTGGAGACATCCCGATAAAAATCTTGTGTTTGCCTCGTTTGGGAGAACGTTCGTAAAGCTTATCTGGGGTGCGATCGGGGGTTTCCCCATTGGCTGCAAGTTCGCTTGAATAAATCATAGGCTACAAATGTGAACTACCCGCGCTCTTATCGCGAGCTTCCTATCCAACAGAATGCCTTATAGTAGAAGACTTACGTCCTTTCCCATTTGGTCTTACATCTGGACAATAGGCTTTATCTCCAGTTCCTGAAGAAA
>JAAUUT010000245.1 GCA_012031035.1 Candidatus Altimarinota bacterium | reverse complement strand
GCTATAATGATAACTAAGCTCTCAAACAGTTATTCGCTCGTAAAATCTTCAGTTTTTGCCTTGGGAATCGCATCAGATTAGGATTCAAGCAGAATAAGCTTTATACAATTTTCGGAGATGTCTAATAGCTTGCTCGTATAAATTCAAATTAACTTCATTAACTTCTAAAGCTTTTCCAATTCCTTGTAAAAGAGTAATGCTTAACTCCCCGCCTAAATGTTCTCGAAATTCGGTTAAACCCTCAAACAAACCACTAGAAGCCATTTCCGAAACATATAGCGTAAAACCGATCGCAGAAAGCGTATTTAATATCTGCTGCCACTGTTGATGAGAAAGTAGTCCTGCGAGATAAGAATAAGTACAATCGAGGGCGATGCCAATCGCTACTGCTTCACCATGACGGAGACGATAATCGGTAAGATATTCTAAGCGATGTGCTGCCCAATGTCCAAAATCGAGAGGACGCGAAGAACCCATTTCAAACGGATCGCCGCCATGAGCAATATGATTTAAGTGTAACTGGGCGCAACGATAAACAATCTGTTGCATCACATCGAGATCTCGACGGGCGATCGCATTAACATGGGTCGCTATATACTCAAAAAAATTGGCATCTTTAAGCAGCGCAACTTTAATCGCCTCCGCTACACCGCCACGCCAATCGCGATCTTCAAGGGTAGTCAGGAAATCAAAGTCATTAATTACCGCATGAGGAGGGGCAAAAGTCCCGATAAAATTCTTTTTCCCAAAAGCATTGATGCCATTTTTAATTCCAATACCCGAATCATTCTGCGCTAAAACTGTTGTTGGGATGCGAATCAGTCGAATGCCTCGATGTGCTGTAGCTGCCGCTAATCCTACTGCATCTAATACGGCTCCGCCACCGATCGCTAAGATATAAGAATGACGGCACAATCCGACGCTATTAATTAGGCAATGAATCCAGTCTACAAGTTTGGATGCGTTTTTAGCCGCTTCGCCACCAGTAACGATGGTTGGACTGGTAACTAATGTAAGAACATTGTTGTAGCGATCGCAGTAACTTTCAATTTTCTCTAACAATCCCTCGTGATGGCGCAACAATCCCGAATCTACAATTGCGATCGCTCGTTTTTTCCTGGTTTTCCATCGCCTGCAATGACTTGTGCCAGGAGTGGATTATCGATTTCAAACAATCCTGTCGTAAAGTGAACGTCATAGCGAAACGTGACAGGAATACATTGATTGAGTGGTTGAAGATTTACTTGAGTTTTTGGCGCAATACTAATCATGAGTTAGGAGTCTAGAAGTTGAGTAATAACCCGCCAGGAAATCAATTTCCTGGCTAATATGTAAAGTCCATTAAAATGGACTGAAATATTCTCTAGTACAAGGCACGAGGACTTTAATTATTAACGATTAACCCAGTCGTTAACCGACTTTTGATATTAGCCAAGGAATTAATTCCTTGGCGGATTAATTGAGAATGAGATAGCCTTGTCATTGTTGCTGAAGCAAACCCGATTTAAGTAACTGCGAATTGCTTAGCTAAAAACATCGATATCGGTAGCAAACACAGAATTAGCAAACCATTGATGACACCTGCAAATCCAGCCGCGATCGCACTGTCTAAAACAATCAAAGACAACACTCCTGCTTTGACGGCCCCACGAATCAATTCCGCTTTGGGAAAGCGGGTTGCTTGAATCCAAGCGGGTAATACTCGTCCGGCAAATAACGCCAAAAAGGGCGAAGCAGCTAGCACTGCATAATTATCAAAAAAAGTCAAGCACAACAAGCTACTTAATACCAAACCCAATAGAATTAGAGCCAGAATGCCTGTTTTGCGATCGCCGCCACGAACTTCCCCTTGGCTAATGGCAGTGACGGCGACAATATAAGTGAGAGGAATAAAAGCTAAATACCAGCGATCGCTTAACACTGCCGATACAGCACTCATCCCCAAAAGAAAATTACCGCCGCGACACAAACCCATATTCAGAGAACCACTAATCGGATTGTGTTTGCTCAAAGCATCGTAAGTGAGAGCAGCCAAAGCAACACAGGTAGCGATGAGGGCGCTAATCAAAGAAACTTGTGTAGCAGCAACTATGCCAATAAGTAACAATACACTGCCTAAAATTATCGCTCCACTAAGAGAAGCGCGATCGCTTGGAATCGGTCTTTCGGGGCGTTCTATGGCATCAATCTCAGCATCAAAAACATCATTAAAAACAATGCCACCGCCATACAATCCCGTAGTCACCAGTAGTAACCAGGGTAACGATTCGAGGTTAGATATTCCCGTCACCGCAAAACCTGCCAAAATATCCGCCCAAGCAGTAATAATATTAGCCGGACGAATCAGTTGCAGGTATGCCCAAATGCGATTTTGAATTGTAAATTGAATACTTTCTGTGTGCATTGATAAAAAATAATTACGAATTACGAATTATTATTGCTTTCTGCCTTCATTACTACTCAATCAAAACCGGATGGCGAACTTCTTCTACTACTGGCTTTTGACCGCGTAAAACCGAATTGCCATTAAACAATTGTCTCTGGTCTACAAGTTGTGAATCGAGCCAATCTGTTTCTTTCATCTGTCCGCTTTGACTGTAGGCAGCTAAAGCATTTTGATAACAAACGGCTTTTACATGCGCTTCGGGAATGCCTCTTTCCAACATCAATAGAGCAGTTTTCGGCACGGCGAGAGGATCGCTGACACCCCAATCAGCACTACTATCTACAATAATGCGATCGCAACCATATTGACGTACTACTTCCACCATCCGAGCATTGCCCATTTTAGTATGGGGATAAATGGTAAAAGCCGCCCAAAAACCGCGATCTAAAACTTCACGCACCGTTTCTTCGTTGTTATGGTCTACAATAACCTGTGATGGCTTTAAACCATGCTCTAAGCACACATCCATACTGCGACTCGTCCCGGCTTTTTTATTGCGATGAGGCGTATGAATCATCACCAACATATCGAGTTCCTTCGCCAATTCCAATTGCAAGCGAAAATACTTGTCTTCTGCGGGAGTCATATCGTCATAACCGATTTCCCCAATAGCGACGACACCCTCTTTACAAACATAAAGCGGCAGCAGTTCCATCACAGCTTCTGCTAAAGCTTCGTTATTCGCTTCTTTGGAATTTAAACCAATGGTGCAATAGTGTCGAATACCAAACTGACTCGCCCGAAAGCGTTCCCAGCCAATCAAGCTATTAAAATAATCTTGGAAGGAACCTACACTAGTGCGAGGTTGTCCTAGCCAAAAAGCAGGCTCGATAACCGCAACAATTCCCGCCTTCTGCATCGCTTGATAATCATCAGTTGTGCGGGAACTCATGTGAATGTGAGGATCGATAAATTGCATGAATTTGTCCTTTGTCATTCGTCGTTGGTCATTTGTTTGAGAAGTCAGGATTCAGTATTGAGAAGGTAGAAGTCAGCGCGACCTGTATTGGTCGATTAGTACGGGGAACCGATTCCCCTCTGGGATTTCCACCCCAGACCCTCAAGGAAAAGGCTCGTTAGAGTCCGGCTACATCCGAGTAGGTA
>JAAUUT010000244.1 GCA_012031035.1 Candidatus Altimarinota bacterium | reverse complement strand
GAGTTCAGGAGTCAGGAATCAGGAGAACAGAAAACAGAAGAAAATGTCTTAGTTTCTCCCTTGTCCTCCACCCCCCTTTTTCCCCCCTTGGCAAGGGGGGGAAGAAAGGGGGGTGGGGGGGCTAGGGGGGGAGAAAATCGCTCTTAAACAGAGAGTGCCAATAAGCAATTTTGTTGCCGATGGTTTGGTCAAACCAGACTGGTAGTTTTCTTTGGTATGAGTTAGGTGGAATTAAGGCAGATCGATAGTGTTCGGTGGGGTTGCACAACTCTGGCGGAATTTGTGCGGTGGTCGTTTCTCTGAAGGCGTTAGCGAGTTCGACAGCTAAGGTCGGATAGCCTAATTTTTCTGCTATTTCTACGATTAGATTGTTTTGATGGTTGCTATACTGTTGCTGTTTGGAATCTCCGCAGTAGATAATGCCAAAATCTAAATACTCCTCTAGTTCGTTTGCCAAACGAATTAACAGCACATCGCTATTTGAAAATCGATCTATCCCTTGATGGATTTCAATAATTGTGTTTTCATCCCACTTCAAAGCAGTATATCTAGCAATGTATTCCTCGATTTCCTTGCCAACCTTATCTCGAACTCGTTTTCGCTTTGCCTGGGAAATTTCTGGTTTGCCTATGCCGCCAAAGTCTCCCTGGGAGTAGGCAGCATGAAGCAAACCCGCCGCGATTAGCTTAGAAGAGACGCGAAGATGGGTCAGAATGCTAGCAGTACCGACTAAATGCGCAATAAAGGTTTTGCCAGAGGCTCTAAATTGACCCGTAAATAACTCTATGGTTAGCTGGTAAGCATTGAAAATCTCTTGCAATTCAGCATTGGAATAGCCTCGATCGCGTAACTGGTTGAAAAGCTGGATATTAGTTTGTGCGTATACGTACATAGTCGTATTGAAATTTAAGTTGACGATCTGCTCTCAAACGCACTAGCAATGCCGTGCCAAGCTAGCTTGGGTTTCAAGTCTCTATCTAATGGGAGAGGACGAACTTTAGCGTTGTCGGCTCTAGCTCTATGTTGGGAAAGCCAAGTGTAGCGATCGCTCAATCCCCATGTCAATACGGCAATAGTTGCTGGTTCGTCTAAGATAACTGATAAATACTCTTCATAAACTTGGGCGACGCGGCGATCGCGTATTGTATAGTCAAAAGGCAATCCGCGATCGGCGACATCCATTTCTGTAACCAAAACCTTCAACCCCATACTGGCAACATCCCCTAAAAACTTTCGCAGTTTGTTTGGATTAAAGCGGGTTTCGGCAGCCGATAGATGAGCCTGAAGACCGATCGCGTGAATTGGCGTTTTTTTAGCTTTTAACCGCTCTAGGAGCTTGAGTACCGATTTTCGCTTGGCTTCCTGTTCGCGCGTGTCATAGTCGATGTCGTAGTCGTTGTAGACTAAGATTGCCTGGGGATCGGCTTGGGCCGCAACCCGAAAAGCAAGATCGATGTAATCTTCGCCTAAAAATTTCAGCCAAGGCGTTTTTCGCAACCCGTCGGGTTGTCTGTCAGGAAGATGAATGCCTTCGTTAACCACATCCCAAGAGTGAATCTGTCCGGCATAATGTTTGACGACTGTCTCGATATGGTTGGTCAGAAACTGCTCGGCATTTTGGCGGTTTACTGTCTCCCGAAACCAATCGGGGATTGCTTGATACCAAAGTAGAGGCGTTCCTCGAAACAGCAAACCATGCTTGCGAGCAAATTGAGCCAACCAATCGCCTTTAGTAAAATCAAAGCGATCCGGACTGGGACGCACAGCCTCCCATTTGAGTTCGTTTTCTGGCACTAAAATAGCGCATTCCTCAAGAAATCGACGTGCAAATTCTGCATTTGAGGAGAGAATTTTATGTTGGCTTGCCGCTCCATAAATTAAGCCTTTCGCAGCAGCACCCGCTTTTAAGGAGGCTTCTGCTACTTTAGCGTTGGCTGCCATTGTTGAGCCTATCAATGTTGATAACCCTAAGTACAAAACATTTCGTCTGGCGATCGCTCGTTTTTTAAACATTTTTCACTGGCTCAGATTGGTTCGCGACGAGCGTATTTTGCTTGAGTTGTTGCTGGATGCGAGCGTGGCGAGCGGTTAAGTAGCGGTTAAGGCGATGCTCGAATCCCATCAACACTCTGGCGAGCAAATTAGTTCCCACGCCAAAGGTTAAGCGACGTGCTATCGGCTCGATAATCGTTCCATACCGCCGCCATCCCATTTGTTTGTATTTCACCTGAAAATAACCATCCTCAACGACTTCCCATTTTTGTTGCATTCTCTGCAAGCTAGCCAGCAACCAAGCATTGCTCCAACGCAGCATATAATAGTGAAGATCCGTCCACTCTAAAGGCGGGCCGGGAACGTAAGTAACGATAGAAGCGGGTTCAAAATATACCGTCCCGCCAGCCTGTGCTACAGTCATGCAAAAGTCTAAATGTTCTTTGGTATTTAAAAACGCTTCGTCGAGCATTCCGACGCGATCGAAAATCGAACGGCGAACTAAAACGCAGTGAAACTCTGCCAATTCGGTTGGCGATCGCTTTAACTGGTCGTATACTTCTTTTACTTGCTGACCTTGTTTGTACATTTTCTCCCGAATTCGCCGCCTACCTGTTTTATCAGTCCAAATATGCGATTCTCCGCCAGCAAAGTGAACGATTTCGTGTACGGGTTCGTTTTGGCACATTAGAGGCCCAACGATAGCAGCTTCGGTTTCTTCGGCGCAGCCAACTAATGCTTGTAACCAGCCTGGAGAGACGATGACATCGTTATCAACAAAGACGACATATTTGGTCGTCACCCGTGCAAGACCGATATTTCTAGCTTGATTGGGATAAAGGTAGTAATCTGTCCGAATTAGTTGAAAGTCTTTATTTTGTGCTTGTTCTTCTAAATAATTGCGAACTTTAGCGGGAGAATTACCATCGACATAAATTAATTTAAAGGGGATTTTTGTATAGTCGTAGATACTCTCAAGCGATGCGCGAGTGCAACTAAAACGTTCGCGCGGGACGACTACAATCGTAACAAGCGGTTCTGCAATAGTTGTTGTTATTTCCATAAGTAGTTAGACAAAATTAAATTTATTAGTGATGATGAACAAAAAGAAACAGATATATAATTTATGCAATTAATTTTCCTTAAAAATTTAACCTCCTTATTAATAATTACCAATCGGTTGTTTTAGAGAGCTAGATTGCTCTTGTTTCAGGTCGTTTTGAAGAATTCGTTGATAGATTTCTACGAGTTCGTTATTAAGCTTGTCGAGATTGTAATAAGCTTCGACGCGATCGCGTCCGGCTTTTCCCATTGTTTCCCAGAGTTCGGGATGTTCGATTATGTAGTTTAATTTTTCGGCGATCGCGTCTGCATCGCGTTCGGGAACTAAAAACCCCGAAACTCCATCCTCAACTAACTCTGGAATTCCGCCGTGATAGGTACTGATAACCAGCAACCCCATCGCCATTGCTTCTTTGAGTACGTTAATTGGTGCGTCGCGATCGCCATTTTTGCGGTGATACTAGGAGCAATAAAAATATGAGTTTTATTGAGGATTTCGATAATTT
>JAAUUT010000120.1 GCA_012031035.1 Candidatus Altimarinota bacterium | reverse complement strand
CAACTAGCCTTTGTGCTTCTTGAGGATTTTGATTAATATATTTTAATACAGAACTCATTTAGGATTAGCAAAATTCATTGTTATGAGAATTTTATCAAAATTATTTCTATTTCGGAGATGTCTAATGGTGAACGGATCGCCAGGATGAACGCCAAGGCGAGGATTGTCAGCGTTAGCAGAGAGGAAATAATCGACATTAAACAAATTGCTAATATTTAGAGCTATGCGAAAATTATCTCGGTTATAAAACAGGGCGGCATCGGTGCGGAAGTAACTGGGTAATTCAAAGGTATTTTCTAAATCTCCCTGCCGATTGTCCACATAAAATAAGCCTAAGCCAAAACCAAGCCCTTGCAAATCTCCAGACTGAATCTCGTAGGTTGTCCACAGGTTGAAAGTATGTCTGGGAATACCAGCTAGTTGATTCCCTTCTTCAAAGAAATTATCCTCTGTGATTTCTGCATCGGTAAGCGCGTAGCCAGCAACGATGTTCCATCCAGGTAAAATCTCACCGGATACGTCAAACTCAATGCCTCGGCTGCGCTGTTCGCCTGTTTGAACCGAAAAGCGTTCGTCGTCTGGATCGGTAGTCAAAACATTGGTGCGCGTTAAATTGTAGAATGCTAAGGTTGCAGAAAGGCGATCGTTGATATCGGCTTTCACCCCAATTTCATACTGAGTGCCGCGCTCTGGCTCGAAGACATTTCCTTCCGCATCTGTGCCAATTTGTGGGAAAAACGAGCGACTATAGCTTCGTAGAGCGATATCGGCTCGATTGGCTGATAGACAAACCCGATTCGAGGGCTAAACGCTTCGTCTTGTTGAAATTGACTGGTTGATTCTAGTAAATTCTCTTCTCGCTGACTGGCAATATCAAAACGTCCGCCTAGCAGTAATTTCAGGTTTTCTGTTATGGTTATTTGGTTTTGAAGGTATATTCCTAACTGGTCGATTTGCCTCTCCAATCTGCGGAAAGGAACAGGCTCTCCTAATGTAGATACTTCATAAACAGGGTCAAATATATCAATTGGCTCTAGCCCAGGAAGATCGTTGTCAAAAGGTACGGCATAGTCTTGTCTGAATAGACTTAAGCCTGCGACTAGTTGATGTTGAATGCTGCCCGTTTTAAATTTACCAACAACATAATTATCCAGATTATAGGCTCGGTTTTCGATTCTATATTCAGCAGCAAATCGTTCTACCGTGCGTTTGTCATCCAGTAGTTCTCCATAAAAAAAACCACGGGCTTCGTCGTTGTAGAGAAAGAATTGAAAAGCGCTACGCATTTGCCAATTCTCACTGAAGCGATGCTCAAAATCATAACCCACCCGAAATACTTCAGTATCGTTGAAAAACGAGGGTTCGCCAAGATTGCGATCGAGAGGAATTTCGCCATTGGGATTGGGTTGCACCGTTCCTTCGGCGGGTAAGCCATTATCAATACCATCAATCGAAGAGGATACATACTCAGTTTCGATAGTTAGTTTCGTGCGATCGCCGATCGACCAAGTTAACACGGGTGAAACCAAGTATCGCTGTCGATCGTAAAAATCGACGAAACTGTCAGTCGTTTCAGCAAAAGCGTTTAAGCGATACAGCACTGTCTTGTCATTATCTAGTGGGCCAGAAAGATCGATCGCGCCATTGAAAAGATCGAAGTTACCAGCAGACACATCAATCGAATAAAATGGATCGGGCAACGGTCGCTCTGTTACGACGTTAATTCTGCCACCGAGGGAACCGGGGCCATAGAGAACCGAAGACGGCCCCCTCAAAACTTCGATGCGATCGATGTTAGAGAGAACATCTCGGTATTGAAAGACTGTACTGGGTAGCCCATTCACCAAAGTTTCGGTTCCAGAGACAAAGCCTCGGATGAAAAATTCAGTGTAAGGATAGCGAGGCGAGCGATCGCCTTGGACTACACCGGGCGCGTTTTGTAAGACCTGTTCTATATCGGCTGATCCCTGGTCTTTGAATACCTCTTGCGGGATTACCTGAATGGACTGGGGAATATCGCGTAACGGGGTATCTGTTCTTGTTCCAACTGAGGCATTCGGTATGCGATATCCCTCTTGCTCTCCCGTCACCACTAGCTCGATATCTTCTTCCTGTGCTGTTTGACCCCCCTGTGTCCCCCCTTGCAAAGGGGGGATTAAGCTAAAAATTAAACCTTCCTCGCCATCAAATAACTCTACTGTCGGCTGTTTGTCTTCTCCTACTACCGTCACCAGTACCATATTTTCATTTTGATTCGTTACCGTTACCTCGCTAACGCCTTCAACGGGGTTTTCGGCTCGAAAAGGTTGAGCGTCGGGTAAGTTAATTTGAGCGTTGGGAATCTGGGCGATAAAATTATTTTCTTGTGAGACATCAACAACTCGCAATTGTTGTGCAGTGTTCGTAGGAGTTAATAAAAGAATTTCAAATCCTATTTCAGTTTTGTTGAGTTGTACTCGCTCTATGGTTACAATTTGCTCCTCCCGCGGTTGAGGAGAAGTTGGGGTTTGTGCCAATCCTTCCACTGGGGTAAAGCCAAAAATTAGTCCTTCATTGCTATCGAATAATTCTACTTGCGGTGGTGCTGTTTCTCCGATCGCTGTGATTTGAATCGTTTTATCATCGAGATTGATAACAATAATTTCACTTATTCGTGCTGCGGGTTTTTGAAAACGAAATGGCTTGCCTGATGGCAATTGTAGTTGTGCGCCTTGAATCTCTGCGATAAAGTTGTTGCCTTCGGTACGATTGGTAACTTGTAGTTGTTGACCTAGAGGAGTTTGTAAAATTATTTCTGCTCCTGAGTCGGTAGGATTTAACTCTACTCCTGTAATCGGTACAACCTGCCTTGGCAAGGGGGAAGCAGGAGAAGGATTATTTGGTGTTGGCGTTTGTACTAGAATAATTTCGCTCGATCGCGGAATTTTGATATTTTTGTCTTGCAAGAAGAGAGACTCAAATTCTTCTTTGTTCCCCGCAATGAGTTTAGTTTTTTTGTCCTCAGCCAATCCAGGCTTAACTACAATAATCCCTAACAATCCCGATATAATAAACAGCCATAAATTAAAATTATCCAATAACCACCAACGCTTCATACCCACTCCCCACCATTCGTTTAGAAAATATAGCTTTTTGGCCTTGGCTACAGCACTCGAAACTATTGCAAAATATTTTTAATAATAGTGAGATTGAGTATAAAGATTTGTGAGCGATCGCGTCTACCCCGAAACGGCAAGCATCATCGTGAAACGGACAATTGCATCGCTAAAATAAAGTTATCTCAGCAAAATGTACTAATTTGTTCCACAGATAAACTGCGTATCGATCGATAAGGAAAAAATTCTTAAAATTCTCTCCTCTACCCTTATAGTTAGCGACATCAAGAAAACAATCGAAAAATCAAGTTTTTTTCTCGCATCCTAATTTCCCAGCCAAACAGTCTCTAGGTGTAATCCCAAATTGACGCTTAAAAGCGGCGGTAAAGTGAGACTGGTTGGAATAACCCACCATCACTGCAACTTCTGCAACAGTCAGGTGTCTCTCTCGCAACAAACATTTCGCTTTTTCCATTCTTTGACTGGTCAAATAAGCAAAAACTGTGGTGTTAAATAACTCCTGAAACCCCCTGCGAAGCGTGCGATCGCTAACTCCCACTAATTTCGCTAAATCTAACAATGACGGCGGATTTTCTAGACGAGAAAGCAAGATTTCCTGAGCGCAATAAATGCGATCGATAGTTTCTGTCCTCAATCGAGGGGATGCTTGTATTCTTGCTCGGTCTGCTAAAATCGGAGCTAGTTGCAGGGCCATCAACTCTATTGTCAGCCAAAGTTCGGGGTACACCTCAAGATGACGAACATGACCTTTACCGAGTTGTCTAGGGATTTCGTGGCAAACTTCAAAGGGTTCTAACGCTAATTTGCAAGCGCTATTTTGTTCGGCTTCTATCCACAGTTCATCTTCTTCTTTTTGCGTTAGAGTAACGGTCATAACTGGCAACTAAGATCTTGAGTCAATTATTGCCAATCATTATCAAAATAATTGTCGCAATATTTAGACTTTTAAATCAATATCAGCTTTAAATAATAATTTTTTCAAGAAATTTTTCAAGAAATATTGCATTACTGAATAAATGTATAAATTTCTAGAACTAGAGTCTTTTAACCCATCTCTTCAATAACGAACAGTGACTTGTTACCAATAAAATTCTCTGGCAACTGATAACAAATCACTGACTAGCCCATCATACAAAGCTTTGATTATTTATTTGGCTCCTTTAAGTAGTAATTTTGCGGAATAATTTGCATCTTTTCAAAATTCGTTATTGACTGATACAGTTTTTGTGCGATCGTGCATTTGCCTTATCGCTCAAATGAATTGCATCCGAAAAAGTTGGTATGGGAAAATTGCGATCGAGTTGATAGAGATTGAGGACTTTAACGTTATTGGGGAAGGTTTTTGCTAATTGTTGATTGACTTGTACAAACTTTTCATAAGCTTTCGGCATCTTTTGGGTATAGTCTTGTCCTAATTGTTCTCGAATGGCTTTTTCTTGGGAGGATAATTGTTCGAGAGGACGACTCGTAATTTCTGGCTGAAGCGTTAAAATAACGGGAATTCCAACTTTAGTAGATAAACTAATTAGTTGTTTTGATTTTCTTGATATCGCTCCTTCCGACGATTTAATTCAGCCTCATCAGATGGTAACGATTGAGCCAGAGATTTATTATCAGGATTGACGGCGAGGCTTTTTTGAGCGATATTTGGTTCGGATTTGAAGATGAGAGAATTGACTGTATTAATCAGATAAAAAGACTTAGACAATTGCTCTACCGATTGACCGATAGATGCTCGCAAATGCGCCGACGCATCTCCCAAAACTCATCGATATGAGGAATTTCTTGTTGAGTTTTGCTGCTGGGTAACATTAAATCGGCATAGCCATCCAAAACAACGATCGCGTCGGGTTGATAGGGTAAAATTTGCAATGCTAACTGTGCTAATTGGTTGCCAGACGTATAACCGGGAACCGCAGCATTAATAACGCGATATTGACCTTCTCGAATTTTAGGCGCTAGTCCGACAAGTTTCTCGCGAGATGGCACGAAGAAAGGAAAGACATCTGGGCGATATTTATCGGGATTGCGTTTTTGTTGTGCTACTCTTTGTTGCAGAAGGGTTTCTAATTGAGCGGCGATAGTTTGCTCGTTGTTTTGATTCCATTGACCAAAAGCAGTCGAGCCACCCAAAATAAAAATACGAATTTCATTTTTCGGCTTTGCAATAGGAAGCGCATCTTTGTCGCGGAACCCCTGTTGGTTGATTTGTAGAAACTGATTTTTTTGGTTTCCTACTAGTTGATAGCCAACTGCATCACTGCGTTTGACTGCTAAGCTGCCGAGATGGTCAATTCCTTCTACTGGTTTATCGCTTTTCGTTAAGAATTTCAGATTATAAGCCTTGGTAAGTGGGGAAAGTGACCCCATTTCCTCGCTTTTACCCATGATACCAACATAAGCTCGCGCTAATAGTTCGAGAGACGCGATCGCAACGGGAACCGAAATAATCAGCCACAGTAGCAGTTTCTTGGGTTGGCGTTTGGGTTTGCCGTAATAGGAATTCCCGTAGTAAGAATAAGATTTACGGCGATTGGGTAGTTTTAACATTTAGACTTTTCCTCAAATCGACGGCTTTAACAAAGAGCAGTTATCAGTTATCGGTTATCAGTTTTATGGCTTGGGTTTAAAGCCAAGCGCCATAGTATTTGGCTGACTTTTCACCGATCGCTGATTTAATGAAAGCAACTTAACATTTATTGGGTCTTTTAATCCAGAATTATCTTAATTTTCCCTGAAGAAAAATCTAGTTATAATCTTATCCTTGATGAGACTTTAATCTTTATTCATGCCCTATAAATTACTTTTTGTCTGTCTGGGTAATATTTGCCGTTCTCCTGCTGCTGAAAATATTATGAATCATCTTATTGTGCAAGCAGGATTGAGCGAATCTTCTACGGAGACGCTACGTCTTTCAGACGGGCTTCGCCAACGCGAACGCATTATCTGCGATTCGGCAGGTACATCCAGCTATCATATCGGATCTCCTCCGATCGCCGGATGAGTGCGGCGGCAGCTATGCGAGGCATATCGATGACAGGTCGCGCCAGACAATTTCAGGTTGCTGATTTTGAAAATTATGACCTAATTTTGGCGATGGATAAGGATAATTATCTCGATATTCTTGCTCTCGACCCTCGCCAACAGTATCGCCATAAAGTCAGATTGATGTGCGAATTTGCTACCCGCCATCAAATTCAAGAAGTTCCAGATCCTTATTATGGTGGGAGAGAGGGATTTGAAAAGGTTATCGATTTGTTGTTGGATTCCTGTGAAGGATTATTAGAGTACGTAAAATCTTCTCTTTAATAGCGATCGGCAAACCCACTGGGTAAGTCTTTGGTTATGGTGTAGTTAGATATAATGCGATCGCAATCGACTTATCTTCTAACCTTCTATCAAAATTTAGATGGTTGGAAAAATCTCCGATCGCAATGGATTAATGGGTAGAGTAACGGTAAAAGTTGTCCCGCGATCGCCTTTGGCGCTGCTATGAGGGCAATCGCAAACGCTATCTACTGTAATTTGTCCGTGATGACTCTCTACAATCGCTTTGGCAATTGCCAGCCCCAATCCCGAACCCGTCGAAGTTGAGGTTTGTTGGGGATGACTGCGAGAAGGATCGACGCGATAAAAGCGATCGAAGATATGAGACAAGTCAGATTCAGGAATTCCGACTCCGGTGTCTTTGACTTTTACTTGCAAATAAGCATGACGATTTCTAAAGGGATCGCTATGTCCTACGGACACGCTAAGCGCGCGCAAATCGCGTTTAACGTGCTGCAATTCTACTTCAACGGAAATTTCTTTAGAAGGATCGCTCTTGTCTTCTGACTTCTCAAAACTGTGTTCTAGGGCATTCCCGATTAAATTGGTAAATAAACGCGCTAATTGATCCCAATCTCCTTGAAGCGTAAAAATCTCTTCATCGGTGCGATCGGCTTCAGCAGAAGGTTCGATAATATGTAGCGATAAAAAATATCTTTTTGTTGGGCGATAATTCTTTGTTCTTCTATCACTTCTATCAGCAAAGCATCCAACGGTACATTTTGATAATTTGGCTGTACCATCCCACTATCGGAACGTGCTAAAAATAATAAATCGTTGACTAAAATTCCCAATCGTTGCGTTAGCCTTTCAATAACCTTCAACTGTCGTTGTAAAAGTTGTGGTTCTGCGTCTGGATACGCCAGTGCCATTTGTACGTTAGTTTGGATGGTAGCAATGGGATTTCTCAGTTCGTGGGAGGCATCGGCAGTAAATTGTTTGAGACTTTGATAGGAGTCTCGCACGGGTTTCATTGCAATCCCAGAAAGCAACCAACCGATCGCAGCAACACAACCTACCATCATACCAATCCCCAAAATTAAATCGATAGCCAACTGACGAGTCGGCTTAGTGACTTCAAACCAAGGATGGCTGACTCGTAAATATCCCAAAACGCGATGATTAATTTCGATACGTTGCGTAATTTGTCTGAGCAAGCGAACGGTTTGGTCGCCGCTCGCAAAACGAACGGTTTCGCCGCTACGATTGGGGTGTAGAGGAACATCTAATGGTTGAGAAAAAGTAGACCATAGTAATTCGCCAACCGGACTGAACCATTCTAAATCGATGCGATCGTCTTCTACTTCATCGACATTGCTGCGAAAGCTATCTTCAACATCAACCCGATAGCGTCCTTCGGAAACGGGAAGCGATTGAATGACCAAAGAACGACTGACAACTTCTACAACGTGTTTGAGGGTGTCGTCTATTCGTTCGATTAAGGTACTGCGGACATAAAAATAAAAGCCTGTGGCAAATAATAATAGCAGTACGGCAGTGACGGCAGTATACCAAAGTGCTAGGCGGCGGCGAGTGGTTTGAAACATAGCTAGGTCAGTCTGAGCAATCGCATTTGTTTGCTAAGTTGTTAGTTACTAGGATAAAAATTTTGAGACACAACTAACATTTTTGGATCTCAATTAAAAACGAATATGACTGAACTGACTAGCTTAAATTACCGCATCGAAAAAGATTCAATGGGAGAAAAACAAATTCCCAATGACGTTTATTATGGAATTCAAACCCTACGCGCTATCGAAAATTTCCCCATTAGCGGCATTAAACCACTCGCAACTTACATCGATGCTTGCATACTCATTAAAAAAGCCACTGCGATCGCCAATGGGGAATTAAATTGTATATCCCAAGAACTCAGCCAAGCAATCGTACAAGCGGCAGACGAAATTCTCAACGGCAAGTATCGAGAGCAATTTGTCGTCGATGTTTACCAAGCAGGTGCGGGAACGTCCCATCATATGAATGTTAACGAAGTTCTGGCAAATCGGGCATTAGAAATCTTAGGAGACGAGAAAGGCAATTACGAGCGAGTCAGTCCTAACGACCATGTAAACTACGGTCAGTCTACTAATGATGTTATTCCAACGGCTATTCGCATTGGGGCAATTCTTGCTCTCGAACACTCGTTAAATCCCGCTTTAGCAGGCGCGATCGCAACTTTACAACAAAAAAGCCACAGAATTCAAAGATATCGTCAAATCTGGCAGAACACATTTGCAAGATGCCGTCCCCGTAAGATTGGGAGAAGAATTTGCAGCTTGGGCGCAAATTTTGAGCGAACATCAAGTCAGAATAGAAAGAGCCACTCAAGATTTGTACTCGCTTGGTTTGGGAGGAAGCGCCGCAGGTACGGGATTGAATACGCATCCTCAATATCGCGATCGCGTTGCTCAAATTCTCTCACAGTTACTCGACAAACCGCTAAAACCTGCTCCCCATCTAATGGCAGCCATGCAGAGTATGGCTCCTTTTGTAGGCGTTTCTGGAGCATTACGAAACTTAGCACAAGATTGCGTCAAAATTTCTCACGATTTGCGATTGATGGATTCGGGCCCAAAAACGGGATTAAAAGAAATCCAACTTCCCCCCGTACAACCGGGTTCTTCGATTATGCCCGGAAAATACAATCCCGTCATGGCGGAAATGACTTCTATGGTCTGTTTTCAGGTGATGGGATATGACAGCGCGATCGCATTGGCAGCACAGGCAGGACAATTAGAATTAAATGTTATGATGCCTCTTATTGCTTACAATCTTATTCACAGCATCGAAATTCTAGGCAATACTATCGATGCGTTAAGTAAGAAGTGTTTGCTGGGAATTACAGCAAAACGCGATCGCTGTCTTGACTATGCTGAAGGTAGTTTATCTTTAGTAACTGCACTCAATACCCATATTGGCTATCTTAATGCGGCGGCTGTTGCTAAGGAATCGCTAGAAACAGGCAAATCTCTGCGGCAAATCGTATTAGAAAAAGGATTGATGAGTGAAGAAGCGCTAGCGCAAGTTCTCAATTTAGAAAAGATGAGTGCGATGCCGTGAAGTTCGTTCCTCACCTAATACATACTACTAAATTTCTGTAAAGATGAGGACGCGAACGACTGCCTTCTACGTATCTGCATCGCCAGCTTGAGGAGGCGCGGTATTTTTGGTTACCTTGCCCTTGCCATATTGAATGCTATTGTCCGTTGCGATATACTGCGTCTCTACGGATATACTCCTGATTTGTGTGAGACTATCAATTTGTTCTTATATATTCGATCCCCACAAACAAAGCGTCGAGCATTACCTTAAAACTCTCATCAGTGGAACGGGATAACGTTAATAATCCCGACTGTTCTAAAGTAATAAAGCCTATAATTGTGGCATTTGCCATTCGCATTATGTCTATTAATTTGGTTTCGGTTAAGTCTTGAGAATTCAACACTACTTTAAAAAAATTCTGCGTTTCTTGAATAACTGAAGCCGATTGCGGGTCGTCAGGTTGCAGTTGAAATTGCATCATAATACGATAAAGCCCAGGATGCGATCGCGCAAAATCGAGAGTGGCAAGTCCTCCAGCTTTAAGGAAAGCACGAGGATCGTTTAAATTAACAGTTTTTTGCCTAAAATTTTGAAAAAACGTTGATAGATTGCTAAAGCCACTGCTTTTCGCAATTCTGCATTGCCGTTGAAATGTTTATAAATGGCAGGGGGTTTAATTCCTAATTCTCGCGCTACGCGATTAACGCCAAGCGCAGTTTCTCCTTCTTTCTCGATACAGACAATCGCTGCTTCGACAACATCTTGTTGCGTTAAAGAGTTTTCTTTGGTTGGACGACCCATTATCAGTTATCAGTTATCAGGTCTGGATATTGAGTAAAAAATTAGTTAATACAATTAACTAAAAGTGAATATAATTAACTTAATTAAATCTATTTTAGATAGGTTAGGAGCAATGAATCTTGTGTTTGCCACAGCAAGCCAACTGGCGCGTGCAATTCGCGATAAAGAGGTTTCAGCCACAGAAGTTTTAACAGCTTATTTAGAGCAAATCGCAAAACACAATAGTAAGATAAATGCGATCGCGATTCTTGACGAAGAGAAGGCGAGAAAAAGAGCCAAAGAAGCCGATGAAGCGCTAGCTAGAGGCGAAAGCTGGGGAATATTGCACGGCGTACCGATTACGATTAAAGATGTCTTAGAAACGGCTTCGCTGCTTACCACGGCTGGCTATCCACCCCTAAAAAATTATATTCCTTCTCAAGATGCCACGGCAGTCGCGAGATTGAAAGCAGCAGGAGCAATCGTCTTTGCCAAAACGAATCCGGCTAGACTAGCAGGAGATTATCAAACTAACAATCCTCTGTTTGGACGAACAAACAATCTTTGGGATTTAAATCGTACAGTAGGAGGAAGTAGCGGCGGTTCTGCAAGTGCGATCGCGGCTGGGTTTTCTCCTTTAGATATTGGTAGCGACGTTGCGGGTTCGATTCGCCATCCAGCGCATTGCTGCGGTGTCTATGGATTTATGCCAACAGATCGCAGAGTTCCCACGACGGGTCATATTCCCGAATTGCCAGGAAAATCAAAGTATATTCGACATCTGCTCAGAATTGGGCCTTTGGCTCGTTCGGTAGAAGATTTACAATTATGTTTTACTTTAATTGCTGGTGCAGATCCCAAACAGCCTGAAATTCCACCCGTTCCTTTAAACGAACCAGCAGGCAAAAAACTATCCAATCTCCGAATTGCTTGGACGTATGGCTACGATTTTCTTCCTGTAAGCAAAGATACTCGCGCTTGCATCGAAACATTAATTAACCGTTTAACTGATGTTGGTTGTTTTTTGGAAGAATGTAATCCTACTAACTTCGATTGGGAAGAGGCTTTAGCAAACTATAGTGCTTGGGCTTTTTTAGAATTGTATGCCTCTACCTCTTCAGTGAAGGGTCTTTTGCAAGGATTTGTCGTTGGCATTAAAACTGAATTTTTAGCGCGAACTCAAACCACTTTTAAATCGGGAACTCCTCTGGCTAAAAAAAGCAATCTTGCCTTTCCTCCTAGTTTGGCAAAGTATAATGCTGTTTTAACCGATCGCGATCGCCTTGTAACACAAATGGATCGTTTTATAGATGAATGGGATGCTTGGATATGTCCTGTATCTATGACTCCTGCCTTTCCTCATTGCGATTTTGGCGAGTCAATCGCAGTCGATGGCGTAAAGTTTCCTTACCTTTTAGCCTGTGGCGGTTACACGATGCCTCTAAATTTAACAGGCAACCCTGTAGTTGTAATTCCCATCGAACAAAGTGAAGAAGGGTTGCCAATTGGAGTACAAATTGTCGGAAAAAGGTGGAAAGACATGGAATTACTCGCGATCGCACTGAAATTAGCAATGCGATCGCCTCTCTTAATTTTATTACCCTGAAAAAATAATGTTACTTCCTTATCTCATCTCCGTTCCCTTCACTCCTCCAAACAAAGCAATTTCAAAAACTTTCATAAAACAATCAACATCTACAAATCCAATTTCTCTCAACCACTTGCATTGAATTTCTAGGAGAGCAAGAATATTCGCATTTTTATCGGAGCGGCTATAATATTGTCTAGCAATTTCTTCTCTCGATTGTTTCGCTCCTTGTTGTTGATGAAAAGCATAAAGTGCATCGACAAATAAGCGATCGAATGCCTCTTCTCCGAGTTTTGAATGGGAGGCAACGTGTTCTAAATTAAGAAATACTCCTCCTGGTTTTAACAACTGATAAATCTCTTGATAAAGTTCTTTTTTTCTTGTATCTGGTAAGTGATGAATCGCAAATCCTGAAACAATAACATCAAAGGTCGATTCTTGAATTACCGAATTAACCCATTCTTTTTTTCCAAAATCTTGCAGGATAAAACGCACTCTTTCTTCCTCTGAAGTCAAGCTATCTTGGGCTGCTTGTAACATCGCTTCAGAAATATCTATAAAAATACCTTTTGCTGTTGGATATTGCTGCAAAATAGATTTTCCTAAAATTCCATTTCCACAACCTAAATCTATAAACTTGTCAACCTTAATTTGTGTTAATTGAATAACTCGAAGCAAAATATCGATCTGTTCTACTGCTAGAGGAATTGCTCCTCTCACCCCTTCTAAAAAAAGTTTTTGAAAGTTCTGCTTTCTTCCAAATTTCATAGTTTTGAGATTCCATAAATTTAATTCAATAAAATTTCTTTCCACACTCTTAAGGGCACAAACTTGGTGTCCCTCCTATTTTTTGTTGCCTAGCATGGATAAAAACAATTTACGTTTCCAGAAAACGCCAACTCTGACGATTCCATTCATAAAACCCTTGAATTTCAAACTCTAACCCATTCTCAAAACGAATTACACAACTCGTATAACTTGACTCTCCATCAACTACTTCAGAAACCCCAATCACCTCACAAGAAAACCACTCATAACTAGAATCATCATCTTGTTGAACCCATTCCCAAAGTCTATTAGAAACCTCAATGCGATCGCCTATTTTTAACTTTTCATTAGTAAGTTGTTGTTGATATTTTGCCAGATGAATGGGTTGAACCCGACTCAGCCATCCAAACCCATAATTGTTGCGAATGAACTGAACTGCGCCAGACTCTCGATTATTAAGCCAATCATTGAGTAAAGTAATCTTCCAATCTAAACTTTGCCGTTCTTGATTTTCTATAAAGGCTAATAAAACTTGACGGTGTTCTAACGTTAGTTCGTCAAGCGGATTGTTTTCAATACTTGGCTGAGTCGTTAGTTTCTCAATAACGACCTTGAGCAAAATTTCTTTTTGCCTGTCGGTCAAAGGCAAAAATGCTTGTTCGCATTGACCAAATGCAGCTTTTAGTGCTTCCTCAATCTCAGCTTGATTCATCGATTTAGTTACGATTCGCGCTAAGCTGAAAAACGAATAAATGTTATCTAGTCTGTCAGTTTATGGGATTTCGCGCTTTAATTGTTTTAGTGGTTTCTAGTCTGTTGTGGCTGTGCAGTTGGATAGTCACTCCTCCTGCTATGGCACTGACTCAGATTCAACTCCTTGATGTATCTTACACCGATTGCCCGCCTGAGTTTGCTGAAGGAAACGTGACCAGCGGAACGAGCGATCCTGCCAATTGCTTTATGATAACGGGAAAGGCAAAAAACCCTTCGAGTAAAACCGTGTACGATGCAGACGTTTTTGGTCGTATCTATGATGCTAGTGGCGAACCCGTTTTTCAAAACCGAGGTCGTATCGGTTCGATACCAGAAGTTCCGCCCGGTGTCAGTAAATTTGAAGTCAGAGTTTCAGTTGCTGCCAATCAACCGACACCGCTAAAGCTGGAACAGTTTAAAGCCTCTGGTTTCGCAGGCAAAGTTAGCCCCAACATACAGTGACTCGACTCAGAGATTAACCGAAGCTAGCGGAACCGAGTGCTTGTGTCAGCAGTCCTCCGACGACTTGTAAAACGATAATGGCTAACCAAGGAGAAAAATCAATTCCGCCTAGCGGTGGGATGAGGGAACGAAAAATATTGAGATAGGGGTCAGTAATCGGGCTTAGAAAAGACATAGCTTGGTATGCCCAGTTCGATGTTGCAAACCAAGTTAGCAAAATACGAATGAAGATTATTGCCATGTAAATTTGCAGAAAGCTTCTAAGAATCTCAGCCAGAAACATTAGTCTCAATCCTTTTTTATTCGATAATTAAGGGTTTACAGATTATCTTAGCGTTATTAGCGCTATGTCAGTAATCAGTTATTGGTAAAGACGCGATCTATCGCATCTTTACATCAGTAGGGGCGTTGGCGTAGCCTTCCCCAAAAGAGTATGGCTATTCGTCCCCATAAATGCTAACTAAAAATTCGCTTCAATTTGTTCGACAATAGTCAAGGCAGAGTAGCTAACGCCTGCGGTTCCTTCGCCTGGATGGGTAGAATCTCCTGCTAACCAAAGGTTTTTAAATGGGGTGCGCGTCGCAATACCAAAAGGGCCAAAGGTAGAAACTCGCTGTCCGACTCCACCGACAATTCCTTTTTCTCGTCCTGTAAAATAGGCAAAAGTTCTGGGCGTGGCAGATTCTTGGTGCAAGATGGTTTCTGGAGATAGATTGAAGTATTCTCCCAACCGCGCGATCGCTTCTTGAGTGTATTGTTGTTTTAGATTCTCATAGTTTTCTTTCGTTTCTTGCCACCAAATCTGAGTATCGGTAAATGAAGATGCAATAATTGTCGCTTTTCCTTCCGGGGCCCTTCCGTCTCCGGGTTTGCTGACCGAGACGAATAAAGAATTATTTTCACCTATTGGGCCGTCGTAGTTGTAAAGAAATTGCAAGTGAGGCGCACATCCTTCTGGAATGGCATCGCGCGTGACTCCAAGATACACGACAAATGCGCCCGAAGATTCTGGAAGTTTATCAATTCGACGCTTGTAGCGATTTTGAATTGAATTTGGTTCTATAAGTTTAACTAAGTTTTGTACGGTAACGTTAGCGACGACGATATCGGCTTTTTCCATCAAAACTTCATTGGTTTTGAGGTTGCGAACTTTGATGCCTGTAACCCGTCCAGATTCGCTGTCAATCTCTTCGACGGCATGGCGCATCAATAATTTCCCACCGTACTTGGTTAAGGCTTCTACAAGGCGATCGCTCAATGCCTGCATACTTCCTTGTAAATGATATAATCCCTGTGGTTCCTGGGAAACCGATAGCGCCGTTGCTGCATATAAAAGCGCCGTTTCATCAGCATCGACTTGCGAGTATAGTTTTAGTTGTAAGTCGAGAAAGGTTTTGAGGCGTTTATCTTTATACAACCCATACAACCGTAAAGCATCGCCGACTGTCATAAGAGTAAACGGGACGGTGGTTAGCGTATCCAACCTTACTGCCGACACCAACCGCCATAAATCCCAAAGATTCCGAGGTGGCAAAACGGGATCGCGAGATTGAAAGTTCCAACTGGCTTGAAATAATTTTTCCATCAACTGCCAAAAAGGTTCGCTTCCAGGAAATTGCCTTTGTCTTTCAGCTTGCCATTTTTCGCGATCGCGCCAAACATTAATTGGTTCTTTTTCTCCTGGCAAAAACACGGCACAAGAAGTATCGCAAGGCATTGCAACGGGCAATTCAACTTCCAATTCTTTAAAAATCCGATGATGGATTCCCCCAGATTCTAACCCCGCGACCTGGGTCGCACCGACATCAAAAATAAAGCCGCGACGTTTAAAAGTAGAGGCACATCCTCCTGGTACAAAAGCTTGCTCAAATATAGTTACATCGTAACCGCGACGAGCAAGCAATGCGCCTGCGGTTAATCCTCCAATTCCCGCACCGACGACAATAACCTTGGGCATATTCGAGTCTTATTATTTCTTTACATTTATTTATCTATAGTAACGATGAATTAATAGTTATTTGGTCAACGGGAAAAACTTCCATACATTTTTCCCTTTTTGTAGAGATGCTCCGTTATTCGACATATTTTTCCCGATCGCGATCTTTAAAAGCAGCAATCGCGGTGTGTAAAGTTGGATAAATGCGATCGCTATCTACTTTTTCTATAAAACTCGCTCGCTTAAGCTGAGCGTAGAGATCTTGTTTGACTCGCGTCATGGCAAAAGTAATGCCACGAGAGGCTAATTCATGCCGCAATTCTTCCAACATATCGACAGCCGTAATATCGAGTTCGACAATTGCCTCTGTGTCAAGTACAAACCATTCTACTGGATTGATTTCTGCCTCGATCGCACTCCAAGCCCGTCGCTTGAAATTTTCTGCATTGGCAAAGCATAGAGGCGCATCGTAACGATAAAGGATTAATCCTGGTATCGTTTTAGCACCTTTCCAATCTTCAATATCGTGCAATCCTGCCAATCCTGTAACCTCGCCTAAAACTGCGTCGTGGGGTCGTGCTAAGCGAGCAAACAAATCGATAACCGATAAACCTACCGCAACGGCAACGCCGACTAGAATATCAGTCAAGACAACGCCAACAGTTGCGATCGCAGCTAGGGCAAACTCACTTTTGCGAAATCCCCATAATCTGCGAAATTCCGAGATTTCAATCAGTTTTGTTGCAGCATAAATAACGATCGCGCCCAAAGCTGCATTAGGAAATTGTGCCAAAATCGGACGCAAAAATAACAACACGCAGACAACTACAATCAGCGCCACCAAGGAAAATACTTGCGTCTTGCTACCCAAAGAATCCCCGATAACCGTGCGACTCCCGCTACTGCTGACAGGAAATCCCTGCATGAATCCGTTAGCTAAATTGGAAGCGCCCAACGCTAATAACTCTTGGTTAGCATCAATTTTGTAGCGGTTGCGAGAAGCAAATGCCCGTCCTGTTAATACATTATCTGAATAGCCGACGATCGCAATGCCAATCGCAGAAGCGATGAGTTGTTGCATTTCCCGAATCGAAACTTTTGGCAAGGCAAAGCTTGGTAAACCTGCTGGGATATCCCCGATTACCGCTACTCCTCGCTCGTCAAGATTAAATATAACTACTGCGCTCGTTGCCAGCAACACCGCTAGCAACGGGGCGGGAGAGGTCGGAAAGCGGCGTTGAACGATGAATAAAAAGATTAAAACGAGTATTGCTAAAATTATCGTGGGAAAGTGTATTTGCGGCAATCTGTTGAGAAATTCAACGACTTCCCCCAAGACAGTATTCGCCTCAAGGTCGATGCCGCCAATCTTGCCGAGTTGTCCCCCTATCATAATCAAGGCTACCCCAGCCATATAACCGATCAAAATCGGTTTCGATAGCAAGTCTGCGAGAAAACCCAATCGAGCGAAATAGCCGATAATACAGGCTATTCCTACAATTATTGCCAAAAAAGAGGCTAAAATTGCGTAATTGCTTTCATTAGCGCCGATTAAAGGTGCTATTGCAGCAGCCGTCATCACTGCGGTCGTCGATTCCGGCCCGACCGAAAGTTGAAGCGACGAGCCAAATAAGCTATAAATTATCATTGGCGGCAAAATAGCCCATAATCCGGCTACAGGTTCTACGCCTGCCAATTCTCCATAAGCCATGCACTGTGGAATTAAATAGGCTGCTACCGTCACCCCTGCCAGTACGTCTCCTCGCAACCAGACGCGCTTGTAAGACAGCAACCATTTTAATCCTGGCAGCCAAGATGGAATTGCTTTATGCTCGTTCATTTTGGCAATCGCGATCGCTCTGATTCTTTTAATCTTTTGTTAACTCCATCTTAATTAAAAAATTAACTAAACTTTGAGTTTCCATAGAACTTTTATACGATTTTTTTGGAGTAAATATGAAGATCTTTCTTTTTCCTAGCGATTACTTCAATCGCAAAAAAGTAGATCCTGTATACGAAGAACAATTCGCTTGCATACAAAGCGCAGGATTTGCAACTGCTGTTACTTCTTTAGAATCCCTCGGTTCTGGTTCGTTAAAGATTCTGCCAATCCTAGAATCAGGCTCAAAAGTGGTTTATCGAGGTTGGATGCTTTCACCCTTGGATTACGAGCGATTGGTTAATCTCGTAGAAAGTGCGAGTTCGAGTATGCTGACTTCTAAGACCGAGTATTTAGCTACACACTATCTCCCAAACTGGTATCCCTTAATCGCCGATTTAACACCAGAAACTAAAGTTTATTCACTTAATGACAATTTGGAGAGCGAGTTAACTAAACTTGGTTGGGAAAGATTTTTTATTAAAGATTACGTTAAATCTCTCAAAACTTCAGTGGGTTCGATAATTAGGGAACCTTCGGAAATCGAAACAGTGTTAGTCCAGATGCAGAAATTCAAGGGCATCATTGAAGGAGCATATGCGTTCGACAGATTGAAGATTTTGTGCCTGAAACCGAGAAGCGTTATTTTGTAGTGTACGGAAAACCTTGCTGCTTCGTCAGATGAAGAAATACCAGAGATCGTTAAAAATTGTGCAAACGGATTAGCAGTAAATTCTTTAGTGTAGATATAGTGGAACGCACAGA
>JAAUUT010000119.1 GCA_012031035.1 Candidatus Altimarinota bacterium | reverse complement strand
CGACGATCGAAAAGGCGTATCAGATTGCGGTGATGGAGCGAGGACGGATTGTGGAGTTGGGTTCTCACTCTGAGTTACTCGCTCGCCATGGTTATTATGCTCGCCTTTATTCTCTTCAATTTTCTGACCGTGCGTCTGAAGCCAACTTATCTTATCGATAAACAGGCAAGGTAAAATGAAAACAACTACCGCGCTCTAGAATGCTATCGACCCAAATTTGACCGTAATGAGCGCGGACAATTTTTTGACACATTGACAGACCTAAGCCGTATCCTTCCTTGGCTTCATCGCGTTGGAGTCGAAAATGTTCTTCAAAAATTCGTTCTTGTTTTTCTTCTGGAATGCCAGGCCCAGTGTCGCTAATGCTAACTTGAATTTTTTGAGTGGTTCGGTGGAGAATCGAGACGCTAATTTTACCGCTTTCAGGCGTGTACTTACAGGCATTATCGAGAAGATTGACAATGACTTGACGAATTAGCTCGGTATCGGCATAGACAGAAGGTAAATCTTGAGGAATATCGGTTTCTAGGGTTTGAGATTTGCTCTGAATCTGCTCGGCAAACTGAGGTAAGATATCGTCGCACAATGATTGCAAATAGAATCGATCGAAATGAACTCGCAGTTCGGCATTCGTGCTTTTAGACGCTTGCAGAATCTCGGTAATCATTCGGTTCACGATCTGAAACTGTTTGCGAGCTTGCTTGTGTAATTGTTCTGTTAGTTGAATCGTTCGCTCGTTCTTCTCTTGCTTCTCGATTAATTCGAGGGTTTCTACCGCCATAGAAGCCGCCGTTAGAGGACTGCGCAGGTCATGAGCTAACATTGCCAAAACTCGATCCTTGAATTGCAACTGCTCTAGAAGTTCCTCTTTTTCTTTTTTGAGACGAAATACTTCATCAGACAATCCGATCAGTTCGGCTGCATAGCTGATGTTGTCGAGTCTCGAAGATACTTTTGAGTCGGTTTTGCTTATCTGTTGCTCGGCGATTTCCTGTTGCCAGCGAGGATACCATTTTTTTAGTTGTTGGATTATATTACTGCCTGCTAGCGTTTGTCTGGGTTCTGGGAAAATTTTGACCAAAGCTGGTGCTGCAATCAATTTGAAATGCTCGACCAGATGCGGTTGCTCTCCAATTTCGATCGCGCGCAAAGTCATCGAAGGCTCTGTCTCGACGCTTTGAATGTAATTTTTGATTTGCCGCATGATTTCCTGAGAACTAGGACGCTCGTCAACAAACAGCAAAAGCTCGATCGACACGGGAGTCGGGGTGTCTTGTCCAGAGGCTGTCTGCATGTTAGGTGGTTGCAACACAGAAGATTTAAGATTAAAGGAGTCGGTTTTGAGAGTGCGACAAAGAAATTTATCGGATAGATAATGTCGTCGCTAACGATTTTTTGTCACGCTAAGCTAAAACTCAATAACTTTTATTAAAAGAAATCGTATTTTCGATCGCATCTCCCATTTTAAGATCCTTAAGATAGTATAAAATTTACTAAACTTCATATCCAAGTTTTATTCACTTAACTATAAATAAGGCTCTCGTAATTGGTATGGCCCTCGGTTATGTTGCTCTCGTCCTTCACGCTCACTTACCTTTCGTTCGACATCCAGAAAGCGATTATGTCTTGGAAGAAGAATGGCTTTATGAAGCTATTACAGAAACTTATGTGCCTCTGTTGCACGTCTTTGAAGGATTAAAGCGAGATGGGATTGATTTTAAGATAACCATGAGCATGACACCTCCTTTGGTGTCGATGTTACGAGATCCGCTCTTACAAGATCGGTATGATAAACACCTCGCCCAGCTAGAAGAACTCGTTCAAAAAGAAATTAAGCATAACGAACAGAACGGGCATATTCGTTACTTAGCTGAATATTATGCCAAAGAATTCATGAAATTCGCACAACTTGGGAACGTTGCGATCGCGATCTCGTTTCTGCTTCAAAAATTTCTTGATAGCAACAACCTAGAAATCATTACCTGCGGCGCGACACACGGCTATTTTCCCTTGATGAAAATGTATCCGCAAGCTGTCTGGGCACAAATCAAGGTAGCTTGCGAACATTACGAAGAAAACTTCGGTCGTCCGCCCAAAGGAATTTGGCTGCCAGAATGCGCTTATTATGAAGGGGCAGAGCGGATGCTGGCCGATGCTGGCTTGCGTTATTTCCTCGTTGACGGACACGGTATTCTCTACGGTCGCCCCCGTCCTCGATTTGGCAATTATGCGCCGATTTTTACCGAAACGGGCGTGGCGGCTTTCGGACGCGATCACGAATCTTCTCAACAGGTTTGGTCGTCTCAGGTGGGCTATCCCGGCGATCCAGCTTATCGAGAGTTTTACAAGGATTTGGGCTGGGAAGCAGAATACGAATACATCAAGCCCTACATTATGCCCAACGGTCAGCGCAAAAACATTGGGATTAAATATCACAAGATTACCAGTCGTCATGCAGGACTATCCGAAAAAGCGCTCTACGACCCTTACTGGGCGCGGGAAAAGGCGGCAGAACACGCGGGGAACTTTATGTACAATCGAGAACAGCAAGTAGGCTCGCTGGCAGGGATGATGCAGCGTCCGCCAATTGTTGTCTCTCCCTACGATGCCGAATTATTCGGTCACTGGTGGTATGAAGGGCCTTGGTTTATTGATTACTTATTCCGTAAGGCTTGGCACGATCAAAATACGTTTGATATGACGCACCTAGCCGATTATTTACAAGGCAATCCTACTCAGCAAGTTTGCCGTCCTTCCCAGTCAAGCTGGGGTTATAAAGGATTTCACGAATATTGGCTCAACGATACCAATGCTTGGATTTATCCCCACTTGCATAAAGCGACCGAACGCACGATAGAATTGAGCAAACGAGAAGCCACCGACGAACTTGAAGAACGAGCGCTCAATCAAGCGGCGAGAGAGTTATTGCTGGCACAGTCTTCCGATTGGGCGTTTATTATGCGGACGGGAACCATGGTTCCTTATGCAGTGCGCAGAACGCGATCGCACTTATTGCGTCTCAATAAACTCTATGAAGATATTAATGCAGAAAAGATCGATGCGGGTTGGTTGAGCAAAGTCGAAGAAATGGATAATATTTTCCCGAATATTAATTACCGAGTCTACCGACCTTTGTAATCGTGAAAAAATGAATGCGCGATCGCTAGTTTTTAGAGAGAAAAGATTGTTAACCTCTTATCGAAAGATTAGAAACGGCGATCGCCCAAAAACATCGCGTTCGCTTAGCAAGCTGAAATAGCCAGCCAAACAAAATCAACCCAATAGATCGAAAAAGCCAAGTTTCCTTAAGAAAGCTTGGCTAATTATTAAAACAATATGATTAGAACTTTACCATTTAAGCAAATTAAACTGTTCCATATCGATTGTTTCGCGGTTGCGATAAATTGCCAGAATAATTGCCAAACCAACTGCGGCTTCTGCTGCTGCAACCGTAATTACAAAAATCGTAAAAATTTGACCTTTAATCTCTGCCGGATCTAAAAAATTAGAAAAACCCATCAAATTTAAGTTGACTGCATTGAGCATCAACTCAATAGACATGAGAACTCGAACGGCATTGCGGCTGGTAATCAAACCATAAATCCCAATACAAAAAAGCGCGGCCGCCAATAACAAATAATATTCCAGTTGCAACTGCATAAATTTTCTCTCGATTGTGATTAAAAGGTAGCGCCCAGAAGTCAACTAAAATTCAGAAGGGTTATTGCCAACAGACGTTAATTCGCGAGGGCGTTCGGGCAACATCAAAGGAACATCACTTGGTTGTTCGGGTTCTGGAATCAGATCGCGACGCGCCAGAATAATCGCACCAACCATCGCCATCAATAACAAGACTGAAGCTAACTCAAAAGGCAATAAAAAGTCGCTAAAGAAGTGCTTGCCAATTTCTACAATCGTACTCTCGATCGCGACGGGTGCAGTGGCAGGAAGCGACCAAGGAGTCACTAAAACCATTGTTGCCAACAAAATAAATAAGCCCAAACAGACGAGCGCTGTTGCTCCCTGTCGAATCCAACGTCCGGGAATAGCGGCAAACTCTTCGCGTTTGTTGACCAACATAATCGCGAAGAGGATCAATACGTTGATAGCACCCACATAAATCAAAATTTGTGCGGCGGCGAGAAAATCAGCATTGAGCAGGAGATAAAGCCCTGCAATACTCATAAAAACGCCTGCTAATAAAAAGCGGAATATACGATGTTAGACAACAGGACTACACCTAAAGCTGCCGCAAGCATCATGACAGCCAAAATACCAAATGAAACGATTTGAACGCCTTCAGCTAAATTCACAATTTTTGTTCTCCTCTCTTTACTGGGGAATGGTGAATGGTGAATGGTGAATGGTAACTGGGAAACTAGGAAATCAGGCAATTTAATTAGTCCCTAATCTTTAATCCCCTCGATGCTCCTACCGCTTCGTCTAACGGCAAGAGAGAGCGTGCGCGTCGGATCGCCAATCCCTAATCACCATTCACCAGTACCCTATTTAGATTCCATTTCTTTAACGATTTCCTCTGGACGCTTGCCGGGACGCTGACTACCCGATGGTAAGTCGTGGGGGTCAAGGACTCCTTTGGGTAGATATCCCAACTCGCGTAAAGGAGTAACCATTGGATCTTGAGTGACTTTATAGGGTAAACGTCCCAAGGCTACGTTATCGTAGTTGAGTTCGTGGCGATCGTAGGAAGCGAGTTCGTATTCTTCTGTCATGGATAGACAATTAGTAGGGCAATATTCCACGCAGTTGCCACAGAAGATACAAACGCCAAAATCGATGCTGTAGTGCTTGAGCTTTTTCTTTTTAACGCTCTTATCAAATTCCCAATCGACGACAGGCAGGTTAATCGGGCAAACTCGGACGCAGACCTCGCAGGAGATACACTTGTCGAATTCAAAGTGAATTCTGCCGCGAAAGCGTTCTGAAGGAATGAGTTTTTCGTAAGGATACTGGACGGTAACTGGACGGCGACGCATATGGTCGAAGGTCACGGAAAAACCTTGACCGATGTATTTTGCCGCTTGTATGCTTTCTTTTGTGTAATCCTTAACTTGTTTGAGAATTTGGTTAAACATATCGTTTGTCCTTTGTCATTGGTCATTAGTCATTTGTCTTTTGTTAGTTGTTCGTGGTTGATGGTTAATTGTTTTCACGTCCAACTTCCGACTTCCTTGTCTAACCACCAAAAGCAAAAGGAAAAGTTAGTTTCAAGGCAGCCGTTAGCAGTAGATTGACTAAAGAGACTGGCAAGAGAAACTTCCAACCTAAATTGAGGAGTTGGTCGATCCGAACGCGGGGTACTGTCCATCGTAACAAAACAGCGATGAAAACTAGAAAATAGGCTTTGAGAATAGTCATGGTAATTCCCAACGAAGCCGTAATAATTTGCAGCCAAGCGCTAGTTTCGTTTAGCCCCAACCAACCAGCCAAGCGATCGAGCGGAATGGGAAATTCCCAGCCACCCAGGTAGAGAACGGCAAAAACCAGTGCGGAGAGGACTAAATTAACGTAAGAGCCTAAGTAAAATAAAGCAAACTTCATGCCAGCATATTCGGTTTGGTAGCCAGCAACGAGTTCTTCTTCAGCTTCGGGAAGGTCGAAGGGCAGGCGTTCGCATTCTGCTAAAGCGGCAATCCAAAAGATGAGAAACCCGACAGGCTGTCGCCAAATATTCCAGCCGAGAATTCCATAGCCCGATTGTTGTTCGACGATATCGATCGTGCTGAGGCTATTGGACATCATCGCGATCGCCAATACCGACAAAGCCAGAGGAATTTCGTAACTGATTGATTGAGCGGCGGCTCTCAACCCTCCTAGAAGAGAATATTTGTTGTTCGAGGCATAGCCGGACATCAACAACCCGATGGGAACGATACTCGATAAGGTAATCCACAGAAATATGCCTACATTTAAGTCGGTAACTACCAAATTTTGCCCAAACGGTACGATTAAGTAAGAAATAAAGACAGGTAGTACCACCAAAACAGGTCCCAGGGTAAATAACCAAGGATCGGATTTAGCGGGAATGATATCTTCTTTAAAAACTAGTTTGATCCCATCGGCAACTGGCTGTAAAACTCCCAATGGGCCGGCATATTCGGGCCCGATGCGCTGTTGAGCAGCCGCAGAGATTTTTCTTTCTAACCACACAACTACTAAAACCCCTACGGTTGCCCCAATGATTGTTAGAAACATGGGTAGGGGCATCCAAAGCGCTTTAGCGGCACCAGCCGGGATTCCCAAATCGATGAGCGATTTAATGAAACTTTCTTGTAGGTCAATTCCTGGATTCATCTTTTTTCCTGCCTGGAAACCCCCGATCTATCGGTAGGAGGAAAGGCTGGGCAGTTTCTGTACCTTTCCTGTGAATCAAACGCAGGTTTTTGGTTAGGAACCTGTTAACCCGATGGATTACTCTGCTAATGTGAGAGCTAAATACAATTTTAGTTAGACTGTCGATCGGGATCGGTCGATTTTTTTCAATGCCTAGTATATCGTTGTCTGGCTCGGAACTCTAATATCTTGTCTGAGAATTTCTACTTATCGAATTGATTAAAAAGATTTTTGCGAAAAGGATCCGGGGGAAAGGGGAAATTTTCATCTATCTTTTCCCCTTTAACCTTTTCCCTTTCCCCTAATCCCCGATCGCCATTCCCCAATTTCCCCTAGAATAATCAAAGAAAAAACTATTACCATCAGGGGTTAACGTTGGAGATCGATCTAACAGTAAATGTAGAAGAAGTCGTGGCGATCGCCCGTTCTGTGACTTGGGGCGCGTCTGATATTTTACGTTCCTATTATCATGGCAAAGAAAATCTAAATATCAAAGAGGATAAAAAAGATGGTCCGGTAACTGCTGCCGATCTTGCTACCAATCATTATATTTTAGAAAAACTTCAGTCGTCTTTTGCCATAGAAGAGTTTGGTTATCTGAGCGAAGAAACCCATCAAGGAAACGAACCAATTCCTTTTCCTTGGGTTTGGATTATCGATCCCCTCGATGGTACGAGAGATTTCATCGACAAAACTGGAGAATATGCCATTCACATTGCGCTAGCTTACCAAGGTCGTCCAATCGTGGCAGTGGTTGCCGTGCCTGAAGCAGAAAAAATTTATTTTGCCAGCAAAGGGAAAGGAACATTTGTTGAAACACTGCAAGGAGAAGTAACTCAGATACAAGTATCAGATCGCGATCGCCCTGAAGATTTATCGTTAGTAGTCAGTCGTACCCACCGAGACGAACGTTTCCAGAAACTCATCGATCGCCTTCCCATTAAAGGCAAAAACTACGTAGGCAGCGTTGGCTGTAAAATTTCTACTATCCTAGAAAAACAATCGGATATTTATATTTCTCTTTCTGGCAAATCTGCGCCCAAAGATTGGGATTTTGCTGCACCAGAACTCATTCTGACAGAAGCGGGTGGAAAGTTTACCCATTTTGATGGCAAACCTTTGACCTACAACAACGGCGATGTTAGGCAATGGGGTGGTTTATTGGCTAGTAATGGTCTATGTCACCAATTACTTTGCGAACAAGCACAAACTCTTTTAGAACAGATAGATGCAGAAGCTAGTCATTAGCTTTTTGAAGGCAGAAATCAAATCGTCTTGAAGTCGAAAGTCGGAAGTTTAGTAAAAACGCAATATATCTCATCTTTAATAGTAGGAGAGAAATACTGATAACCGATCGCTGGTCAATGTAGTACGCTTCCTATTTCCCGTAACGTGAAGCTAGACCGGCGGGAGTTATTTGCTCGTATTCTTCAAAAGGTTGGTGAATCCAGGGATTATCGAGTAAATAATCGACGTAGTAATCGGGCGCGATCGCAGAGCTAGCTTTATACCAAATAACTGCCGTGCGAATTTCTGCGATCTTATCGCCATAATGTTCTTTTAACCAGTCAATCGCTTTTAATAAGCTAATGCCAGAATCGACGAGATCGTCTACCAATAAAACTCGCTCTCCTAAGCTTGGGGTTGTCATTGACAGGTGTTTGGAAAAAGTAATTTCCCCTCGAATGCGATTTTCCTCTCCTCCATAAGAAGTTGCTGAGAGGATAGCGAGTGGTCGTTTGTACAATCGACAGAGAATATCTCCGACGCGCACTCCTCCTTTTGCCAAACAAACAATTTGATTAAAATCCCAACCCGATTGATAAATTTTGACAGCTAAAGTTTCGATATTTTGATGATACTCTTCCCAAGAGACATATAAATCTAACATATCTTGAAAATATTATGCTATCGAATTCTCTTATTAGCTTAATGACTCGTCGATTCGCCAATGGTAAGAATATGCCTTTGGAAATTGAGTTAGACGAAGTTGACACTCCCCACGCATAGAATGCGGGGGATTCTTAAGAGATAAAAATCCTTAAAGGGTTAGCCAAAAACCCGCTAGACACTCGCTCAAAACTGAGTCTGTGCTTACTTTTAACCAAAATATTGGCACTGCCATTTAGATCGCTTGAAACCAGATGCTTGTTTTTAGTCTTATACAATCCCCGCTTAATTCTCCTCCCAGAGAAACTATGCTTACTGGGATTGTCAGCGTTATAGACAGGTATCTCGTCTCGATCGTAAAAACTAGCTTTAGAAGAGTAGGATTCTTCTTGCTCTTGATAAACAATTCCATATCTAGAACAAAGTGCTTCAAGCTTCCGTCTCAACTGCCAAAAGGGGATTTGAACAAAGTTCTGATTATTTGTGCGCCCAATATTAATTTCTTGCTTGATCCCTGGATTGTAACCAACTATCAGTTTTCCTATTTGATGGGATAGGCAATGGTCAATTATCAACCTAGCAGCTTTATTCAAATAGTCTCTAAGGCAGTTATTTCGCCATTGATAAAGTTTTGCCTGTTTATAAGTAAACGATTTGATCCCTTGAGAGTCTTTCAGAGATTGAAGGAGCGAATTGCGTTTGTTGTACCACTGATTAATGCTTTTAATTCGTTTTCCATCAATCAAAAATTGATGCCCATCAGTGTCAATACAAGCACACAAGTTATCAACTCCCAAGTCAATAGCAATAGCCTTATTGGAATTAACAGATGTTTCTACTTTTTCGTCTTCATAAATATATTCAATCTCAAACCATCGAGCCGAGTATTTGGGATGTATTCGTACCTCAGAAATATTTTTGTCTTTAAGTCTTTCTGGGAGCTTAATTTTAATTTCCCCATATTCTCGTTTAAATTGTTGAGACATGGGAACAGCAAAAGTCCCATCATCTCTAAGTTTGACGCGAGGAATAATCAAAGGGAAATATCCATCTTTTGGCAAGTAATTGGGCAATTTAGGTTTTTGGTCACAACGCCCTAGGCTAATTGCTTTAAGCAGCCCCAAAAAAGATTTCATGCTTCTATCTACCACTCGCATAGTCTGTTGAGCAATATCGGTATTAAGCAACCGATAGTTTTCATTCAACTTACACAATGGTAGTTAGACTCATAAGTCAGACGCTTCCTTTGAGTAAAAAAGTATTGTCTACATTCGTACAACGCCACGTTAAAAAGATTTTTACTCAAACGACACAAAGAAGTCAGGGCGTTAAATTCCTGATTACTAAGTCGTCTAAGTTGATTTTTTGAGTGGCGTACATAAGAATTGTTTTCGCGACCAAACTAATATTACCGCGAAAAGTAAAACTTGTACAGCCTTAGACCAAGAAAATAAGGAGGTCGCTACCGCTCCGTTTTATTTGTTGGCGCGGTTTGGATCCCCAGATCTAGAAGCTAGGGGGATCCAAACCGCGCATTAATTAGATGATTAAACCTGTTTAATTTAACGGGGGGGTACTTTTTTGAAAAACAAACTGTATGAAGCTGCGATCGATTTGTGGTAGAAAAAGAAGCAGCTTTAAAGCTGCTTTGCGATCGCTAGCTCATCATAGGAATATTAAAAGCTCTTTAACTGATTTCTAATGCTTTCTACCCGTTGACGGTTTACGCCTAAATCTGACTCACCCAAACGAGAAGCCGATCTCACATCGATCTTTTCTGTAGCTTCGTTAGCATAAAATTCTACATCATCTACAAATCCCATCCAGTGACTAGCAAACTCAGCATAAAGATAATTATCAGTTTCGGCGATAATTTTTGCTCTTTCTTGACTTTGAATAATGCTTTTTAGATTTGCGATCGCTTCTGTTGTGCTAGATTGATAAGTCAAAGGCTCGATAGTATGTTCTGCATCCGTACTTTGGCTGCTAACGCAGTTAGGTGTAGTAGGACAAGAAAGTAATTTTCCTTCGCGGATTCCCAGATTTTCTGGTCGCATCCCAGCCAAAATCGTTGAACTATCTGGAAATACAAGTCTAATTCCTACCCAAATAACAACTACCAACAGTAACAAAACAACTGTTAGCAAACTTAGATTAATAGATTTAGTATTTTCTTTAGCAGCAGACATAATGGGGATTTCAGTAAATTAACCTTCAAATAATTTAACATTAAATTAGCTACAGCTTAATTTTTGGCAATTCTACACACCAATTTTTGATAATGACTAAAGCGACTCTCGTTCATCCGCCTCAAACCTCTTCAACTCTTCCCGTCATTTCCTATGAGGTTGCCATGTCTCGGCCTACTTCGCATCTTTTCGAGGTAACATTGTGGGTAAAAAATTGGCAATCTTCTACACTCGATCTTAAGATGCCTGTTTGGACACCTGGCTCGTATTTAGTACGAGAATATGCAAGATACGTACAAGATTTTGTTGCTAAAAGTAGCGATTGCCAACAAAGATTAAAAAGTCGAAAGATTAGTAAAAATTCCTGGAAAATAGAGACAGAAAATTGTTCTGAAATACAAGTTAGCTATCGCGTTTTTGCCAACGAACTTACAGTACGAACAAATCATTTAGATGCCACTCACGGTTATTTTAATGGTGCGGCATTGTTTTTCTTTATTCCAGGATTAGAAAAGCAGCCCATTGAAGTTACAATTGTACCGCCAAAACCAGATTGGAAAATTATTACTTCCTTAGCTTCTGTTCCAGGGAAAAGTAAAACATTTCGCTCGCAAGATTTTGATACTTTAGTTGATAGCCCTTTTGAAATCGGTATCCATCGTCTCTACGATTTTGAGGTTTTAGGGAAACCCCATAGATTAGCGATTTGGGGAGAAGGCAATGCCAATCCAGAAAAAATTATTGAAGATACAAAAAAGATCGTCGAAGTTGAAGCCGATCTGTATGGCATATTGCCTTATGAAAGCTATCTTTTTTTTACTACATTTAACTAATAATGGATTTGGAGGATTAGAGCATAAAGATTCTTGTTCGCTAATCTATTCTCGCTACGGGTTTCGCGACAAAGAGCGATATAATCGCTTTAGGCAACTAGTTGCTCATGAATTCTTTCATCTGTGGAACGTGAAGCGAATTCGTCCAAAGGCTTTAGAAACTTTTGATTACGAACGAGAGAATTATACAACTTCATTATGGTTTTCTGAAGGAACGACCAGTTATTATGATATGGTAATTCCTTTGCGATCGCGCATCTACGATATTAAAACTTTCTTGAAAAATTTAAGTCAAGAAATTACTCGTTTTCTAAGTATTCCAGGACGTAAAGTACAACCATTAAGCGAGTCAAGTTTTGATGCGTGGATTAAACTTTATCGACGAGATGCTAATAGCGATAACTCTCAAATATCCTATTATTTAAAAGGAGAACTCGTCTCGTTATTGCTAGATTTATTAATTCGAGAACGTCACAAAAATACGCGATCGCTAGATGATGTCATGCGTCTAATGTGGAAAAAATTTGGCAAAGATGAAATCGGTTTTACTCCCGAACAATTGCAAGATGCGATCGAATCTATTGCAGAAATAGATTTAAGCGATTTCTTTGAACGTTATATCGATGGACTTGAAGAATTACCCTTCGATAAATACCTCGAACCCTTCGGATTGCAACTCAAAAGCATTCTTGAAGAAGATGCCAGTCCCTATCTCGGCATAAAAGTACAAGCAGAAAATGGCAAACAAATCGTTAAATTTGTTGAAGCTGATTCTCCTGCTGGATTAGCAGGAATCGATGCAGAAGACGAACTCTTAGCGATTAATGGAATCAGAGTAAGTATCGAACAATTAAACGAACGCCTCAAAGACCATCGCGTCGGTGATATCATTCAAGTTACCGTCTTCCATCAAGACGAATTGAAGACGCTTTCAGTTCAACTAGCCTCTCCCCAACCCGGTCGCTATGAAGTGGTAAGGATAGAAAATCCTTCAGAAATTCAAAAACAAAATCTAATTGGTTGGCTTGAACGAGTATAACTGAATTATATGGGCGATTCGCAAGTCGCCCTTTGTAGAGTTACATATTCCTGAAATAACGATGCACAAATTTCTACCGATTGCCTATTTTGAACATCAATTTATTCCCTTTGAAGATGCCAAAATCTCCGTTGCTACCCATGCTTTACACTACGGGACAGCAGCTTTTGGCGGATTGCGCGGCATTCCCGATTCACAGAATCCCAACCAAATTTTATTATTTAGATTAGATCGCCATTGCAAGCGATTGAGTCAAAGTGCTAAGTTTTTAAATTACGATCTCCCAGCCGATAAAATTGAAAGTATTATTGTTGATTTTGTCAAAAAAAATCGACCTTCTCAATCTTTTTATATACGTCCCCTCGTCTATAGTTCTGGCTTAGGAATTGCACCGCGACTGCATAATATTGAAAAAGATTTCTTAGTCTACGGCTTAGAAATGGACGATTATTTACCTGCTAGCGGAATTAATTGTCGGATTAGTTCTTGGTATCGTCAAGAAGATCGCAGTTTCCCTTTACGAGGAAAAATTACAGCCGCTTATATTACCTCTGCATTAGCTAAAACAGAAGCTGTAGAATCTGGCTTCGATGAGGCAATTTTGATGAACTCTCAAGGGAAAGTCTGCGAAGCGACAGGCATGAATATTTTTATCGTTAGAAATGGACAAATTATCACGCCAGGAAACGATCAAGATATCCTTGAAGGAATTACTAGAGATAGCATTTTAACGCTAGCCAAAGATTCAGGAATTTCAGTATTAGAAAGACCAGTTGATAAATCGGAATTATTTATTGCTGACGAAGTATTCTTAAGTGGGACAGCAGCTAAAATTACTCCCGTCAAAAAAATTGAAAGATTTGAATTGCCAGAAAATCGACCAATTACAGAAAAACTCAAAGAAAAATTAACAGCAATTACAGAAAATAAAACTTCCGATTATAAAGAGTGGGTTTATATTATTCCTTTGGATTAATTGCACTAACCATATATAGAGTGTCATGAAGAATAAAACTTTTATGCCGCCCAAAGAAAGAATTACCTTGTCAGGCATTAGTTGGCAAAGCGATGAAATGTTACTTAAAGAATTTTGTAATCGGCTTTGTCGCTGCCCGGAGGTTAATCCTCATCTACCCTTGACCCACAATCGTGGCACTCTTAGATAATTATAAGTTGTATCCAAAGGTCGAGCATAAATAAAATGCGATCGCAGTTCAATTTTTCTAGTTCAGAAATTTATCAATTTTCACAAAAAGTAGAGATATAAAGATTAATAATAACTCATTAAAAAATTTTGCGATCGGGTCAAAGAAGTATCAAATAACCTTTGAATTAATCTAGAAAACTCCGTGAAAAATTTATTAAGAGCTATCCTAGAAGACTATAATCTTTATCTTCCTACAAGAATCGTATTTGAGAAATTTAAATATATTTTTACATCCTTGAAAACAGGTCTAGCTAGATTAACGCCTCCTTTTTCAAAATCCATGATTCAAGGATATTATTCATTTTCCCTTGATTATTGGAAAACCTGTCAAAAAAATAATATTGTTGATGTCACTTATAAAACCTTCACTTATTCACAAACTTTACGAACATCCCCTCCTAATTCCATTTACGATCGCATCCATGAGAATTTTGAGAAAAAATTGACTCTTACTAATCCAGATACTTTTTTAATATCTGCTTCTAACTGTAGAGTAATAGGCGATGAAGGGGCTGTGATTACCCATGATAATAAACTATTAGCAGATGTTTCTAGACACTTTCGTGTCAAGATAGACAATATTAACTTACATCCAGAATTGTGTCGCCTTGAATTGCCTAAAGGTAAAGAACTACCGGGAACTGTTGCTGTATTGGCTACAGCAGGGGGATATAACTATTATCATTGGTTGCTCGATGTTTTACCAAGATTAGAAATTATTAATAACACTTTTTCAGATTATTATCATAAAATAGATAAATTTTTAATTAATAAAGTCAGTTCTTTTACGACTCAATCTTTGGCAATGTTGGAGGTTAATCCCGATAAAGTTTTCCCCCTTCAAGCCAAGTCACACTTTTTAGTAGAACATCTAATAATTCCTTCTTTACCTGGCGAATTATATGCACCGTCTCCGTGGATTTGCGACTTTCTTAGAAATAATTTTTTGAAACAGAAAGCTGATATTCAACCCATCAAAAGATTATATATTAGTAGAGCCAAAGCTAGACGCAGAAAAATTCTTAACGAACAAGAAGTTGTAAACTGTTTGCAAAAATGGGGATTCACTCCTGTGTATCTCGAACAGTATAGTTTTGTAGAACAAATTGCTTTGTTAGCTAATGCAGAAGCACTGGTTGCGCCTCATGGTGCAGGATTGACCAATCTATTGTGGTGTCAAGTTGGCACAAAAGCATTAGAAATATTTTCTCCTAGATTTATTAATCCTTGTTTTTGGGCAATTGCTAATCAAGTTAATGTAGATTACTTTTACCTAATTGGTCGAGGAAAAATAACTTCTACGCCGAATTATCTCTCCAATGATGTACTCTCTGATATATTAGTGCCTTTAGATGACTTACAATCAAGCTTAGAACTCATGTCTCTCTAAGGTTAAAACTTAATTTCTAAACAAAAAAGTTTGTTTGCTTTTGCATTAAGTATTCTTTGATATTACAACGATAAAAAAAGTCTTGTTGCGATCGCAAGCATTTTAAATTCAATAGTTTTTCAAGGCGCAATTTCTAAAAAAATATCTCTAAACCAACGCGCAAACAATATATTCTAGTAATTAAGACTATTCTATTTACTTCTACGTGACTATCGATTCTCTCCTCAAACCCTTTCAACGCTTTGGCGTTCATCTCGGTTTAGAACGTATAGAACGCTTGCTAGCAACGCTAGGAAATCCCCATCACCGCATCCCGATTATTCACGTCGCCGGAACCAATGGCAAAGGGTCAGTTTGTGCTTATCTATCGGCGGTACTCACAGAAGCTGGATACAAAGTCGGACGCTATATCTCTCCGCATTTAATAGATTGGACGGAACGCATTTGTATTAACGAAAAGCCAATTTCTACAACAGATTTAGAAGACATTATCCAACAAATTCAAAGCGCGATCGCACCTAACGAAGAAAGTCCAACGCAGTTTGAAGTCATTACCTCTGCGGCGTGGTTCTACTTTGCGCGATCGCAAGTCGATATTGCCATCATAGAAGTAGGATTAGGAGGACGTTTAGATGCAACCAATGTTTGTAGCAATCCTCTCGTCAGCGTTATAACTTCCATCAGTCGCGAACACTGGCAAGTTTTAGGTTCGACTTTAGCAGAGATTGCAGGCGAAAAAGCAGGCATTCTCAAACCCGCTTGTCCCGCCGTCATTGGCAAGCTTCCAGACGAAGCAAAAGCAGTTGTTGCTGCAAGAATCGCACAATTAAATTGTCCTGCCATTTGGGTAGAACCAGCACAAACAATCAAAGAAGGTTGGGCAAATTATCAAGGAATAGAGTATCCATTGCCATTATTAGGGCAAATACAGCTAATGAATTCTGCCATTGCGATCGCGTCTTTGCAAATCTTACAACAGCAAGGGTGGAAAATTCCCATAGAAGCGATTCAAGCAGGAATGGCAAAAACTCGCTGGTTGGGACGCTTGCAATGGACGACTTGGAACAATTCCCCGCTTCTCGTTGATGGGGCGCATAACCCCGCCGCCGCCCAAGCATTGCGTCAGTACGTCGATACTTTAAATAAACCTATAACCTGGGTAATGGGAATTCTTTCGACCAAAGAACACGACGAGATTTTTAAAGCTTTGCTGCGTCCTGGCGAACACCTCTATCTCGTCCCAGTCCCCGACCATAGTACCGCTAATCCAGAAGCCTTAGCAACGCTAGCAGCAAGCATTTGTCCTAAGTTGACAAGAGTTAAAACATTCTCAGATTTGTTTGCCGCTTTAGATAAAGCAATCCAAGATTACCCAGAACGATTAACCATTTTGTGTGGTTCTTTGTACTTGGTAGGATACTTTCTACAACACAACCCTTTTGTGTTAAAAAATTCTTCAGAAGCTAAAGATAAGTAACTCTTTTTAAGATTTTCTTTCTGCTTTACGATTACAACATAAGTGTTTAGATGCTTGTTAATGGTAGTGTTTGCGTGATGCAAGCAATCTTTATGATAGCGGTTTTCGCCCCCAATGATTGAGAGGAAACCTCAAAGTCCCCCAGAATTGGGGGATTTAGGGGGCATAACCCTGGTCTATTCAATTGAAAACCGCTATGAACAATATTATGAAGATTTATGTAGATTTGTAAAGATTATGTGATATTCTAGTGAACAGGAAATAAAAATTCATCCTCGAAAAGCTTTCGAGTTGAAAGTTTTCCTAGTTAGCAATCTAGTAAGGTGAATCTGTACTATGCCATTTACCATTGACTCAGCCCGTGGGATTTTTCCGAACACTCTGTCTGCTGATGCCGTACCTGCAACAATTGCTAGATTTAATCAGCTTAGTGCTGAAGATCAACTCGCATTGATTTGGTTTGCTTACTTAGAAATGGGTAAAACAATCACCATTGCTGCCCCTGGTGCAGCTAATATGCAGTTTGCCGAAAACACCATGAATCAAATTCGGCAAATGAACTTCCGAGAGCAATCACAGGTTATGTGCGATCTAGCAAACCGCGTCGATACGCCCATTAGCAGAACCTATGGTAGTTGGTCTGCTAACATCAAGCTAGGTTTTTGGTATCAACTCGGACAATGGATGGAACAGGGAATTGTCGCTCCGATACCAAAGGGCTATCAACTTTCTGCTAACGCCGCAGCCATCTTGCAAGCAATCAGAAATCTAGAGTCAGGTCAGCAAATTACAGTCTTACGTAATTCTGTAGTTGACATGGGATTCGAGCCGAGCAAAACGATTGAGCGAGTTGCCGAACCTGTTGTGGTTCCCCAAGAAATCTCGCAACGAGTCAAAGTTGCAATTGAAGGTGTTGACAATCCTACCATCTTAAAATATATGGATAACCTCAATGCCAATGACTTCGATGCGCTAATCGAGTTATTTGCTCCTGATGGCGCTTTGCAACCTCCTTTCCAAAAACCCATTGTTGGGAAAGATGCTGTTTTGCGATTCTTCAGAGAAGAGTGCCAAAACCTCAAGTTAATACCAGAGCGAGGAATCGTAGAACCCGCAGAAGATGGCTTCACCCAAATCAAAGTCACTGGCAAAGTGCAAACCCCTTGGTTTGGCGCTGGTGTAGGGATGAATATGGCTTGGAGATTTTTGCTTACTCCTGAAAACAAGATTTTCTTTGTCGCAATCGATCTACTAGCATCTCCTAAAGAACTACTCAATCTAGTTCGTTAGAAAAAGTTGAGGGATGCAAGGCAATCAAAGATAATTGCACAAGAGCGTTCTTTTTTAAGAGGAACGCTCCCTTATTTTGAAATAATTTTAATATTTGCCCAACGATTTGAAGTTTGAAAATGCAAGTGAGTGAAGCTGAGTGGTCTAAAATAGAGCAGGAAATAGCTCAAGAAGCTTTTGAGAGAGCTTATCAACGAGAAATCAAAGCTCTAATCGAGCAAGTACGCGAACAAGCTAGCGCGATCGCAGAACTTGAGGATATGTGGCATTTACACGATTTTCTCAGCGCCAGAAGACATGAAGTAGATGGCAAGTATGATTATAGCTATTCGATGCTTGTCTTTATTTTTGCGAGGTTAGTTAAAGAAGGATGGTTGCATCTTAAGGAACTAGAAGGGTTAGAGAAAAGCAAAATTGCTAAGATAGCTGCTCTATCACGGATGTAACTAAGACTGAGATCTTGCACCATTCTCAACAGTCCGTCAGCGATTTAAATCGCTGTCTCATCTATAAAGTCGTCTAAAGACGACTGGGTAACTATCTTCAGTCTATTTTAATGGACTTAGCATATAAGACGGGGAATTGATTCCCCGGCGGTTATTGCGACTGCTGCAAGATATGAGTTTTAACTAATCCCAATTTGCAAAAGTGATGAGAGACTTAAGAAAGAAAACTCAAGTCCCTAAAACTTATGACAGGAGTGCCAAAAATCGAAATAGTCGAATCCGCAGCAACCTTAAAAGGCTTAATGAAACAG
>JAAUUT010000002.1 GCA_012031035.1 Candidatus Altimarinota bacterium | reverse complement strand
CGTGCGCTCAATCATCATCTTCTCGAACGATTTATTCAACAGTTAGGTTTGGAGCCAACTTTAATTAAAATCCCACCCCTAACTACCATAGCCTTTATGACTACGGAACCATCACTGCTTAATTTTGTCCGAACCATTGATGGGAAAAACTTAAAAATAATCGTTCGCATTCACGGAAAAGGGGAAACTGAGAAAATATAAATGAAGGTTTTCCCCCGTACTTTCTGACGCTTTTGCCTAAAAAATTTCCCCTTAAGCGAATAAGAGCAAGAAGTCTAATTAATCTTCAACGTCGAAAACCGATCGCGTTTCTAAAATTGCTATTGCCCAGACAAGCACCAGAAAATTTAGCTTTGGTGAGATTGGCTCCTTGAAAAGAAGTGCAACAGAGCAAACCAATCTGGCAAATGGCGAAGTCAAAAGAAAAGATAACGACTACAAGAGAAATTAACGATAAAAGTCCCCAAAAACTTCCCGAAACTAAAGATTTCGTTCCAAAAGCAACGCTTGTTTTGACAGCAAGTAGAAAAGTTAAATGACAAGCTGCTAAAGCTCCAGACGCAGCGATCGCAACGATTGTCGCATCTTTTTTCTGCGAGAAAAAAAGACTAGCTACAGCGATCGCGCCTATTACAGCGCCAAAACTAGCCAGATGAGGAATCTTTTGAGTCAGGTGAAGGTGGCCAATGTAGTAATAACCCATTAACGCACCCGATGCCGACCCAGATACCGTCATCGCGATCGTCTCAATCAAAGACTTTTGGCGATCGATGCTCGCGATTGGTTTTATCCTTGTCCTTTGAGCGATCGCAACTCCTAAACTAGCAATTGCTAAGCCAATACACCGAGGATCGAAATCAAACTCGATCGAATTAAAACTTATCTGAGTGTAGGCACGAAAAGCAATAAAACCAACAAAAAGCGCGATCGCTGTTAATTCCAATAATTTTCTAGGTTCGTGTCCAGCTTTGATTTTCTCAAAATTAGCTTCTTGCAGGTGAGCGTAACTCAGATCGCAACCTCGAAGATCCGAACCGCTAAAATTAACCCCCTGCAAATTTCTTCCTTTGAAAGATAGGTTACGTAAATTTTGATTGGTGAGAGAGATAGGTTTTGAAGGAATCATCCCATCAAATTCTTCTTTGGTAAACAGAGGATCGAAATAATGGCTAACATTGGCATGAAATAGAAGTGAGCGATTCAATCGACTGGTTTTGAGAGTTTCAAGTTTCACCTTAAAGTTGAAATAAAAGTTCTTTATCTATGTTTTGGTCGAGTTACAAAAATTTATGCAAAACAGTTTTACTATGGTTGGTTGGGGAATCGCGATCGCTTATCCTTGCTGAAAAGTTGACAGTTGTTAAATACTCATCAAGAAAAACAAAAGAATTTCCTGAAAAAATCAAGACACATAACAAACAACCTCGCTGTAGCGAGGTTGCTAATCTTTATTCATTGTGAGTAAATTGAATCAGACCGTTGCAATGTCTTTTTCCTTGTTGGCCAAAAGCTCCTCGATTTTAGCAGTGTATTGGTCGGTTACTTTTTGAATTTGGTCTTGTAAATCCTTGGATTCATCTTCGGAAATCTCATGATTTTTTTCTTGCTTGCGAACTGAATCGATCGCATCGCGACGAATGTTACGCAAAGCTACTTTCCCTTCTTCTGCCAATTTTCCTGCCAATTTCACAAATTCTTTGCGACGTTCCGCCGTCAAAGGGGGAATATTGAGGCGAATGATTTGACCGTCATTATTGGGGGTTAAGCCCAGATCTGACATCGAAATGGCTTTTTCTATTGCCGCCATACTACTTCTGTCATAAGGCTGAATAGAAATCGTCGTTGCGTCGGGCGTACTAATGTTGGCCAGCGACTTGAGAGGCGTTTCGCTCCCGTAATAATCTACCGTAATTCTATCCAAAAGAGAGGAATTGGCGCGACCTGTACGAATCGTATTAAACGATCGCATGGTTGACTCAATGGTCTTTTGCATATTTTCTTTGACCTCAGCTAACTTCACAAAAACCTCCGACAATAGTTCCAACAGGTTCTCCTTTCACGGCACGAATAATATTGCCGTTCACTGACAGATCGAAAACAACGATGGGAATGTTATTTTCTTTGCATAGCGCGATCGCCGTTCCATCCATTACCCGCAAGTCATGAGTAAGGACGTGACCGTAATTTAAGCTACGATAGCGACGGGCGTTAGGATTGATATGAGGATCGGAATCATAGACTCCATCAACTTTAGTAGCTTTGAAGACCACTTCAGCATTGATTTCAGCCGCCCTCAAAGCAGCAGCAGTATCCGTGGTAAAAAAAGGATTCCCCGAACCCGCCCCAAAAATTACGACTCGTCCTTTTTCTAGATGACGCATGGCCCGACGACGAATATAGGGTTCTGCCACTTCCTGCATTGCGATCGCCGTGAGAACTCGTGTGGGAATCTCTATTTGTTCTAGCGCATCTTGCAAGGTCATGGCATTCATGACAGTCGCAATCATGCCAACGTAATCAGCCGTTGCCCGATCCATTCCTGCTGCGGCTGCTTTAACTCCTCGAAAGATGTTACCGCCACCGACGACGATGGCTATTTGGGTTCCTAATCGAACAACATCCGAGATTTCTTGAGCGATATCGGCGACGACTTTGGGGTCAATTCCATACCCTAAATTTCCCATTAACGCTTCGCCGCTTAGCTTGAGTAAAACTCGATGATAAGTCATGCTTTTGCCGCAACTGTAAGATTTGATGTTAATTTTATCCCCATAAACATAGCATCTTTAGTGACTGGTGATTTAGGGATTAGAGAAACGCTTCGCTTCGGGAAAAAGGAGGAAAGGGGAAAGGAAAGAAGGTTTGCTATTGAATCTTTGTACAGATCTCCGCAATGCTACGTCTCTATTTTGAACTTTTAATTTTCATAATTCATCATTCATCATTCATCATTCCCCGATTTTCCACCTTTCTTACTCAGTAAACGAATTGATTCGATTTGCATTGACTTTTCTAGCGCTTTTGCCATGTCGTAAAGCGTCAAAGCGGCGACTGAGACGGCGGTTAAAGCTTCCATTTCTACGCCTGTTTCTGCTTTGGTTGTTACGGAAGCTTGAATTTGATATCCAGGAAGTTCGCGATCGGCAACGATCTTAACTTCTATTTTGTGCAATGGTAAGGGATGACATAGAGGAATTAAATTGGCCGTTTGTTTGGCTGCCATGATTCCAGCGAGTTTTGCCGTTCCGAGTACGTCTCCTTTGGATGTATTGCCAGCTTCGATCGCCGCTAAAGTATCTTCGGACATTCTCACCTGACCTGCGGCTACAGCTTCTCGTTTAGTAGATTGTTTGTCAGATACATCTACCATCTGTGCCTCTCCTTGGGCATTCAGATGAGAAAGTTGCCGATCTTTCCCAAGATCTTGCGTCATTGTTTTAATCCATGCTATGATTGTTTACTGTTGAATAAAAATAAGGGCTTGTAGCTTAGTGGATTAGAGCGTATGGCTACGGACCATAAGGTCGGGGGTTCGAGTCCCTCCAAGCCCGTTAATTATATCTCAAAAACATAGGCAGAGTAAGAATTATGGGAATCTCCCTCATATCTTCTCTAGTCATGTTCTAGTCATTTGTGCTTTGAAAGCCTGTTTTGGAACTTTTGAAGGCGATCGCGAATGGTCAAATTTTTCTCGTCAACTTCTAGTCATTAATATCCTTAGTAAACAGTTCCCTTTAAGCTGGTCAGTTCCCCGCTGGTGAAAATTCCAACAACTTTAATTCTGGGATTGGCTGAGTCTATCCATTCCCATTGCTGGCTGCCATCGGGTTGTGTTTTAAGCAAATTCCCTTCAAATCCCATAATGTCCTGAACCTCAACAAGCTTAGCGCGGGTATCTTCTGGCAGTTGAGCCACAAAAGTTTTTAACTCGTTCCACTTAGCGCGGGTTACTGTTTCTCCGTTGTAGTTTGTCGAAACTTCATCAACTTCCGATCGCGGTTCTGAAACTGGAGCGGTCGATCGCGAACTCGATTGAACTGGGACATTAGTATTGTTGACCCCGCAAAAATCCATCTCTATTTTTCTCCCAGACGGGTCGATTATAAAACAGCCATTAGCATGAGCCTGCCCAGATGGGAGAACGGGGATGGCGATCGCAAATAACAAACAAGTTGGCAAAATAGGAAATCTTTTCATGGGTTTCTTTTTGAACTCTAAACCCATAATTCCCTTGCCAGCTTTGACTTTTCTAAGTGCGATCGCTGAACTTTTTAGCCGCAAATATTAGCTTTCAGTAAAATCCCCCTTGACTTCAAAATCTTTGGCTTCAAAATTCAACTCCCAGCCGGAATCGGTTCCCAGAATGCTCTCAATATCGGCTCTCGCGTATCCCATCATCACATCGAATACCGAATAGCCTTTATCGTGCAGCATTTGTTTAACTTGTTGATGTTCGATCGCCGCTTCTATTTCGGGCGTTCTCAATCGCGGGTCAACTTCATCTATCGTTTGAGGCATTGGCGGCGGCTGTTCGTTGCCATCGATCCAGCGCCGCTGCTGATCGGCCATGAATTCTTGCCATTGATCGGGAGTATATTCAGGATGAACCTCTAAGAAGTTGGCTAGCTCCAAAGTTCTCTGCATCCCTTCCGGGCCTACGTCGAGCCTGTCTACCCAGCAATCGTCAATGCCGATAAAATTAGATTGTTGAATGCCATCCAAGATTTCATCCCTGGTGAGCTTTCTATTAATGGCAAAGATTTCTGCAAACGCCCATACTTGAGAGGTTGCGAGCCGCTCTAAGTCTACCTGCCATATAGAGGAGTCGCCCATCATGACAGCGGGCCAAGGATCTCTGACTGGAAACCCATTTGGAAACCAATTCGCGATCGCTTCAAAGGGAGATTGGGGAACGAGGTAAACCCAGCTATCGTGCTTTGTCATGGTTTAAAACTCCTTTTCTTATTACCAAGGAAACTCTTCTTGGTCTATTGGCTCGGCAGGATACCAGCCAGCCGCGACCGCTTCTCTATAGTTCGCGTCCATATAGTCAAAATAAACTTCCAATCGCTTTGGGTTTTTCTTGCGACGGTAGGGCAAGTCAACTGGAAATAGCCAGCCAGCCTCTTTTTGAGATGGGGTTATGGAATATTTAACGACAAGTCTTTTGTGTTCCAGAACGATATAGGGCAAGTCTTTAGCTATGGCATAGCCAGCCGCGATCGCGTCTTTTTCTAAGTACGGAATCAGATCGCCTGCAAATATCCCAACTTCTAAACAACCTGGCTTGTATCTGTAGGGAAGTCTCACAGACGTATGCCAGCCAGCCGCGATCGCTTCCGGTTCAACATACACACAGACTTCTAACGAACGAAACTCATCGTCAATGAATCGGTGATAAGGCACGGCACAAGCGCGATTTATGCTATGTATCGCGTTGTGCTGGCAGTTTTTATAGTTTGGGCATTGGCTAGGCTGGTAGCCCGTCATTACCTGGCAGTCCAAAAAAAGCCAACATTCTTTGGTCATTCTTGCCCTCCCCGTTCTGGCTCGTTTGCGATCGGGCCTGGAAAAACTTTCCCATTGATTACCTCATTGAGCAGGTAACAAATAAAACCAGCCTCTCTCTCACTTTCACAGATAACCGCTTTAGCAGCAGTATCTGGAGCAAATTCTACAAAAACCGTTTTGGGTTCGTTTGCTGGTACAAAAAAATTGGCTACGGGTTTCGTTTTCATCTTTCCTCTACTTTTTGAAGTTGCCAAACGGCGACTAATTTTTTTTGATCGACACACTTAATTTGGGCGTAAGTTCCGCCAGGATTTATCACCTCCCACACACTACCTTCAAAATTGACAAAATCCCCCTTCCCCAACGATGGGCGCGTATCTGCGCCTTTTTTTTCGTCTTTGCTCGTTTTTGCATTTTCTGGCTCGTCTTTTGAGCTAGTAGTATCCTGTATTATTGGTAATCCTGGCGTTTTTCCCTCATTTTTCTACAAATCAGGATTTAGGTGTGTTAGTGTGTCGATTGGCGATTCTTCTTGCTGGGACTGGGTTATATTAAACACACCTCTTTTATTTAAGTGTGTAGAGGTGTGTGTCTCCCCATCAAAAAAAAAAGAAGAAGAAAAATCAACCGACACACCTCCAGGTTGGTGTGTGTCGAGGTGTGTTTGAGTGTGTCAACTTCAACCCTTTGCTCATCAGGGTTTTCGGGAGATCGACACACTAACACACCAAAATCTCCATTTGGCTAAAAACGATCGAAAAACGCCATGTTAGATGTTTGTAACATCTTGCACCACACTCTTTGACGAATGCCTCGATGTTTTTTAGCGTCCTTGTTCTCCCAGCCCAAATTTCTTAAAATGCCAGCAACTCGTTTTTGAAGGTTGGTATCGTGCTTACCATTTTCGATGTCAAAAACCTCAACCAAAATCTCAGCAATGCTTACAAACTCGCGCCCTTCGAGGTAGTTTTCGATAGCCGATTGCCATTCATCGTGAGATTGGAATCGCTTGTTGTTCAATTCCGACAAAAATTCTTGTTCTGGCGTGAGTTCCCATTGTTCTCCAGCCAGGTAAGCATCGAGGGCTGAAGCCCAGATCCCATCGCGTTCGTTGCTCAATAAAATAAGATCGAGCCGTCCTTTTGCTTCTGAGATAGGAACGACTAAAAATCGAGTATTTCCAGTCTCATCAACTAGAAAATCGGTTTTGTTAACCGAGGCACATAAAGCAGATCGCCTGGGATGCTCCGATGCCTCGCGATCGTACTTTTTCCTAAACACGTCATTTCGGCGCGTGATAAAAACTTTGACCTTGCCAGCCGCCGTTTTAGAAACGATACGCTCTAGCTCGGCAAGCTCTTGAATCCAACTCCGATTGAGAATGAGCAAAGCATCGTCTTTGGAAATGTCATCAATAGAATCATCGAACCAAGGGCCGCCTAAACCTCGAAAGAAGGATGATTTCCCGATCCTTTGTTTGCCATAGAGAACTAACACGTAATCTAGTTGGCAGCCAGGATTTAAAGCACGAGCTACCGCTCCAATCAGCCAGACTTTAACAAACAGGTCATAAAGCGGGTTGTTCGTTCCAAAGTAACGAGTAGCCAGATTGTCGATAGAAACGCGCGTCGCAGATTGACGAACTGAGTTTAGGTATTGAACGACAGGATTAAAACTTTTTTGTTGAGCCAGGAATAACAAAGTATCGAGAAGATCTTCTTTCCCACATTGATAGCCAAACGTATTGATGAACCAGACTTTAGTAGTGTTAGCCAAATCGAATGGATTTCCATCGAGTAGAACTTCTCCTTTCAACTCGTCATAGGCAAGCCGATCTTCAAACTCTCCCTCGCAAAACTCGATTAGCTCGGCAGCGTCCAAACGCGGCGCTCTTTCTTTGCGAGATTGTTCGTAGTCTTCTAACCCGATGCGATTTTCGAGTAGCCCTTCTAAAAACTCGCTACCTTGAGACACGATCGCGTCATCAATTCCTTTACCCCGTTCTGGCCGCCATTCCAAAATGGAAACCTGGCAAGTTTCTGCTTTGAGCAATTTGCCTGTTGTTAGGAGAGCGTGCGTAACATTTTTGCGAGTCTTATATTTTTTATCCTGGTCAAAGGCAAAAACAAATTCTCGCCAGCGCTGGCAGAAATGTCGAAGCTGGGGAATCAGTTCTGGAGCAACCCCGTTATTGCGACAGCCATTATTAATTCCTGGAAGGGCGATCGCGACGTGACCCGCGCATAATAAGGAACCTGCTTTCTTAGCTCCCTCGGTTATTACGATAGGAAGCTGAGGATTTGCTCTAACCCAATCCCAGAAACTATTTCCAGATCGCTCGACTCCATAGCGATCGCTGATTTTCTCCCAAACAGCATCGTTTACTCGCAGCGCAAAGATTTCTGCTGATACGCTTTCCGGTTGTTCGTACTTTTGCGGTTTATTTTTCTGATGGGGAGTGCGAGGGCGATCGGGTTTAAAGCAACCCCAGTCGCTATCTTTCCCTGTCAGTACATCAATACCACTACACCACCAACCGCCATATTCGAGATGCTTATACTTATTTAAGTAGTAATCTCGCAAACGCCCGTCATTGCGTCTGGCATTGCCATCCAATCCATAAAGTAAGCGTTCGTAAGCGCTATCTCCAGAAATCGAGAGAATATTAAGGCTAGCGAGTTCCTTGTTAACACCACTTTTCAGCCAATCTTGGAGATGCGCGGGTAAGATGTAATTTTCGCTCTCGCTCTCCTGCTCTTTTTCTTCTTTGGGCAACGCTTCAACTTTTGGATTTATGCCAGGTGGCAGCCAAGCGTTAGTAACTGAATCGACACACGTCCAACCCAAGTCGCGCAAGGCATTTTCAACTTTCTGAATTTCTCGTTGGGACTGGGAGATTTTAAGTCGATTCAAAATCTCGGCTACAGAAGTAACTTGAGAGCGGAACTGAACCAATTTGCGAACCTTGTTGAGAAAACTATTCATTGTCCAGCCCTCCAGTCCAAGTTTTTTCGTAATAGTCCCAAACTTCCGAGATGATGGCGATCGCATCATTCTTATCTTTTATTTGCAGTCCCTGTATGAATTTCTTGGTAAGCCACGCCATAACGTAATCGCGATCGTAGGTAATATCGTGAGCTACCTTATTAGCGGTTCCAGGAGTGCGAGATAATTTAGTATGAGTAACCCCATCGCCTACCAACATCAATGGAGAAAGGTTACGAGAAAACGGATCGCCTAGAACTTCATTCCAGCGAATGCTATTATGTTTAGAAATCATTTATTTTGTACTAAGTGAATTCAGGAAATAGCGCCAAACTATTTCCTTTTTTTTTAGCTATTCAAACCATCGCTGTTAGAGATAGTTTTTGATAGCTAGCCTCAAGTTATACAGCATTAAAAAAAAAAAAGTCAAGCTCTTTTCTCCAATCTTAACAATTTAGTATGAGCATTTTCTAGTAATACAAAATAAAGCACACATCCCTTACTCTATCGAATGTGTGCAGTAATAAAAATGTATATATGCGTTTGACTTAATCAGCTTTTACCTTCTCAATAATACCCCTACCAAGGAAGCCGATATATCCCGAAATTGCCGTTTTTAAAACTTCAGTAAAAACGCCATTGTTGTCTTTTCCAAAGAAAACGATGATTCCAGAAGAGACAATCAAAACATTGATAGTTAAGGATGCCCACTTTAATTCGTATTGGGCGTTCCCTTTCCCTAGCTCTTTGGCAATCCCCGCATCAACTTTAGCAGCATCGGCAATGGTTCTCGCCGTACCTGCCGCACTCTTGGCAGTGTTGGCCGTGCTTTGTGCGGTCGTAGCCGTGCTTTTGGCAGCGTTAGCCGTTCCTTTAACTTGTCCCAGTTCTGTTTTGATTGGCAGCAAAAATCCTGGAATCAATGCAGTTATTCCACTAATAGCCGCTTGGATAATAGCGGGTTTCTCGCTGGCATTGAGTTTTTTGTTGATTTCTGCTTTGAGCCTTTGTTCTAGCGCTTGGATATCAGCCTTAGTCGCTAGCTGTTCGCACGCGGTCATTTTTAAATCTCCTTAGCTAAAAGGCCCATATTATGGTCATTTTCTGATTTCCTTAATCGAGATTCCCAGACTGTTGTAGCAGCAAATGCGATCGCCACAATCGACACTACACGTATTTTCGGGACATTTCTCATCTTCTGTACAGTCCCAGCAAACTCTGGGCATTAGGCTAGCCCCTAATGGAGAATCTAGTTTTTTAATAACTGTGTTGCCCAATAATACAGAAGTTGATTTGCGGTTATTAGCTTCACTGTTGACTATTTTCAGTGGAACATTTTGCCTGCTGTTACTGATGACAAAGTTATCAGTGTTCGAGCCATAGGCTTCAGGAACGGTAATGGCTTCTGGGCAAACTGCACGTTTTTCTGAGTAGATAACAGCATTGTTTGCTCCCAAGACGCGAAAAGTACAAGTCGAACCGCCAGGAGAACAGTTGTCTGGAAGATTATCAATTCGTTGCATTCCTAAATACTCAACGCGAACGATCGTATTACGCCCAAACCCAGAACCCGATGCACTATAGCGAATTTCTAAATCTGCTCCTGTAGTAAGATTTTTGCCCAATACATACAGCCAAGCTTCTCCAAAACTAGCTTTTCCTTCTACAAAGCGATCAGGCGGCGGCCCAGAGAGGAAAGTAAGTTCTTGGTCTTGCCTCACATCTCCCGAAAACAAAAAAAGCCTCAATTGCTTAATTGGGCCTATAGGATTTGCCTGCATGGTAAGGGTTCGATTGCTCCAGGCACTCGTAGGACTCACTCTTGCGCGAGTAAAAAATCTGTATCTTACTGGACATTGCCCTGGTTGCGACGGTAATGATTCTTGGATTAATTCGTGCCTCAAATTCTGAGTCGCATCCTTAAACTCTTGCCATACCTCCCCTGCATAGCGCGATCGCACGTAGGAAGGATCGGGCAATGTATACTCGATTCGGTACTTGCCAGTTTTCCCTTGGCAGCCATCGTTACTCGTGCCACATTGGAGCGCCATCAGCCTATTACCTTGTCTGGATCGAAGTCTGAAGCTTCATCAAGCGTGTAGATGTTAAACGTGATGGGAATCGATATTTGAGCTTGTGCGTTGGGATCTTCTCCCCTGACAATAAATTGTTTTTGCCCTATCCCTTCATCAGCCACGATACCGATCGCGGGGTCATTGGCTAGCGTCTCCCCTTTATTGTTGTCTCGCATGAATTTGAGATGCGCGGCTGCGATTTTGCCAGGGGTTAGATTTTCGGGTTTAGTAGGGTCGAATCCTGTGTTTGTGAAGTTGGTCAACTCGACTGTTAAAACGGTTCCATTTAAAACTGCATTCGCGCCGTAAAGTTGTTGTAGAGTCTGAGGCATAACAATTGCTTTTGAGAGTACAAAAACAATTATATGTGTCTAGCAATTTAAATAATCAAATTTTAAATATCCATTAAAATAGCGTCTTTATTTACTCCTAAATAATGGTTGTAAATGACATCGACGCTGTTGCCAACAGAATCAGCTAGTAGCTTTAAATCTGCTCCGTGATGAGCTTGAATCGTAATAAAAGTATGTCGAGTAGCACTAGGTTTTAAATATTGACCGATTTTTTTCTCGTTCGCTAGCCTTGTTACTACTCCTGGATAGTATCTTTGATTTTCCTTGTAGCTACTGTTCCAGACTGTATTTAACTTGGCTCTGTTGTATTTTTCTCCATCAATAGACAAGAAAACAAAATCATTGTCAAGGCAAGAATCTGTTTTCAATCGAGCTATCAAATCTAATAATCGAGTATAGTTTTTAGCCTAAAAATCCGAATAACGTTGGTTTTAGTCTCTTTGATGATTTTGAGTTCTGATGAATAGCTCTCATCAAAAACAATCCATCCTTTATCTAATCGAATATCATTCCATTTCAGAGCAAAAGCCTCTCCCATCCTACATCCTGTCAAGAACAGGAATTCTATTAGCGGCGCTGCCTGTCGTTCCCTGTTGCGATTCGATGTATAAAAGGTTTCGATGATAATGTCTCTCTCTTCTTTGCTGAAAGCTTTGTAGTCTTCTTCTATTAATTGATTGGATTTTTTTGAGGGTTTGATACTGTCTCGCAACCCAAAAAATAATTCTTGCTTATCCATTCATTATGAACCGCACGATCGCAGGCTTCAGCCAATAAGCCCAGCATCTTTTTCAGGTTTCCCTTGTAAACTGTTTGTGACAGTTCAAAAACGATTTGTTCTGCTAATTCGCGAGACAGAGGTTTATTGAAATAGGGTTTCAACCAGTTGAAAAACATCCTCATATAAGTTGTTTTATAGGTTGTTTGGTGTATCTGTCTCGTCTTGAGTTTGTATTCTGCAAATTCAAGCCATAACTCGCCTATGGTTAGTTCTGCTTTTGTTTCTACCAATGGAGATGAAGCGAGATTTATTTTAATGCCTAGATATTTTTCAAGCGTCAAGTCAAACAGATTATCGGGATGATCGATGTCTTGTTGGATGTGTCGAGCGATATTCTCGGCCCAGCGGCGGTTCTCTGGTGTATCCGATCGCCCTAATGATTTATAAAACTGATTTTTCCCGTATGCTTCACGGCTAATTTTTCTCGAAAACTGTAGCCGTAATATCTTTTTGTCTGTTCCTACCTTGATGCTGGGCTGGCTCGAACGATCGGTCATCTCTTTAATGAATCTACTTCTAGTCAAATTCTAGTCAAAAGTAGATGTTCGATTGCCAAAACCCGCTCTGAATCTATACTTTTATGTTGGGGTTTGAGTTCCTCCAAGCCCGTTAATTATATCTCAAAAACCTAAGCAAAATAAGGCGATAAACTATATCGTCAACAGCTAAGGGTTTAAAATAACTAATTAGCCTAAATACGTTCAGAGCAAGCGAACGTAGTTGGCTCTTATCTCCTGCAAAAATATGAAGTGTATTAGATAGGGATAAGAGTTTCAAACTCTACGGGAATTGTAATTTTATTTATGCCTATTCCGAGCGACTGGATATTTTTATTGATGACAACAAGTTATCAATTGCTTGCTACTTTGATTGAAAATCGCACCAATAAACCACCCGGTCAACTCATCGATGTTGGGGGGTACAAACTACATTTAAACTCCCAGGGAGAGGGATATCCCACTGTTATCATCGACCATAGTTTAGGGGGTATAGAAGGTGATTTTTTAATTGAAGAAATTGCTAAAATAACGCGAGTTTGTATTTACGATCGCGCTGGATATGGATGGAGCGATCTAAGTCCTAAACCCCGTTGTAGTGAAGAAATTATTAAAGAGTTAGATATTCTTTTGACAAAAGCAGACATTGAACCCCCCTATATTTTAGTCGGAAACTCGTTTGGTAGTTACAATGTTCGTCTTTATTGCGATCGCTTTCCCGAAAAAGTCATCGGAATTGTGCTAACCGATGGACTTCACGAAAAAGAAATGCTTAAAATGCCATTCTCACTAATCATTCTCAAATTCTTTTTCATGTCTGGTTTTGCCATCTCAACCCTGGGAGCTACGTTAGGATTAATCAGAATATTGGGAAATTTAGGAGTATTTGAATTAATTAAGCCACAATTGCGCACATTTCCTTCAAAAACTTTAGCAAAAGTCAAACGTTCTTTTTTTCGTCCCAAACATTGGCTAACGATGTGGCGAGAAATGTGGAATTTAGAAGCAAGCGCCCGTCAAGTCAGTCAGATAGATAATTTAAGTAAGATTCCAATCATTAATATTAAAGCCAAAACATTTTTTCAACAAACGATTGGGACTTTTTATATGCCAATTGCAGCAGGCGATCGCCTGCGCGATAAAATGCACGAAGAATTGCTTAAACTATCAACAAATTGCAAGCAGATACAAGCTTCCAATAGCAGTCATTTTGTTTGGATAGACGAGCCAGAAATTATTGTAGAAGCAATCCGAGAAATTATTAACGCAAGTTGAGAGTTAATCAATACAAAATTATATTGTAGGGGCGCAAGGCGTGCGCCCTAACTAATGAGGTCTTCTGGTCACTAATCTATTCCAACCGCGCTATCCAAGCTTCTTCTAATCCACGGGGATCGATCCCTTTTCCAACAATAGTCAAACCATCATCAGAAATAGCGCTTGCTTCTGTTAGCGTCCAGCCAGCTAATTTTAACCCAAAATCTTTGCTCAGCAAAGATTTAAGAGAACGCATTCCCTTGGCGCTATCCCAATAGAAAGCTTCTGTATAAGTGCCGTTGTAGCTTTTTCCAACTATTTTAGAACCATCGGCACAAATGTCATAAGCTTGACTGGCAGAACGACCATCCTTATTGGATTTGAGATATCCTAATCCCTGCATTCCTTTGGTACTATCCCAACAAAAAGCTTCTTCGTTTCTGTCGTTGTGACTGTAACCAACAATTTTAGACCCATCAGCAGAGATTCCATAAGCGATACTATAGGAACCACCTAAAGTTCCCAATCCCTGTATTCCTTCTTTGCCTAATGTATCGATAGTAAAAATTTTTCTTGCTTTTGTTACCTCGTTTACATACATTTGTTATCCATACTAATAACTTTTTTGATAAATTAGAGTAGCTTGACAAAACTTTCATATTTCTCCCCATCCTTATAAATTTTTAATGAAGTGCTATTCAAATAACTAGAAAAATGCTAAGTCTGATAAAAACTAATGACAAAGGATTTTACTAAGCAAAGAGATTGGTTGGGATTAGCGATCGGTAATTCTCGCTTACATTGGGCTTGGTTTAAAGGAGAAAGCTTACACAAAGCTTGGGATAGCGAACATTTTTACGATAATTTTGTCAACGAGCAGTTATTAAAAGAGATTTTGCCATTTTCTTTACGCGATCGCGTTTCTTCTCTCCCCATTTATATTGCTTCTGTCGTCTCATCACAAACTGCTCTTTGGCAAACATATCCCCAGGCCAAATTAGTAACCTTAAATTCGATTCCTCTAGCAGGAATTTATCCATCTCTGGGAATCGATCGCGCTTTGGCTTTATGGGGTGCGGGGACAATATTAGGCTTTCCTTGTTTGGTGATTGATGCGGGAACAGCGCTAACCTTTACGGGAGCAGATAAAAATCTTCATTTAATTGGCGGTGCAATCTTGCCAGGATTGGGATTGCAGCTACAATCTCTCGCCACAAAAACGGCTGCTTTACCCGAAGTAATCTTATCGGAACAATTACCAGAGCGCTTTGCTACGAACACGCTAGAAGCCATTAAAAGCGGCGTAGTTTATACATTATTAGCAGGAATTCAAGATTTCTTGGCCGATTGGTTAAAGCACTTTCCTGACAGTCAAATTGCCTTAACCGGAGGCGATGCTAATTTATTATTTAGATATTTAAAAATACAAGCTCCCAACTTAGCACGGGAAATCGTTGTCGATCCCCATTTAATCTTTTGGGGAATGCGATCGCTGCTTAATTTTTGAATTTAAAAATTCTTTAATAGGTCGATCGTCCCAAACTTGCACCTCAACAAATCTATCGTATCGCCAATATTCTTCAGTTTTCCATTTATCGCCAGGCATCCCATATTTCCGAACGACTTCAGCGATTTCTTCTAGGGTGAAAACTTGACCGTGAATTGGTTTGCGATATCGCTTAGCTCGCTCAGTCGTTTCTGTTGCGATCGCTAAACTTGGCATACTATCAGGATAGGTAAACGAGATCGCGTCGCTAGTAAATAAAGATAATGGAAGACGTAACTTAACTGGATTTACATTGCTAAAAAAGCCATTTTTTTGAAAAAAATCGTCGTTTTCGCCTAAGACAAAATAAAGTGGATTTTTGAGATATGGTTTCTTGCCCTTCTTCACAAACTCATTGTAAAGCCATGCTTCAACTTTTCGACGTTCTTCAAGATAACCAGGATGCAGCCATGTTCGTTTGCCACTCTCTTTAAGGTTCGATAAAAACTTCTTCGCTACCTCGTCGGAATAGCTACAAATATTTTTCAAAATGTCGCTTCCCTCGTCGTAGTAATGCGTTATGTAATTAGGGGTTTCGCACATCGACATTTTATCTTTCTATATCCAATCTTCATCGTCTTCAATGTTTCGCCTCGGTTGTTCTGGCGGTGGTTGATAGGGAGGTCGAATCACGCGATAATCAGCATCATAAACGCGATCGCCCTTTTTTTCTTGGGTCTCTGGTTTCTTGTCTTCTATCGGTGGCTCTTTCTCTGGTTTATCTTTGGGTTCGCGATAGACATAAGAATAAACGGAACCAGTACGAGTAGAGGTTTTGGGTTGTTGTTGCACCTCAAAAAGATTAGTATTATCTTCTGGTGAAGTACGCTCCGAATTAACGCTATTTTCTGGTATGCGCTCCGAATTGTCGATAGGTTCGTCTTTTGGTTCGATTTCTATGCGTTCGCGGGGAAATTCACGAACAAACTCGCGCACGGGTTCGCGTTTAGGTTGTTCGAGTTGCCAATCGTCCCATTCTTCCTCATAATCCTTTGGATTGACATTAGATTGTCGATTAGAAGCAGCAGGCGATCGCGCAAAATCTTGTGGCGGTCTATTATCTGAGGGAATTTCAGGAATCCGAGGCGACGATGGCGGTGGAGAAGAATAAGGTCGCGATTGACGTGCTGAAAAGCTTTGAGAAGATGACGGTCTACCTAAAGAAGATAAAATTTGCCAACAAAAGCTAGTGAGGACACCAATCCCAATAAACGATAAAACCCAAACCGCGATCGGCAAAGTCACCGTAGCAACATTTCCAAAAAAGACTAAGGTAACTAGTTGCTGATTTTGCAAAAAGAAAACTATTCCGATACCTAGCAATAGTAATAGGATGATAAATCTCATAGTCCTTTTGGTGGATGATGACTAGCGATTGGGGAAAGATTAGGAACAATGAATAAATTTATAATTCATCATTCATAATTCATAATTTTTAATGTCCTTTCCAGCGATTTATGGGAATACAATCTATATTTAGTTGATCTAGAGCGCGAGCTACGACAAAATCGACTAAATCCTCTACAGTTTTTGGGTTATGATACCAAGCAGGAATCGCCGGAACTATTCTAGCGCCTGCTTCAGCTAAGGTAGTCAGATTGCGCAAATGAATCAGGCTAAAAGGAGTTTCGCGAGGAACGACAACCAAAGGACGACCTTCTTTGAGTTGTACGTCAGCCGCTCGTTCTAAGAGGTCAGAACTCATCCCTACTGCTAGTTTAGCAATTGTACTCATGCTACAAGGAATGACGAGCATTCCTAAAGTCCGAAAAGAACCGCTCGCGATCGTTGCTCCCACATCTCCCCAACGGTGACAGCATAGCTTGCCTTTGTGGGGGACTCCTGCCTGCTCTCGCCAGAATTGCTCTTGTAAATCTGGTTCTGGCGGCATACGGATATTGCTTTCTGCTTGCCATACCATATAGCTTGCTTTTGATGCGACTACATCGATCGCGTAATCGGCTTCTAGCAAATATTTTAAGGTTCGTACTGCATAAATTAAGCCAGAAGCCCCGCTAATTCCTACTATTAATGGTTTTGTCATTAGTAATCATTCATAATTTCTCTTAGATTATTCCTTCTAATTCCAAATCTTCAATCATTTGAAGACCGCGAGGGTCGCCAACTTTTAAGAGAGAGGTTTTAGCATCCTCTTTAACACCTAAATCTTCATCTTCTACTAAAGCTTCTAAAAGAGCGTCGATCGCAGTGGCATAAATAACATTTAAAGGCAATTCGCGACACAACTGTCCGATAGACCAAGCACAGTTACTTCTAATAGCAGCTACCGGGTCGCGCCGCAAGGCTTCAATTAATGGCGGAAGGGCAGAAATAATGTCTTCGTATTCAAGTTTAGCGACTTGTGCTAAACTGCTGGCAGCCCAAAGGCGTACCGCAGAAATTTCTGTTTTGATGGCATGAATCAGAGGAGCAACCGAACGGCGATCGCGACAATTTCCTAGCGCCCAGACAACCCCTTTGCGAACGTATCCATTCCAATCGCGATCGAGAGCAGCAATCAAGGGTTCGACGGCATCGGGACTCGTATTGCGTCCCAAAGCATAAGCAGCGCTCACCCGCACTAAAGGGCAAACATCGATAAGTAAATCGATCAGATGAGGGATGGCGCGTTCGTCTTGAAGTTCGCAAAACGCTCTCGCCGCCAGCATTCGCTGTGGCGTTTGGTCGCTCGTTAGCATGACCAACATTTCTTCTGGATCGGGGGGAGAGGTTTCTGGTTCCAACTCCACCGATTCCAAAGGATCTGTGACGCTATCTAGCTCCTCTTCTAATTCAATTACACTGAGATCGTCATCATTGTACATACTCGATCGATTATCGCATCAAATCCCAATTTTATTTTCCTAGCTCTTGGTAACTAAGAACTTAGAACTAATAATTTTAACTCCCCGCGCAAGAGACAACAGACAACTGTTTGAGTGTTGTCGAATTGGAGCAGTCTAAATCCTCATTTCTTGTTGCCTGTTACCTATTCCCTTCCAATAGATTTACTAATGGAAAATGATTGGATCTCATACCCTAAATTGCAATAAAAGTCAAGTGCAATTTGGTTGTGGGAGAAAACCTGAAGACCAATTTTGCGATCGCCCCTGGCAGTTGCCCAAATTTGAGCTTGTTCCATTAATGCTTTAGCAATACCACGACGGCGATGTTCAAAAGCAACATAAAGGAGAAAGATATAAGCATAGCGATCGCCACCGATCAGATCGATCGCATTTCCCATCCACAAACAAGCGACCCGAACCGATAGCGCAGATTCAACCCACCACAGAGGCGTATCCGAAGATAAATAACTCTCAACTGTTTGAGCTAAATGAGAAAAATTCTGGCGATCGGGAAATAGTTCTTGATAAGTTACAACCATGAACTCGGTTAGCAAAGCTCTATCCTTGTGCGAACCCATTCGCAACCGATATCCATCGGGTAAATTATGACCCATTAAGTGAAGTAGCGGCGGATTTTTGAACGGTTTGGGTTGTTGGTTCGATCGGTGCGGGTGCTGCCATATCGGAAGGGAGGAAGATACGGGCACTAGTAGCGAGTAAAGCCACTAAAAAAACTACTAAAATTAGGAAAGGAGCGATATATTGACGGAAAATAGCCATTTTAAACCAAAAAAGACAACGAGTTTTGTCAAAAAATTATTTTAAGCTTTGTAACACTTCTTTAATCTAGTTTAGCTTTCCTCACGCTTTTTGGGTTTGTACTGCAAATTCTTCTGAATGGATAACTAACTAGATGAGCAAAATTAATTATCAGATATTGTAGCTTGCGCGAGCAAGATGTTCGGACTACGTGTATTCAATTCTGCCTGCTTACTTACTCTAATTAACCAGACTCGTTGTTACAAAATGAGATCTATGGGTCTTAAAAATAACTTCATGTTATTTAAACGTGCATTTTGACTTTTATCGATTAATAGAATAGCGATCGCACTTTTTGAGTAAAGATAAATCGCTCCAAAAAGAACAGTAAAATTTAACCTTCTAACCTAAGAAGTACGAGCTAATGCTGTTTAATTATTACCTATGACAGGGAATTAATTTTCAAAATGTTATTAGATTAGACTTGCTTGTTGATTTTTAATGCACAATATTTTCTGACAATTTTTAGCATTTTGTTGAGGTTGCTAAAAACCAAGAAAGCCCTATTAATTCTATCAAAATCGATCGCCATTAACCAGACTCGACCAAAATTCATCAATTAAAATATGACAGCTATTAAACTTAAACCCATTCACGAGCGGGTTGTCGCAATTATCGGAGCATCTAGCGGTATCGGTCGAGAAACTGCCCGTAAATTTGCCCAAAAAGGTGCAAAATTAGCCGTTTCGGCTCGGAGCGAGTCAGGATTAGCCTCTTTAGTCGATGAGATTGCTCAAATGGGAGGAGAAGCGATCGCAATTACAGCAGACGTATCGGATTTCGAGCAAGTACGAGCGATCGCAGATAAAACCGTTTTACATTACGGTCGTTTAGATACTTGGGTACATCTTGCCGCAACTGGTCTTGTTGCTCCTTTTGAGAAAACTACACCCGAAGAATTCAAGCGAGTCATTGATGTCAACCTCATGGGACAAGTATATGGGGCAATGGCAGCACTCCCCTATATAAAGCGCGAGGGACGTGGGGAACTCATCCACGTCACCTCTGTTGAGGCGCGGCGTTCCCTACCGCTACAGAGCGCTTATTCTGCTGCTAAACACGGCGTAGAGGGCTTTCTTGAATCTCTGCGAGTAGAACTGATGAAAGAAGGAATGCCCATCAGCGTAACAAATATTATGCCAGCGGTGATTAACACTCCCTTTTACAACAAAGCAAAAACTAAACTAGGGGTTCAACCGTCAGGCGTTCCCCCCTATTATCAGCCTAGTCTCGTTGCTGAGGCTATTTTGTACGTTGCCGAGCATCCAACGCGAGATTTTATTGTCGGGGATGTTGGAAGAATACTCGATTTATTGCAAAAGCTATCGCCACAACTTCTCGATACTGCTCTACAACTCACCATTCCAGGACAGCACACGAATAAGCCTAAATCTGAAGACGATGCCAACAACCTCTACGAACCAATCGACGGTTATAACAAAGCAGAGGGCGACTTTGGTCATCTAGCAATCCCTAGCTTATCGGACTGGATTATTAAGAATAATCCTTTTGCTTGATAAAGAAGAAGTAACTACCGTTGGAGCATTAACAAATCAAATTAAAGGAAACAGCAATGGAAGAATCAATCTCAGCATCCAATAACCAACCGCAAGAAACGCAATCTGAAGGTGTCGGAGAACTCGAACGCTGGGGTTCGCTGATTGGCGGCGGGGCACTCGTTTTGATGGGTTTAAAAGATCGGTCTTTGCGGGGTGCGATTACAGCACTAGTAGGAGGGAGCTTAGCTTATCACGGTGCTAAAGGAGAAAAAAGCCTTCAAGAGACTGTCAGCGAAGCGGTAGGTGGCGAAAAGAGAATTCGAGTAGAAAAGACAGTTACCATTTCTAACAAGTCGCAAGAGGAGTTATATCGCTTCTGGCGCAACCTAGAAAACTTGCCGACATTCATGAAACATCTTAAATCCGTTCGAGAAATCGATCGCACTCGCTCTCATTGGGTTGCTAATGCGCCTTTAGGAAGCGAAGTTGAATGGGATGCCGAAATCGTTAGCGAACAGGAGAACCAGCTTATTGCTTGGGCATCGGTAGAAGGAGCCGATATCGATAATTCTGGCTTTGTAAGGTTCCAAAAAGCTCCCCAAGGACGAGGAACGGAGGTTAAGGTCGTTTTGGAATACAATCCGCCTGCGAGTGGACTTGGCGCAACCATTGCCAAACTCTTCGGCGAATCTCCCGAACAACAAATCGGGGACGAATTACGACGCTTCAAAATGTTGATGGAAGCGGGCGAAATTGCCACAACCGAAGGACAATCTGCCTGTCGTTAAACAGCAGTGTCGGGGCAAACGGCTGTGTCTTCCGTTATTTTTAATCTTTTGCACAGCTAAAAAAAATGATACAAACTGCAAAACTACTTAATTTGTATGGGGTATGTTGCTGATGCACCCCATATTTTTTTTTGTTTAGTCTCAAAAAAAATTTTTTAAATTCTCTGTTCCTAGCACACACCTCCTGTAATAATACATATATAATACAACAAAGAGTAGTTGATTAAAATTAATAGCTCTAGTTATGTATACATGCGATGAAATTGAAAAAAGAATATTTCTGGCTCAATATAGATTGTGGCATCAGCATTTTGAGTCAACTGAAGATAGAAAAACTAAAGTATGGCTTCTATCTACAGAAAAATCACCATTCATTTCTTCTACCTATGACTTTAATTCGGGTAGTATAGGAATTTCCATTATCGATCCCTTTAATGGTCGTCGGCCATGGCTTTTAACTTACGATACTACGGTAAGGGGCGACAATGTTGGACTTTACCCAACTGTTTTATTAGACTCACAGGTTATTAATCGTCTAGATGCGTACTTAAAGAATCAAAATTCTAACAGTCATGAATCTAATAGTACTCGTCAGTTTTTGAGATTTGTAGTTGAGAGAAATTATGACTACAATCTTGCTTTTTACTATATGGAATCTGTTTTAACGAGTGGAATAGAAATAACAAAAAGAATTGGCAAGAAAGCAGCAAATGTAATACTTCAGTTACATACGATGGATCAAGAAGTATTTTTACAAAATGGACGAATTATACCCGATCGCAAAAGATGTAGAGTATATGCCAAGCGCTATGGACTTAATTCTATTGACTGTAATTTTTATAATGAAATAGCAACTTTAATGACTAATCAAATGCTTGAAAATGCTGAAAAAATCAGGGAGAATCTAAGATTTATAGCTGACTATACATATACGATATTACTAAAAATAGTATTGATTAATAGTAGTCAAAATCTAGCTATAACTGAAAAAATGCAAGAGCTATGTAGTTTTGTGGAAAATCAATTCGATTTACTTTTAGGTCGAGAACATGCAATTGCTGCATACTATTTCAGCAAACAGCTACCATCAAAATTTATTCCATTTAAAGTAAAAGATATCTCTTTTGAAGAGGTATGCAGAAGATTAGACAGTACGGCTCGTGATTTTTGTTTATTACGTCTACCAGAAACACTTCTATTCGCTGGTAACGAACAGGCAACTAGATTAGGATTTCCGTGTAGCGCAGAGAATGCAATTCGGAAAATTGGAAGACTAATTACGATTAAAAATGCAATTTCATTATCAGATAATTATCTACCTACAGAAATAGAAATCGACATAGAAACACTTCAGCAAGAACTAGGTGAAGAAGTAATAGAAACTTTACAAAATCAACAACAGCGACTGAATAATATAAGGTTGCAAGCACAAGTAGAACAAAAAAGAATACCAATTTCACACGAACAGTTGCAAGAATTGATTGCTGAATTAGAAAAGCAAGTTCAACCTTTTTGTAAAGAATAATCGATATAATTAGCAAGTGTTTTGGCTTTATAAATGCAAATTAAAATGAGCGCAGAAGAATTGTAGTGACCATTCAATTAAATGGAAGAGTACTCTATGGTAGAACTTAACTTTAAATCGATGTCTTACGATGAACTAATCGATTATACCCTAGAATACGGCGAGGGATGTGGAGCATTAGAGGAATACGTTAAGCGCCAGGCTAACGATCCTAATACTCTTATATTAGACCCCAAAACTGACTCGAATTGGGCAGATCGATTAATTGAGACAATCGCTAAAAAGTCTTCTGAGTCAGTTATTTAACCCTGTAGGTTTCTTACAAGTTTCACGATCGCTGTTTCTAACATTTGGGTTATTCTTTAAGTAATCTTTAATGCGATCGCAACCGCGATTTAATAGCGATTCTAAATCGAAATCCCAAAGCTGTACGCCGCCCTTTTCGCTAGCACTTAGTAATGCTTTGCCGTCGGGACTAAAGCTAACGCTATTTACTACGTCGGGATGTCCTGCTAGAGTTTTGATTAATACCCCATCAGCAGCGTTCCAAAGTCTAATCGTTTTGTCGGCGCTACCTGAAACGAGGATTTTACCATCGGGACTAATGCTTAGACTGGTTACTTTGTCAAGATGTCTTGCTAATGTTTTGATAAGAGAGCCATCCTTGACTTGCCAAAGCTTAATCGTATTGTCTGCGTTTGCAGTAGCCAAAATTTGACCGTCGCCATTAAAACTGAGGGCGTTAATGGCTGCATCTTGTTGGGGTAAAGTTGCGAGCGCACTAACTGAATTATTATCGATCTGCCAAAGCATTACCATTCCGTCATCGCTGCTAGATGCTAACAGCTTTCCATCGGCGCTAAAAATGATGCTAGTAATTCGTCCTTTGTGTCCGGTCAGCGCTTGTTTGAAGCTTCCATCCGCAGCATCCCAGAGACGAATAATGTTGTTTTCATCTCCAGACGCAAGGATGTTACCATCGGGACTAAAAGTAATGCTGGTAACTCGTCCTTGATGTCCCGTCAAAGTTTGTTTGAGAGTGCGTTCGCCAACATTCCAAAGTTGAATCGTTTTGTCCTCGTCAGTCGCAAGGATTTTACCATCGGGACTAAAACTGACTGTCGATTTAGGCAAATTAGATTTGTTTAATTTTGCGAGTAATTTTATTGTATTGTTTTCATCGCGTTCCCAAAGTTGCAACGATCCATCTTTTCCAGTAACAGCAATAATTTTGCCGTCAGGACTAAAACTGGCACTCGTTGCTGGAATCACATTCTTATCAATTCCCTCAATATTCCAAAGTCTAATACTCATATCGGCACTTCCCGATATCAGCGTTTGACCGTCTGGGCTAAAATTGAGGCTTAATACGGGAGCAGTATGACCTTTTAAGGTTGTTAGTAACGTTCCATCCGTATTCCACAGCGAAATCGCACCATCGGGGCTTGCAGTCGCGATTGTCTTACCATTAGGACTAAAACGGATATTATTAACTTCACTGCTAGGATTTTGTGTCGTTACGGGAGGCTTACCATTAGTGCGTAGTGTAATCGCGCCATTATTACTCACTTGGGCTATGGTTTGACCGTCTGGACTCAAAGTAACGCTTTTAGCATTATTTTTTTGTGGATTACTAGCTTCTGCGTTCGCTTTTAATAACTTTCCATCGGTTGGATTCCACAAATTAACCGTTCCATCTGAACTTTCAGAAACAAGGGTTTTTCCATCCGAACTAAAAGTAATATTAGTAATGCGATCGCGATGATTTTTAAGTTGATGCAATAGCGTCCCGTCGGGTTTCCAAATGCGGACAGTTTTATCGTCGCTACCCGAAGCAATTGACTGACCGTCAGGACTAAAACTGACGCTATTTACCTGCTGAGTGTGACCGTCTAAACGGTTAATTTCTTGGGTTCTATCGATCGCTTGTTCGAGAGTTGAGATTGCCCTTATTTGTAGGTCGGCAGTAGGGACAAACTCAAACTCAAACAGAGGTTTATTATACAATAGCTGTGAGGCTCTCACGCTTGCTAAGATGGATTCAAGCTGTTGATTGCCTTTTAATTGCGCTTCTGAAACGGAACTTAAGGAGTTAATCCATTTAAAGCGGGTATCTTGTTTTTGTCGATACGCTAAGACTCCGAAAATAGTGGACGCGATCGCCAAAAGTGCGATAATAATAGCGGTTCTTTGCGCCCGTCTGAGTTGTCGTTTGGTTTGTCGTTGCAACTCTTCTCGCGCTTGTAAGCCAGCTTCGATAAACTGCCGCACGTCAGTTGAGAGTTCATCTCTATATTTAAGATAAATTTCTTCTGCGGAGGCGAGTTGTACGCCGCGCAATAAAAAGTCCGGTTGTCTATTATTTTGTTTCCATTGCAAGGCAGCTTGTTCGATTTGTCGCTGTACCCGTATCCGTTCTCGGTTTTCTTGCAACCATTCGCGCAAGGTTGACCAGTGACGAATTAAAATTTCGTGGGCAACTTCTACGGTAATTTCTTGCGCTTGTGTTTGTAAGAGTTCTTCTGGTTTGGGAAAGTATCCACTACTATCGCGACTTTGACCTACTGGTAAGGCTTCCGCTTCCAAGCAGACGACAACAAGCTTAGCCGCAGTCAAAACCTGCAAGGTTTGTTCTATGAGAGAAGCGGGATATTTAGCAACGACCAATTCTGACTTGAGGACGCGGCGGCGAGTATCTTCGGTTCCTTCTCCCAACTGAGTCAGGGCTAGGAAAATCCAACGCGCACAGGCTTGGTTTTGAGCATTCATACTTTCATAAATTGCCTGTGCTTTCTTTTCTAAAGCGCCTTTAAGCCCACCTATTTGTTGTTGATAGACTTGCAAAGTTAATTTTCCTGGCTGGCGATTTTCCCAAACCTGTTCTAAAACAAACTCCAATAATGGCAAGTCTCCAGACGCATGACTCAATTCTTGCAACAAGACTTCAACTAATTCGGATTCGACTTTTAACCCAACTTTTTCAGCAGGTTTGACGATAATTTGACGATAATCATCTTGTCTTAAATAAGGCGGGACGAGAACGCTAGAAGCTTGTAAAAGTTGCGCTAAAGCGGGAATTTCTAAGCAAGGTGCGATAAAATCCGTCCGCAGGGTAATAATTAATTTAAAGCGATCGCTTGCATATTCAAGTGCTTCTAAGATTAAATCTAAAAATTGCTGGCGTTCCTGGGAACTTGCTAGTGTAAAGATCTCCTCAAACTGATCGATCGCTAAGACTACCATTGGTTCGGGACGCGATCGCAACCAGCCAACAAATCCCTCTTTCCCTTCTGCAAATTGCCTTTCCAATTGCTGTTGTTGATATTCTTGCTCTTTTTGGGTTCCGCTATCGATTAATCGACGAATTAACGCTTCCAGAGGACGACTACCCGGACGAAAACTGCGTATCCACCAGGTTTCGCTTTCCGGTACGTATTTTCCCTGACGAAGCTTAGCAAGTACGCCAGCATAGAGAACCGATGATTTACCGCTTCCCGACGCGCCGACGAGGGCGAGAAATGGCTGGCGAGTGAGTTCGTTTAAGATTTTTAGAGAAAGTGTCTCTCGTCCGAAGAAAAATTGACTGTCTTCTTCCGAAAAAGCCCTCAATCCCATATAAGGACACAACCCCAGATCGAATCTTTCCGTCCCCGTATGTTCCAGATTGGGCTGTTCGATTCTTCCTGGTAAAATTTCAATTGCGCCTTGCGTACCAGAAAGCCAAATTTGCGGTTTAATCGCGCTTTCGCTCAAATATACCTGAAGTTGAGCGATCCAACTAGCAACAGATAATCCTATCTGGCGATCGCTTGCTATCATTGTTTCCAATAGCGTCACAGCAAAGGTATCAGGTTCGGTTTTAGGCGATGCTGCGGCAATAATACACTGTCCGCGTTCGGATTGCATCTGTAAGTCTTCCACCCAATCGGCGAGATTCCAAGCGCCAGGACTGTCTAAGATAATGACTTGTTGCGCAATAGTAGAACGACGCAACGCACCCCGCAACCAAGAACGACTCAGACGAACTTCTTCGCCGAGAACGAGTAAAGATTCTCCAGTTTCAGTCTGTTCGATGCGACCTCGCAGATATAATAAAGCCGTTGAAAGTTGGGACGTATCGCGATCGGAACGGTGACTTTGAAGACAGTTTAAAATCGCTTCTTGTACGCCTCTCCAATCCTTCCCAGATTGAGGAAAGTAATTGAGTGCAAAATCTCCCGCACCTCGCAGTTTGCGACTCATCTCAAGGCTAGTTCGATCGTTTCCCAATCCATCGATAACCAATGCTTGACGGGGATGGCGTTCTACGGTTGGTTTGGGTTTCAATCCCAAAATCGGATCTCCTATCCCTTCTACAATCCGTTTGGGCGTTTGCAGGGGGTATTCTGGATGTAGTTGCGTTTCGCCGCGACTGCGCTTTTGTTGGTTGATTAAACGCAATTGCTGATTCGTTTTGTCGATGTACTGAAGCGTTTGATAGTAGACGTAGCGATAGAGTCTGTCCGCTTCAATAATTCCTTGACTATCTGCTGCTTCTCCGCGCAGTCCTCGCATTAGGAAGTAGGAAAATACGCCGTGTTCTAACTGCGGAAACTCCCAAGATTGCTGATCGCGATCGCATGAAAGAAAGGCATAAAACCCCCGACTTTGTGCGGCGCGTTGGCGCAATCCTTCCATTAATTGAGGAGTCGGATCGAGTAGCATTTCTTCTCGTTGCTTTCCCCTTGCTCCTCGCAAAGTCATCCCGCCGCTATGACAAGCATCGAGCCAAACCACTTGCGATCGCGCCTCACAATCGCTTAAATTCTTTAATAACTCCCGCAAACTCAATCCCGTTTCTAATAACCTGTCAGTCTGTGTATCTGCCAAACACAACACGGGTTGCTGGCTATTGGCTTCCAGAATTCCATGACCGGAAAAGTAGAAGATTACTGTATCCTGCGCTCTAGCTCGCGTGCTAATCTCCTGCAAGCTAGCCCTAACTTTTTCTAGGATAGGAGTCTCAGCGCCAGCATCGTGATAGATCCAGATTTCTTTTTGCGGGAATGTCTGTGTAGCATCAATTAATGCCTCGCTTACTCCTCTGCAATCTAGAGCAGAGTATCGCAACTCTGGAAGTTTCTCATCTTTGTAGCAATCGACTCCAATCTGGAGCAACCATAATTTTGCTTCTCCAGTTTCTAAAGCATGAGTAGAGCGACTCGTACCGAGACTAACGGGGCACATTGTTTTTGTTTATCTTCTTGCTAAACGCGATCGGATTCGGACACCAATAAGGATATCTAGCCTAGACAATAGACTATGAAAACCAAAAGAAAAAATACATAACTTTTAACTTGGTGTCGTTATTAAATCTTCAAATTCCATTTGTGTTTTTCTGATTTTGTGAATTCTTGGTTACATAAATACACAAACTTGGTGAATAGTGATTGGGATATTGGTGACTGGTGACTGGGAGATTGAAAAAATAAAGATAACAAAATAAAGTGTAAATTTCCCAATCGCCAATCCCCAATCATCTTGCAACACCCTTGTTACTTATGATACGATGATAAATTGTGTCGAATTTGATAAAAATTCATGCCTAAGCTAAAAACTCGCAAAGCCGCAGCGAAGCGTTTTCGTGCCACCGGAAGCGGTAAAATCTTCCGCCGTAAAGCGTTCAAAAATCATATGCTTGACCACAAGAGCGCCGAACGCAAGCGCCGTCGTCTATCTAATCTAGCTTTAGTCCACGAGAGCGATGAAAAAGAAGTGCGTTTGATGCTGCCATATCTATAAAACTGTTGTAAGAAATTTACAAATTAAAATCCATAGAGAACAATTATGACAAGGGTAAAACGCGGCAACGTCGCTAGAAATCGCCGTAAAAAAAATTCTTAAACTCGCCAAAGGTTTTAGAGGATCTCATTCTAAACTCTTTCGCACTGCCAATCAACAAGTGATGAAAGCGCTGCGTAACTCCTATCGCGATCGCCGCAAGCGCAAGCGCGATTTTCGTCGTTTGTGGATTACGCGCATTAATGCAGCCGCAAGAGTACACGAAATGAGCTACAGCAAGCTAATCGGTCAATTGAAAAAGGCTAATATCGAACTCAATCGCAAAATGTTAGCGCAGCTAGCCATACTAGATCCCCAGACATTTGCCAAAGTGGTCGAAGTTGCAGCTAAAGCTTAGTTGTTCAATTTTCAAGTTCGATCTATCTCTTGGGAATCGGCGCTTGACCCTATGGTTCAAGCGTTTTTAATTTTTAATGGGGAGTGGGGAATAGGAAATAGGCACCAGGGAACAAAGAACAAGGCTTATGTATACTTTCTCCCCTGTCCTCCTTGTCCTCCTTGTCTTCCGTAAGGACGTTTAAGGTTCGGATGGTGGGATAAAAGGATCTGGCACGATAAAAGTATCGCCCCCAAAACGACGACAAAACCAAATTCCTAATTCTCTAGCATATTTGAGATGTTTGAGGGCAAGGCGATGTTCGCCTTTGTAGTCATGGGCCGCTTGATTTCCCACTCGTCGAATTTCCTGAAACATTTTATGAATATCGTCGGGAAAGTAGCCCGTATTGTAGAGGCGATTGAGTAGATCGAGTTGGGTTTCATCAGGGATAGGATATAATCCGACTTTTTTGGCAACTAATTGTGCTAATAATTCTCCAAACTGTCGCATTTTCATCAAACAAGTAACGGGATCGTTGGTGTAATATTGTTCTGCTAAAGTTGCTACTTGTGCCAGTTGTGAATCGTACGCTTGTAAAAAAGCAAAATTTGAGGAAGTCCCCGTACTTGTTTGAGGGCTTCTCGACTGAAATTGTTTTAAACTTTCCAGCGTTTTATGATAGTTATTCCAGTCTTGTTTCTCGCAAAATTGACTGGCTGCTGTTTGGCGATCGCTAATCGCTTTTTGAATTTCTTCTTGATGCGCATAAGCTTGGGCGCGACTTAAATAAGCTTCGGGGTTATTGGGTTTAAGTTTTATGGCTTTAGAAAAATCGATAATCGCATCCTGATAATTGCCCATCGCACTGTAAACGTCACCTCGTCCGACGTAACTCAAAGCATCTTGAGGATTGAGTTGCAAAGCTTGGTTAAGATCCGCCAATGCGCCCAAACAATCGCCAATTTGAAGCCGCAATTTACCTCGGTTGCGAAGCGCGATCGCATTTTGGGGATTGAGTTGTAAAGCACGATTAAGATCGGCGATCGCGCCTTGTCGGTCTCCCATTTTACTCTTAACAATCCCCCGACAACAATATATTCGTGCGTCTTGAGAATCTATCTGGATGGCCCAATCCAGTTCTTGTAATGCTCCCGCACAATCTCCCGCTTCTGCTTTCTGTAAAATCTGTGCCAAAATCTCTTCTTGAGATTGCATTTTTACGGGCGGCTGAGAGGTCTTTTCTGGAGGGTCTAGGGCAGAAAATTGTAATTGCTCGATTTTTTGCAAGCAAACGCGACAATTTTCGGCATCTTTTTGGGCTAAATACAATTGGGCAGCTTTTTTGAAACTAGAAATTGCAACCGATTTCATCGTTAACTTTTGTTCGATCGCCCCTTTTAATTGATAAGCGGGAGCATAATTGCGATTGAGCCGAATAGCTGCCTGTACGTCTTCTAAAGCACCAGAGAAATTTTTTAACTCCAAACGCACAAAAGCACGGGCATAGTAAAACTCCATTCTGTCGCGATCGCGTTGGATCGCTGCTGTATAATCAAAAACGGCTCCATGAGGATTGCCCGTTTTAAAATAAGCCAGTCCTCGACGATAATAGGCTTCAGCTAAATAAGGATTGAGTTTGATAGCTTGGCTAAAAGCCGCGATCGCGCCTTGATAATCTCCTTGACGCGCTTGCTCTATCCCTAGATCGAAAAAAGATGGCTCCATGATTGGCGATCGGAATAATAAATACTAATATATCTCAGCCAATCGCGATCGCTAAAAGCTTAAAACAATTCAGATTCAGTAGCTTAATTTCAAGATAAATTACATAGGAGATTCACAAATGGACGGACGAACAATTTTCCTGCTAGCGGCACTTGCAGGCGGGGCAATCCTACCCGTTCAAGTTGCTCTCAATACACTGCTTCGCCGCTATATCGGCGAACCGATGCAAGTTACCTTTATTTCATATCTAGCAGGAACGCTAGCATCACTAACGATCTGCTTTGCTGCCCGTTATCCACTTCCTGCTTCGACTTCCCTGGCTCAAACCTCTTGGTGGATGTGGATTGGCGGTTGTTTGGGCACATTGTATGTGTGGTCAACCATTTTCGCTACACCCAAGATTGGAGCCGCACTTACACTTGCCTTGACGATCGCAGGTCAAATGATCGCCGCACTATTTCTGGATCATTATGGGGCGATTGGACTTGCTAAATATCCAGCCAGTCCAATCCGAATTGTAGGCGTGGTATTAGTTGTATTAGGTGTTTCGTTCGTTGCCTATGTCAAGCGTTGATTGAGGCATAATTTAATCCTGTAAGCACCCAATAAAACTATTTCTAACTCAGATTTCTAAAATTTGTTGAACTTGTAGGATTAGCTACAATAACGGGAGAAAATTCATTCAATTCTGGAAGAGAGCCGATTGCAGCGATCGCTTATTACTATCTAATGTCTATTTAATGAGAGATCTAGAGGAGGGGGACTGTGCTATTAGATAACTACGACCCAGAGAGCTTTTATGACGAGCTATTCTTAGACAAGGGAAAACCTCGCTCTCATGCTACACCCTTAGCAAATTGGATACAGAATTTGTCAGTAGAACAGTTGAAACAACATCAAGAAACAGCGCAGATTGCACTCTTCAATATGGGAGTCACTTTCAATGTCTATAGCGATAACCAAGGCGTAGAAAAGATATTTCCCTTTGATATTATCCCGCGCATTGTTTCTGCCGAAGATTGGCAACATCTGGAAAAAGGACTCAAACAACGGATTAGGGCGCTAAATCTCTTTTTAGGAGATATCTACAACGAGCAGCTTATTCTTAAAGATGGTAAGATTCCGACCGATATCGTTTATTCTGCAACGGGTTTCTTGAAACCTTGCCTAGATATGAAACCGCCAGCAGGAGTATGGTGTCATATAACAGGAACCGATTTAGTCCGCGATCGCGATGGACAGTGGTTTGTTCTCGAAGATAACCTGCGCGTTCCTTCGGGGATTTCCTACGTACTTGAAAATCGTCGGGTAATGAAAAGTACCTTTCCCGAAGTCTTTCAAACCATGAGGATTCAACCCGTCGATGACTATCCGAGTCATTTACTCGAAACCTTACTCAACCTAACTCCTCCTCATCTACCCGAACCAACCGTTGTCGTTTTGACTCCAGGGATTTATAACTCAGCTTATTTTGAACACTCATTCATCGCGCAACAGATGGGAGTGGAATTAGTAGAAGGTCGAGATCTCGCGATCGTTGATGGCTACTTGCAAATGAAAACCACTAAAGGACTGCGGCGCGTCGATGTCATCTATCGTCGGGTAGATGATGACTTTTTAGATCCGCAAGTCTTTCGTTCGGACTCTTTGTTGGGCGTACCTGGATTAATGGAAGTCTATCGTCAAGGGCGCGTCGCCTTAGCTAATGCCCCAGGAACGGGCGTATCGGATGATAAAGTCGTCTATGCTTACGTTCCCGAAATGATTCGCTATTATTTGGAAGAAGAACCAATTCTATCTAACGTTCCTACTTATCTATGCTGGCAAGATAAAGACCGCGAGTACGTCTTACAAAATTTAGATAAATTAGTGGTTAAAGCCGCTAATGAATCGGGCGGATACGGAATGTTAGTCGGTGTCAAGTCTACCCAAGCAGAACGCGAAGACTTTGCCCAACGCATTCAAGCTAATCCTCGCAACTACATCGCCCAACCTACTCTCAGTCTCTCGCGAGTTCCCACCCTCATCGAAGACCAAATTGAGGGAAGACACGTCGATTTGCGCCCTTACATTCTCCATCGCGGCGAAGAAATTTATGTTCACCCAGGCGGATTAACCCGCGTCGCCCTTACCAAAGGTTCCTTAGTGGTCAACTCTTCCCAAGGCGGCGGGAGCAAGGATACTTGGGTACTGAGAAATTATGAATGATGAAGGATGAATTATGAAAATTATGAATTCATCATTTCCCTAAACCCCAAGTCCCCATTGATTACTGATAACTGAAATGTTAAGTCGAGTTGCTGATTCTATATATTGGTTAAACCGTTATATCGAACGGGCTGAAAATGTGGCTCGTTTTGTTGATGTCAATCTCAATTTAATGCTGGATGTTCCTGCGGCGATGATGACACAGCAATGGGAACCGATAGTCCTCACGACTGGAGATTTAAAACTCTTTAAAGAACGCTACGGCGAAGCAACCGCAGAAAATGTCATTCAGTTTCTCACTTTTGATGCGCATTATTATAACTCCATTTTGTCTTGCGTTTGTATGGCAAGAGAAAACGCTCGTTCGGTTAGAGAGATTATCTCGTCTGAAATGTGGGAAGAAGTTAATTCTTTCTACTATATGGTTAAAGAAGCTGTGCAGAAAAAGCCACAAGCCACCTTGCCAAACTTTTTTACGCAAGTTAAACTGGCTAGCCATCGCTTTGCAGGCGTGATGGATGCTACGATGACGCACAATGAAGGCTGGCATTTCGGACACATCGGCAGATTGCTAGAACGTGCGGATAAGACGGCTCGAATTTTAGATGTAAAATACTTTTATTTGTTACCATCTGCACAGTGGGTAGGAACGCCTTTAGACCAAATTCAGTGGATTTCTTTGCTGAGGTCGGCGAGTGCTTATGAAATGTATCGCAAGTGCGAACATCGGATTACACCGAGTAATGTAGCTGAATTTCTTATTTTAAACCGTCAATTTCCTCGTTCTATCTATTTCTGTCTCTGGCGAGTCCAGCGATCGCTTCACGAGATTACAAGCACTCCCAGAGGGGATTGGTTTAATAGGTCAGAACGCGCTTTAGGGCAAGCTTGTGCCCAATTAGGCTATCTCACCATCGAAGATATTATCGAGACGGGATTGCATGAATTTTTAGATCGAATGCAAATTCAAATTAATACAATAGGAAACGAACTCGGCACAAACTTTTTCGGGATCGAACCCATACCAGCTACAAGCGAACAGTTTCAAACGAGTAGTAGTTAATTGATAAGGAGTGGAGGAGTAGGGGGAGGGGGGGGTAGGGCGCAAACCTTGCGCCCAAGCAGACAAGTAATTATGAGTTCGCAATTTTCATAATTCATCCTTCATCATTCATAATTTCTCTACAGTGCTTTATCATATTTCCCATAAAACAATCTACACCTATAACCAGCCAGTTACCTTAAATCCTCATTTATTGCGATTGCGCCCTCGCTGCGATGGATGGCAAAAATTGCTTGATTTTTCTCTAACTGTCGAACCTCAACCAACTGGCCTCTCTCAAATCGGCGATCTCGATGGCAATAACACGATTAAAGTTTGGTTTACTCAACCGACCGAACAATTGACAATAGAGGTTAACTCTACAGTAGAAACTTACGTAGATAATCCTTTTAACTATTTATTAGAGCCTTGGGCGCTGAAATTTCCAATCGATTATCCTAGCTCTCTATTAACTCAACTGCAACCCTATTTACAACCTTATGGCACAACCTACGATCCGATCGCGTTTCAATTAGCCCATGAAATTGCCAGTGAAGTTAATGGAGAAATTGGCTCTTTTCTTAGTACGTTAAACGAACGGATTTATAAAAGCTGCGAATATTGCATTCGAGAGACGGGCAAACCTTGGCAACCCGGACTAACTTGGAACTTGAAAAAAGGTTCTTGTCGCGATTTTAGCGTGTTATTTATGGAAGTGTGTCGGGCAGTTGGTCTAGGAGCAAGGTTTGTAAGCGGCTATCAAGAAGGCGATCTCGATAAAGACGAACGAGATTTACACGCCTGGGTGGAAGTTTACTTGCCTGGTGGGGGTTGGCGAGGTTACGATCCGACTCATGGACTCGCGATCGCAGATCGTCATATTGCCCTAGTCGCTAGCGCCCATCCCGCTTATGCTGCTCCGGTAGTTGGTGCGATTACTCCTGTTCAATCTAAGTCTGAAATGGAAGCGTACATATCAATTAAACGGGAAGTTTAATTACAGATTATTACTTAAGCTTGACAATTTTTTTTAAGTATAATTTTTAACGATTCGCGATCGCATCGAGAAAACGAGAAATGAGTAAACAATTATCAGACTACAATCCTAGCGGTGTCGGTCAACTGAATGGCAACCTGTTTGGATTACCATTCGACTATGAATCTGCAAATTTGATTGTTTTCGGCGTACCTTGGGAAGTTACTGTATCCTATAGGGCTGGGACGGCAAATGGCGCGCAGCAGATTTTAAATGCTTCACCTCAATTGGATTTGTTCGATCTCGACAATCGGGATGGCTGGAAACAAGGAATTTTTATGGCAGAAATTCCGCAGGATATTTTGGCAAAGAATCAATATTATCGCGCCAAAGCCGCCCAAATTATCGATCGCCTCGAACAAGGCAAACAACTTGCCGATACGCCAGATCTAACCCCCATCCTGACAGAAATTAATCGCGCGTGCCAACAAGTCAATCAATGGCTATTTGAGCAATGTCAAGCAGCACTCGATAAAGGAAAACGAGTCGCTGTCATAGGTGGCGATCACAGTTCGCCGCTTGGATATTTCCAAGCATTAGCCACTAAATACCCCCATTATGGAATTTTGCATATAGATGCCCATGCAGATTTACGCGATGCTTATGAAGGATTCGAGTTTTCCCATGCTTCTATCATGTTTAATGCGATGAAAATTCCGCAAATTTCTAAGTTAGTACAGGTAGGTTTGCGAGATATTTGTCATGATGAAGTAGAAATCATCGAAACATCGGGCGATCGCATTATTGCTTATTACGATGCAGTCATTCAAGAAAAACTATATTCGGGAACGACTTGGATAGAATTATGTCGAGAAATAATTTCTCATTTACCCGAATACGTTCATATTAGTTTTGATGTCGATGGTTTAGACCCCAAACTCTGTCCTCATACGGGAACGCCCGTTCCTGGAGGATTAGAATTAGAGCAGGCGTTTTGTTTGTTTCGAGAATTGGTTAAAAGCGATCGCAAAATTATCGGTTTCGATCTCTGCGAAGTCGGCGATGCTGAGTGGGATGGTAATGTAGGTGCAAGGATTGTTTATAAGCTAGCGAATTTGATGGAGCGATCGCAACGACAATAAGCTATTAAACTTTAATTTTGAGTATTTGGCGTTTCCGTAGGAAAAACCGGAACTTCAAGATTAGTATTACTTTGATTTTCTTGGATAGAGTTGGATTCGGGTGTTACTTCTGACTCAGGCAGATTGAGTTCGCTAGTGGGGGTAGCTTCTGGAGACGGACTAATTGTCGCTTCGGGTTCGCTAATTGTTGCTTCTGGAGATGGATTAATAGTTTCTGGGATAGGAGTTGGCGTATTTTCTGGAGATGGACTAATCGTCTCTTCTGGGATGGGAGTTGGCGTATTTTCTGGAGATGGACTAATTGTTGCTTCGGGTTCGCTAATTGACGTATCTTCTGGGATAGGAGTTGGTGTAACTTGGGGTTGTGGAGAAGGAATAGGCGGAAATGTTTGAGGATCTGGGTTAAAAGTATTAATAGGCGTAGGTTCTTTTTGCGATCGCACAGAAAAGCCATAAAACCCAAGGGCAAATGCCCCCGCCATCACTCCCGTAAAGAGTAATAATCCAAATATCCACGGCATTATTGTATTTTCGGGTTCGTCTGGCGAAGAAGGCGTATACTTTGCTAGAGAGGGTTTTGGATTGCGAGAAGGTTCTATTGTTGCTTGCGGTGCAACAACAACCGTTGCTGTTGTGGAGATTTGTACTTCGCCTTGCAAAACAGCTAACATTTCTTTAGCACTAGAAAAGCGATCGCGTGGATGAAAGCGAAGTGCTTTATCGAGAACGGATGCCAGATTAGAATGTAAGTTGGGTAATTCTTGTCTCCAGAGAAGCTCTCCTGTATTAATATCGGTTGCTAAATACTGAGGAGTCTTCCCCGTCAGTAAAAAGATCGCGGTTAGCCCCAAACTGTAGAGATCGCTTGCATACACGGGATGACCTGCCGCTTGTTCGGAGGACATATAGCCAGGAGTGCCCAAAACCACGGAATGATTAGTCATTCCATTGGAATTAAGCATCGTCGTTGCGACAGCTTCTTTGATCGCGCCGAAGTCGATTAAAACAGGTTTGCGATCGCTATTGCGCAAAATAATATTGTCGGGTTTAATATCTCGGTGAACGATCCGGCAAGCGTGAATGTAATCTATAACGGGTAAAAGATCGAGTAGGACTTCTTTAACTTCAGATTCTGAAAAATTGCCTTGCTGTTGGTGTTTTTGGGAGAGAGTTGCGCCTTCTATCCATTCCTGTACTAAATAAAAATCGCTACCTTCAGAGAAATAAGCATATAATTTTGGAATTTGGGAATTATTTTCGCCTAATTTTTCTAAGATTGCGGCTTCTCGTCCAAATCGCGCTTGTAACCACTGAGGAATCTGTGGGGTTTGAATGGCAGGTTTGAGTTGTTTAATAACGCATTTTCTGGCTGAGGGCATATGGGTATCGATCGCCAAAAAAGTTTCTCCAAAGCCTCCTTTGCCTAAAACTTGTAAAATTTGGTAGCGATTATTTAATAAAGTGCCTGTCATTCCATGTCTTGAACTCGATCCTTTGGATTCTATTGTAGCCTCTAGGATTTGGGGGGTCGAGAAAGCGAAAACTACTCGATAATATTCTGGGCTAAAATTAGTCAACAAATCGCAAAAATCTAACCTTAGCAGCCATTAGATTGCGAAATTGGGAAGCGGTTGCTTCAATCTCTTGGAGTTAACCGATCGCCAATCCACAAGGCATTCCATACTTGGCTTTAACGCGATCGCTGACAATAATTAAATCTTGATGATATTGTAGGTGCATTTTGGCAGAAGCTATCCAGCTATAGTGTGGCAAGATTTTCTGACCGTAAAACTCTATCTTATTCCAAGTCGGTAGAAATCTTAGAACACTCGATTCGATTATTGCTCCATTATCTTTAATCATTCATGTCCTAATTCAGCAACGCCTGAAAAACTATTTGGCAACAACCATTAAATAACCTAACGTTGGCGACGCGATCGCTTTAGACGGATTATAACTAGAAACTGGTAACTAATAACTGGTAGGATAAATTGAACTTGAAATTGTAAGTTTAATAAAACTCAATTATGAATTTAAAATCCTACCTATCGCGTTTACTAGCTTTAGCGCTAGTAGTTGTCATCGGTTTAGTCGGTTGTTCGTCTGCTAGTGGACTCAGTGGTGACTATAAGCAAGATACTTTAGATGTTATCGAAACGCTATCGTCAGCGATTGATTTAACTCCCGATGCTCCCAACAAAGCAGACTTGCAATCGTTAGCACGCCAACAGATTAACGATTATATCGCTTTGTATCGCCGCAAAGACAAATCGGGCGGACTCCGGTCTTTCACGACTATGCAGACAGCATTAAATTCCTTGGCTGGCTACTATACTTCTTATGGCAGTCGTCCTTTACCAGAAAAGCTGAAAACCCGTCTCAAACAAGAGTTAAAACAAGCAGCAACTGCTCTAGAACGCGGAAATTAAGCGATAATAGCGATCGGTTTTTAACTTTCAGCCTCGTTGTTAACCGATCGCCCAGCGCATCTTTAACGATCTATTACACACTATAGTGTCTCATTGGCTATTTCAAGGTAATCCTAAATATTACCGTCTTCTAGAGGCGATCGCACAGTTAGATGAAATTCCCTGGTTAGTTACTCGCTACAACAAAGAGATACAAGTTGGCGATGGCGTGTTGGTATGGATAGCTGGGGAGCAAGCAGGAATTTACGCGATCGCAGAAATTATCGAACCGCCTCAAATCCCGATAGAAATTTCCGATCTTGACTATTGGATTGCGATCGACAACGCTAAAAAAGATAAACCTCGCGTCAAGCTTCGTTTTTTACGCAAACTTCTCGGGCAACCATTGCGCCGCAACGAAATCAAATACGATCCCATCCTCAAAGATTTACTCGTAATTCGCGCACCCAACAGCACAAACTTTAAAGTCACTACGCAACAGTGGGAAAGAGTGTATCAATTGAAAGGGTAGGTTATTCCCCTTTCCCCAATCACCAATCCCCAAATTACTTCCTTTGCTCGATTGCCAAACTAATTGTAATAAATAATAATGTCAATCCTTGAATTACATATACGATGGTGACGGGAATGCCTGCATTGCGTTGCATGACATTTGCGCCGCTACGCAACGCACCAAAAAAGAGAGACATTAAAACAATTCCTATACATGCAACGATCGATGAAATAAATGGACGAAATGGTGATAGAAATTGCACGATTATTGGAAGCCGAATTGTTTAGCAGCTAACGCGATCGCGATGGGGAAGATTTTGTGTTCTTGTATCTGTATTCGCGCGTGTAGGGTTTCTGGCGTGTCATTTGGTAAGATAGGAACAGCAGCTTGCATTATAATTGGGCCGCTATCGACTTCTAAACTAGCAAGGTGAACGGTACACCCCGTAATTTTAACTTTTGATTCCAAGGCTTGCTCGATAGCGCGAACGCCTTTAAAACTAGGTAATAAGCTAGGATGAATATTAATCACGCGATTGGGAAACGCATCGAGAAGAACTGAAGTAATAATTCGCATCCATCCAGCCATAACAATCCATTCAACCTGATTTTGTTGGAATACTTCGATAATTACCCGATCTAAATCCTCGCGACGTTTATAGATTCGATGGTCGAGTAATATCGCAGGAACGTTCCATTTCTTTGCTTTTTCCTTTACCTTGGCTTCAGGATTATTGTAAATTAAAACTGGTATTTGAGCATTAAGTTCTCGATTATCTATTGCTTGTGCCAAAGCTTCAAAATTCGTACCGCTACCAGATGCCATTACGCCTAATCTTATCGCGCGATCGAGCCGAATATCTTCTGGTGGTGGGATAGGGGAAACTAAAGATAAGGTAGAGTAATTTCGATCGCGATCGATTTGCACTGTCATTGCTTCAGAAATAGAAAAAGTCAGCCTAAAGGTTAAATTGTAATCGATGAAGTTATCAAGTTTGCCAAAAACACAGCCATTAAATATAGTTTCTTTATTTTCTGGATGCGGAGGATTAGATTTAGGTTTTAGTCAAGCTGGCTTTAATATTATATGGGCAAACGAATATGACAAGGAAATCTGGGAAACCTATGAAAAAAATTATTCAGATACTTTTCTAGACAAACGAGATATTAGAACAATCTCCTCAGAGGAGATTCCAGACTGTATAGGAATCATTGGCGGTCCTCCTTGTCAAAGTTGGAGTGAAGCGGGTACACAAAGAGGAATCAACGACGATCGCGGTCAACTATTTTTAGAGTATATTCGCATTCTCAGAGACAAACAACCTTTATTTTTCTTGGCTGAAAACGTTTCTGGAATGATGCACAAAAAGCATAATCGGGCGTTAAATAATATTATTACAGCTTTTGAAGAAGCTAATTATGTTGTCAATTTTAAATTGTTAAATGCTTTAGATTACAACGTTCCCCAAGAAAGAAAACGAGTAATTTTTATCGGCTATCACATTGATTTAAACAAGAAGTTTGATTTTAATTTAGTCTCCAAAACTTTCAACTTTCCTACATTGAAAGATGCGATTTGGGATTTACAAGAATCTGCCTTACCTGCTATTGCGAAAGTTCGGACAAATGGAGAGACTTGTCTCGTACAAAATCATGAATATATGTTAGGGGGGTTTTCAAGTATTTATATGTCTCGAAATCGAGTTCGTTCCTGGGACGAACCATCATTTACTATTCAAGCGGGAGGTCGTCACGCACCCATCCATCCGCAAGCGAATAAAATGATTCATGTAGGGAAAGATAAATGGATTTTCGATCCCGAATCTTTTTCTTCTTATAGAAGATTATCTGTTCGAGAATGTGCTAGGATTCAAACTTTTCCTGACGATATAGTTTTTTATTATAAAAACTTGAATTCTGGTTATAAAATGATTGGCAATGCCGTTCCGGTTAATTTTAGCTATGCTTTAGCTAAAACAATCAAAGCAAATCTATTAGAGCAAAATGAGCGAAAAGAAGAACAAGTTCAGGCAACCAAAACAAAACAACTAAGCTTAGATTTAACTTTTCTTTAAAAGTAATAAAATTATTGATAACTATGACTAATATTCTGCAAGCAATTTTTACTATAACAGCAGATCGGATTCCTGATGTTGTAAGTTTTTATCGAAGCAAAAATAAAATTAATGCTGCTGGTGATGCTCTAGAGCTTTTTGTTAAAGATATTTTTGCAAATACTTTAAGCGAAACAAATGAAAATAAAAAAGCTGAGATTTATGAAACAATATTTTCATATTTTGGCAATGCTAATAATCCACCAGATTTCATAATTAAAAATGGAGATGCAGTAGAGGTCAAAAAACTAGAATCAGAAACAGCATCAATTGCTTTAAATAGTTCTTATCCTTCAGCACAGCTTTTTGTAGACAGTCCGATGATTATGCGAACCTGTCGTGAATGCGAACAATGGTCAAGAAAAGATATAATTTATGCTATTGGGTGTGTAAAACAACAAAAATTAAGTTCGCGTTGGTTAGTAGATGGAGATTGCTATGCCGCAAGTCGAGAAGTTTATGAAAAGATAAGAACTAAAATTGCTGCTGGAATTAGTGAAATACCTGAAGTTGAGTTTAGCCAAACTAAAGAATTAGGAAGGGTTAATAAAGTCGATCCGTTAGGAATTACCTATCTTAGAATACGAGGAATGTGGCACATAGAACATCCTCAGAAAATTTATAGTTATTTAGATCTTAACTATGAATCCAATAAAACTTTTAGATTATTTGCTTTGATGCGAGAAAGTAAATATTTATCATTTCCTATTGAAGATAGAAAAAAACTCGAAAGGACTAATGCTTTGGGGTTGCAAATTCAAAATGTAAAAATCAAACTGCCAGATAACCCTGTTAAACGAATTTCTGCAAAATTGATTAGTTATCAACTCTAAATGTTGTCAAGTCAAATCCCAGATTGACATACCATAATCTTTTATAAAAAAAGCGATCGCAAGCAAAATGATTAACCAAAAATTGGCTCAAGAATTTGCACGAGACTGGATAGATTCGTGGAATAGCCACGACTTAGAACGCATACTTTCTCATTACAGCGATGATTTTCAATTGACATCGCCTTTCATTGCTTTATTCGGTGGCGAAGCGAGTGGAGTGCTAAAAAGAAAAGAAAAAGTTGCTCAATATTGGAAAAATGCACTTGAAAAAATGCCCGATCTCAAATTTGAATTAATCGATGTTTTATACAGCGTTAATAGTCTTGTTATCTATTACAGGGCAGTTTTAGGAAAAAAAGGGGCTGAAGTCTTTTTCTTTGGAGATGATGGTAAGGCGATCGCATCTATCGCTCATTATGACGAGTTATAACGATCTTCCTATTGAGTTAGATTTTATCAATTCATAGAAAACGATCTATTTCTTCTGTTAGATGTTCCTTAATGGTTACAAATTTATACTGACAAGATAAAAGAACGCTAATAATCAATTCTCACTCAATTTTAAGAAAAATTTTAGAATCCTTTCAGTTTAAAGCTGCATACTAAACCATTGCTGTTCATACTCTGTAATAAGCACTTGTCACCAGTTTGACATCTGAATGTTACTAGTTTGTCACATTGTTTGATTATATTGGGCTGAAAGTAGGCAATCTCGTATTTAAAATAAAATGATGAAAACCAAGAAAAAACAACGATTTATCAATTTTTTAGTAGATGAGTTAGCAATTCCCACTGATGCTATCAAACTTGCTTTACGTCATTCTCAAGAAAATCTAACCGTCATGCCAATGGTTCTATTGCAATATGGATTGATTAATCTCAGACAATTAGAAAAAATCTGGGATTGGACTGAAAATGTCCAGTTTTTCTAAAACATGAGATGTTATATCTTGATAACAGCACATTTGTAGCGACGCGATCGCATCTTTAACCTGTTCTGTAATCTGTAGGGGTCATCCCTGTAAGCTGCCGAAATTGTTTGCTTAAATGACTGTGGCTGTTAAAACCACACAAAAAAGCAATATCTACAATAGATAGACCTGTTTGTTTCAACAACTGCTTTGCGCGTTCCACTCTTTGCTGAAGCAGGTATTGATAAGGAGGCACGCCCATCGCTTGCTTAAACAGATGGCTAAAATGAAATTGACTCATGTCTAACAACGCCGCTAAATCTGCAAGTTTGATATCTCGTTCCAGATGTTGGTTGATGTAGTCCAATACTTGAATAAGTTGACGCTGAGGCAATCCACCCTCGTAACGTGAAAGGCGAGGTTTGGTATCGGCATATTGTCTGAGCAAATGCACGGCTAATACATTTGCTAGCGATTCAATATAAAGTTTTCCGCCCCAATTTTCTTGTTTTAGTTCGCTAAGAAGCATCAGACCAATCGATTCAATATGGCGATCGCGAATCCGAAATTCTGAGAATAATTCAAGTCTATCTGAATTCAAATTCAGCGTTTCTGTAGCGACCCTTTGAATAAAACGAGAAGCAATGCGAATTTGCAAATAGCAATCGTCGCTATCCCAACGAGCAAAAAATGGCATCTTTGCAGGTGTGATGGAAATGTCGCCTTTCCCATACAGACTTGTATGAGTTTTGCCTCCTTTAATTTGTAGAAAGCGAACTGGACGAGGTGCAAGCGACATACAAAGCGCGTGTTCGTCGCTGAAATGACAACTCGCCTCACCTTGAGGGTGTTGAAATTGTTCGACTAGAATGTTTTCCCAACCCCGATCTTGACTAGACAAAATAGGCAAACAAATCGTTTCAGGTTGTTGAGGAACTGCGATCATAGTACAAACCCAATTCGTCTACTTTCGATTGTATTCACTTTTGGATGCTTCCTATCGAGCAATCTAAAAATCGAGCGCAAGATTTTGATAATCTCACAAGAATCAGATAGTTGAGCCTGGATGATTTTCCTAAACTGAAATGGTAATCGCAGAGGAGAAACTATGGCACGCTTGTTACACATTGATTCTAGTCCGAGAGGCGAGCGATCGCATTCTCGCAGACTTACAGGTGAATTCGTTGAAGCTTGGAAGCAAGCTTACCCAACCGATGTCATCACCTATCGGGATGTTGGACGAAACCCCGTTCCCCATGTTACTGAATCTTGGATTGCAGCAGCTTATACACCGCCAGAGCAACACACACCTGAGTTGCGGGAAGCGATTTGTATCAGCGACGAACTGGTGGATGAATTCTTGGCTGCCGATATCTACGTCATCGGCACTCCCATGTATAATTTCAGCGTTCCCAGTACCTTCAAGGCGTATATCGACCAAATTGTACGAGTAGGACGCACTTTTGCCTTTGAACCAGAGGATTCTGTAAATCCTTACAAACCGCTCGTATTTGGTAAAAAAATGTTTGTCGTTACGGCGCGAGGTGATTCTGGTTTTGAACCTGGCGGTCGCAATGAGAAACTGAATTTTCAAACTCCTTACCTGGAAACAATTTTTGGCTTTATAGGGATCGCCGACATCACCTTTATTCATGTTGAAAACGATGAATATGGCGGTCAAAAGCTAGCAGATGCGATCGCGTCTGCACGTACCAAAATTCTTGAGCTAGTTGCTGTTTAGAGCGCTCCCATAACTTCTTCTTTTGCTGACTTAAAAACTCTTAAAGAAAATAACCCACATGAATGAAGAAACAAAATGGATTGGGGAGTTTTCGGTAGAAGATCGCGAGGAAATTAACTCACTTCGAGCAAAGCAGATTTACTCGATTGAGCATGGTGATGCACATACCTATAGCAATCTTTGCACTGATGACATCTTACTAATGCTGCAAGGAAATGATGTTGTCATCGGCAAGTCAGACTTCTATGAATGTGAGTCGAAGCTGTTTCATAAAGTTCAATTTGAATCGATCGAGCAAATTCCCATTCGTATCGAGCGACAGGGCAACCTCGCTATCGAGGTTGGACATCAAAAGCTAGTCATTGCTGCGTCTCTAGAATCTCCCAAGGATTATAAAAGTCATCGAAAATATTGTCACGTAATGCGAAAAACCAGTGAAGGTTGGTGCTTTGCCATTTTGATGTCCAACAATAGTGAATAAATTTAACCTAGCGGAGCGACGAAGATGACTTTTTTAAAAGACGCAGGGATGGCATTAATAGGGGGATGGATTATTGGTGTTGTGTTTGGTTGGTTCAAGCTACCTGCCCCAGTTCCGCCGTTAATGGGTCTAATTGGCGCAGCCGGGGTGGTGCTGGGTGGTTATTGTTACAGCTTGCTCGTTCAGTTATTTACAAAGCCATAAGTTCGAGCAAAAAAAATTACATCGGAGGAAAAAGACTATGAAATCGTTAGATAACTTATTGACTTTGCTACCATCTATTGCTGCATTGATACTAGCTTCTGAAGTCGCGATTGGGCAAAGTCCACGCTACGCGATCGCTAACCCAAACATCAATCTTCGCAACCAAGTTGAAAATACTCGACCTTTCAATCTCGTGCATCTAGGTTATCAAGGATATTTCCAAGATGATGGAATTCCCAGTAATGGGGCTTTTCGCACAGCCATCAAACACCGACTAGTGACTGCGGAAACGTTGATTGAGAGTGCTATCAAAAAGGCAGACTCTCTCCTGACGCTCTCAATAACCAAGATTATGTAGATGCAGTTGAGGTACAGCTTGAATTAATTTTGAAGAGATAAAATTGCCGAAGACAAGCTATGTCCGATAATTGAGAGCTTTAGACATGAATTTACAGGAGGCTTTATGTTTGCATTGAAGCTTTTCGCAGTATTAGGCTGCGGGCTAATAGCGGGAGTTTTCTTCGCCTTTTCGACCTTCGTGATGAAGGCTCTGGCTCGACTTCAGCCAGCACAGGGGATTGCTGCCATGCAATCCATCAATATTACGGCGATTAATCCGTTATTTATGACGGCGCTGTTTGGAACGGCTGCGGCTTGCATCTATCTGGCTATTTCTTCATTACAAAAGTGGCATCAACCAAGTGCTGTTTACTTGCTCGTCGGTAGTCTGTTGTATCTCGTCGGGACAGTAGGAGTAACGATCTCATTCAATGTACCGCTCAATGACGCACTGGCGATCGCAAAACCAGATAGCGCTGACGGTGCAAATCTATGGTCTAGCTACCTTACCAACTGGACGTTCTGGAACCACATTCGGACGGTATCAGCGCTTGCAGCAGCAACATTGCTCGCGATCGCATTTTGGCATCAAAGCTAGAATAGGAACTCAATATAATTAAGTTGCTTGCTTGTCGTTGTTTGCAAGCCGCGTCATAGTTCGTTGAACAATTGTGGACAAATTAATTCGTTTGTACTATAATATACTTGTTCTATCTTATGAAGGCAACGATAATGGTAGTTAAACCAATTCCTGAAGGTTATCGCGCTGTTACGCCATACCTTGTTGTCCAAGGAGCAGCAACCCTAATCGAGTTTCTTAAGCAAGGATTTGAAGCAAAAGAAATTTGTCGTATCTTATGCCCAGAAGGCGGCATCATGCACGCTGAGGTGAGAATTGGCGACTCAGTAATCATGGTGAGTGAAGCAAAAGGCGAGTGTAAACCAATGCAGAGTTCGATTTATTTATACGTTGAAAATGCCGACGCAACTTACGAGCGTGCGCTTCAAGTAGGTGGTATTTCAATGATGGAGCCAAAAGATGAGTTCTGGGGCGATCGCCATGCGGGGTTGAAAGACCCAAGTGGAAATCATTGGTCGATTGCAACGCACCAGGAGGATGTCTCATCGGAAGAACTAGAAAAACGAATTAAAGAATTGTTTGGCAGCAAAGAACAAGTATAGGCAGGCATTCTAAAATAGGCAAATCTATAATCTATAGAACCCATTTGAGATCTATAAAGGCGATCGCAGAGCGCGATCGCTACTACCGTTTTACAAAACCGACCAGCCTCCTCCAACTAAACTGTTAGACCAGCAAAGGGGCAAGGTTGGTATGTGTGGGTTTACGCGAGCTATTAACATTAACGCTTCAGATTAAAATTGCCAAATCAAAAATTTTTATTAAATCAGGCTTATCCTCAAAAACAAAATTAGTAGAGATCGATAGTTAGACGAAAATTCATGCTTTGATGAAAGGGAATAGGAATTCATTCTCCGGCAATTCTTGCCAAGAGTACAAGATGTTAAATCCAACTTAATCTAATTCTACAAATTGTCTTTTGACAACGCTAAAAATATTGTCGAAAATAAAAGAAGTTTTGTATTAAGATGGGATAATGCTTGCTAAATACGCTTTTGGGATTTTAGTTTCTCTTCTTATTTTCCTCTTCAATCCCTCTTCTGTCATCGCCTCAGAACTCGATCGCACATCAGCACAAGAATGGTTTAACGCAGGTATCGAACAAATCGAACAAGAAAATTATCAACAAGCACTATTAGATTTTGACAAAGCGATAGCACTCAATCCCGATTTTACAGCAGCCTATAGCAATCGCTGTCTGGTACAAATTCATCTAAACCACTATTCACAAGCTAAACAAGATTGCACGCAAGCATTGCAACATCAAAGCGATAATCATTCAGCCTATCTCAATCGAGGACTCGCTACTTATCGACTCGGCGACTATCAAAGCGCGATCGCAGATTACAACACAGCAATCCAACTCGAACCTAACAGCGTTTCCGCTTACTATAACCGAGGATTGGTTTATGCCGCACAAGAAAATTATTTAGAGGCGATCGCAGATTACAATCGCGCTTTCTCTGTGATGTCTGCACCCGATAATTTTCAATTAGCGACGATTTATAACGATCGCGGATTGGCTTATTTTAGTTTAGGCAATTTTGAATTGGCGATCGCGGATTTCGATCGCGCGATTCAGTTCGACACGAATAATGCCTTAGCTTATTATAACCGCGCCTGTGCTTGTCAGAGAAAAGGACATTATCGAGAAGCCATTCATCATTTTACCCTTGCCCTACAACGCGATCCCCATCGTGCTGAAGCTTATATTAGTCGAGGTTTAATTCGCCATCAACTCGGCTATCATCAAACTGCCCTAGAAGATTTGCATTTGGGTGCAGAATGTTTTTGTCAGCAAGGACAGTTAGTTGCTTACCAACAAATTCTCAAGTTAATCGAGCAGATTCAACAAACTTTTTCTGGGTTTGAAAGTATCGTCGTTTAACGAGTTGCTGTGACAATCGTAACGGGATTCAACGGAGATAAACGAGTCATATTTCCAATGGAAACCGAACGCGATATTTGCACTTGTAAAAGTCGATAGTTCCAGTTGCGCTCGCTTAACCAAACCAAACTATCATTTAAGTTTTCTAAGGTTGCCAACGCTAGTACTAAAATTCCATCCGCTTGCAATTTTTCTTGACAAGTTTTTAAAATACTGGCGATATTTCCTCCACTTCCACCGATAAAAATGCGATGTGGAGATGGTAATTTAGTTAAAGAATCGGGTGCAGTTCCACCAACAGGAATTACATTATTAACTTGGAACCTTTGGCAATTCTTTTCAATTAAATTAATTCCCATTGCCGTTTTTTCTATCGCATGAATTTTAGCGGTAGGACACAAACGAGCCATTTCAATCGAAACCGAACCCGTTCCCGCACCAATATCCCAAATAACTTGTTGGGGAGCTAATGCTAATTCGCCTAAAACTATTAGACGAATTTCTCGCTTTGTCATTAATCCGGGTCTATCTTCAAAGCTTGAAAATGCGCTATCTGGCAATCCAAATAAAGGTAAAGTATCGAGATTTAATAGTTCTTCTTTTTCCTGACGTAATAAAATAACTATATTTAAAGAAATAAAATCTTGGTTTGATAAAAAAGCTAGCTTGCTTATTTCTTCTGCTGCAAAATGAGTAACTTTTTCGTTTGAACCCCCTAGATTTTCACAAATCAAAAAATCGTAAGGAGTAGGCAAATCTAATTCTTGATAAAAACGCGCGATCGCGCTGGGATTATTTTTATCATCTGTTAAAATTGCTATCTTTTCTACTCCCTGTTGTAGCAAGGGCATTAATTTATCTAAAGACCGTCCGTGAACGCTAATTATTTTTGCATCTTGCCAAGGAACTTTAAGGCGATTAAATGCTAATTGCACTGAAGTAAGATGAGGATGAAAGCGCAACTGTTCCGAAGGAAGCTTTTCTAATAACAAACGTCCCAACCCAAAAAAAAGCGGGTCGCCAGTGACTAAAACAACAATATTTTCTTCAAGATGCTGTTTAATAACTTCTATTGCTTCAAGAAAATTACCTAAAACGATTTTTTTAGCTGGATGTGTCGGGAAATAACTTAAATGGCGATCGCTTCCTACTAAAATAGCCGCACTTTCTATAAGTCGCTTAACATTTTCTGATAGCCCTGTCGTTCCATCTAATCCAATCCCTATAATTTCAATCGTTGTCATTTAAATCTATAGCGATCGCTTTTTAAATCTCGCATTCCAGACATATAGGCACGGAGAAAAGCGATAAAGTTTGATTTGATTAATTAAAACCATCTCAGTTTTTTTAGTATTGCTTGTTGCCTGTTGCCTATTTCCTTATTCTAATAAGTCATTTAAAAGCATGATAGCTTATTATAATTTTAAACACTTAATTTGAGTGCATTAACAGGAACTTCATCCCAGGATTCAACAGTTCTTAATGTCGCCACCCAACCTTCTTCTTTTTGTTGTTTAGTTAAATTATTTTCCCAAGTTTGATGGCATTCTTGAGCGGCTTGTTCGTCACAACAGGCGATACAAGAAGAAATAAGACCGCAGGGATCGATTTGTTCGTTAATCCAAATTGTCATAATTTTCCTATCTTAATGTTTATCTTTTTAGAATATAACTTTTTTGTAATTACCTTTTCAAATGTTGCTCAAAAAACTTTATAGTTGCATCCAACAATTTTGGGTCAAAAGGTTCTCCTTTCTGTCCTCGGTAAGAATGTTTTAAATTCGGGTCGCGTATATATTCAACTTCAACGCCTTTTGCTTTGAGAGCCTCAACTAACAAATCGCTTTGAGCGATGGGAACGATATTATCTAATTCTCCGTGAACGATCAAAAAGGCGGATCGCGATCGTCAATATAGGCGATTGGATTTGCCAGCGCCGCTAGATCGAGACGTTGCGAAACGGGAGCGCCAAGCAACTTATAAGCTGCTTCCGTCAATCGCCACCAAAGTTTATCTTTATTTTTGGCTAACACTTCAGGGGTAGGATATTCCTCAAAAGCTTTAGGAATTTTCGTTAAATCGGTTGGCCCGTAGAAATTCCCCACAGCTTGTATGCGACTCGAAATTTGTCCGTTATCCGGTTCTAAGGGAGAAACTCCAGCAGAAGTTCCCAGTAAGGCGCTTAAATGACCGCCAGCAGAGTCTCCCAATGCACCAAAACGATTGGGATCTAACTTGTATTGCGCTGCATTCTGGCGCAACCAACGAACAGCTTTTTTAACATCGAGTATCTGTGCTGGAAAAATCGCTTGAGTGCTATAACGATAGTTGACACATGCGATCGCAAACCCTCGTTGAGCTAGCAATAGACCGGGACAACTTTCTTTACTGTTTTCTAACCAACCGCCGCCGTGAATGAAGATAATAACGGGGAGAGGTTGAGAAGATTCTATTTGTGGCAAGTATAAGTCGAGTAATAACTTGCCTCGACCATTTTGGAGTGGATAAGTGCTATATTCGAGGTCTTTTAAGACATTAACTGTCGGCGGGCGATCGCGACAACTATTCAACAAAAATAACGCGATTGCGCTTATTGCAGTCAGTTTGAGACAAGATCTAAAATTCATGGATAAGCTACTAATAACGAATGAGGAGACTGGGGAAGTGAGGGAGTAGGGAGACAAGGGAGACTTAATTAATAACTAGCAATCAGTTTCCTAAACTACTAACTCCTGTAAAGACGCGATATATCGCGTCTCTACTGAACTACTTAAAAAGCCTTTAGCTTTTTTTGATAATCGCTTTTAGTGCTTGTCGTGGCAATTCGCTAGCAAACTTTGCATCGAGTGGTAAATGTCCGACCAAAAGCCGAAAATAGATTGCTCCGTAAAGAATATCCATTGCTAACTCAGGATCTACATTTGGATCGAATTCGCCACTTTTAATTCCCCGCTCGATAATTAGTTTAGCCTCAGCACGACGCTGATACAAAAAGCGATCGCGATAACTTGCTAATACTTCTGGACAAGCTTGTCCTTCTGTAATAATTTGTGCCACAATCCGTCCGTATTCTCCCTCGAAAGCTTTCACCAAAGCAGTCATTTGCTCGGTTATGGCTTCAGTTGCAGATAAATGATTTAAGAAAGAGGTTACAGGTAACACGTTTTCTAAAAGCGCATCGATCGCCACTGCTACTTTATTTGGCCACCAACGGTAAATCGTCGTTTTCCCAACGCATGATTCGCGCGCGATCGCTTCAATAGACAAATCTCTTAAAGTCGTTGTTTTCAATAGTTTCCAAGTGGCTTCCAGAATCGCTGTCTTGGATTCTTCGGATCGCGGTCGTCCAATTCTTTTGCTCGTAGGAGTTTGACTCATTTTTTAAATTAGTATTTAATACTCTCACATTAAATTATAAAACGTATCGTTTTGTAATTAAAAAGATCGTTGTTAGAGCGTTATCTACTCGACATTGTTAGCAAACAGAAAAGAATCAACAGCGCGCACAATGCAACTTTTAATCAAACCAATGACTAACAAACACCTACACACAAAAATTTTAGGTTAGTGTAGAGTCGTCGCCCCGAAGTTGGCGAATTATTCACGAGCAAATTTTTGGACGTTAAAGTAGAAATCTATAGCCTATTTTTTGGCAGCATCTAATGTAATTGTCCAGATAGCCAGTAAAACATAAAAAATTAACCAGGAGATTCATCATGAATACGCAAAATAAAAAAGTTTGGTTGATTACAGGTAGTTCTACTGGATTTGGTCGCATTCTTGCCGAACAGCTTTTAGAAAAAGGTGAAATCGTTGTAGCGACAGCACGAAAACCCGAACAGCTACAGGATTTAGTTGCTCGGTATAGAGATCGCGCTTTAGCCGTTCAATTAGATGTAACGAACCCCTCACAAGTGCGCGAATCTGTCAACAAAGCCATTGCAACTTTTGGACCCATTGATGTGTTAGTCAACAATGCTGGGTATGGCACGATGGGTGCGATCGAAGAAGTTAGCGATGAAATAGTGCGCCAACAATACGAAACCAATGTATTTGGTGCAATAGATGTAATGCGTGCAGTTTTACCACAGATGCGCCAACAGCGAAGCGGATACATTCTCAATCTATCTTCTGTGGGCGGCATGGTATCTTTTCCAGGTGCGGGAATCTATTGCAGTACCAAGTTTGCTTTAGAAGGCATTTCGGAAGCTTTAGCCAAAGAAGTTGCACCACTGGGAATTAAAGTAATTATTGTCGAACCTGGTGCATTCCGTACCGATTTCAACGGGCGATCGCTGGTAATGGCAGATACTCAGATTGCTGACTATGAGGAAGTTATTGGTGGTTTTCGTCAGTGGCTAAAAGATATGGACGGCAAGCAACCAGGCGATCCTGCCAAAGCAGCACTAGCAATGATTCAAGCCGTCGAAAGCGAAAATCCACCGCTACGTTTAGCTTTGGGTGTTGATGCAATTAGTGCCATCGAAGCTAAGTTAGACACAGTTAAAACCGAGTTGAATGCGTGGCGCGAAGTTGGTACGAACACTACCTATGAAGGGGTTACTGTCGGCGCGATCGGTGGTTAGAGCAAAAGTAGGTAGGGTCAGCGATCGCATCGTTGCCCTACTTACACTAATCAAGAGTAGCAAACTTAGCAATTGTAAAAAATAAAACAATAGAATGCCTATTGCCTGTTGTTTATTCTCTTCTCCCTAATCACATTTTCACCAAAGCTTCGCCGCGACGATATAACTCGCGTGCGTAATCCGTCCAAGTTCCTTGTCCCCAGTAGCGGAAGCAACTCGTTTGCACCAGAAGATTGTAAAGGAATGCTTCTTGGTAGTCAGCGCGTTTTGTCACTGAGGGATCTTGTTGTACCAACGGATCGTATTTTTCGTGAAACATGGCGCTGAGTTTGTTCATTGGTTCGAGAACATTTTCATAACCTTGAACCCAACTGAGATTATCCGTCCAAGAGGCCCCATCCATATGAAAACGATGGTCGGTTTGCTTCAACTCCTCTATTGCCTTGGCAACCGCTTCTGGCGTAGCTGAATTGGGGTTGACTCGCTGCCAAATCTTGTGTTGTTGAGACGCTTGACAAGTTGGATAGTCATCAGGATTGACACCAGCCGCTTCGAGGATTTCTATGTATTCTGTGCCGTTGATACCGACAACGCCTGCTTTATCGATGCCATTGCCTTTAATTTCATGCCAAACAGGTTGAAAATCGCGAGCAAATTCATTCATCATCACGCCGCCATTTTCTCCGTCGGCAATTTGCGAGACGCAACTGGGAACGGTAACGTTACCAATTTGTTGTTTGCCCCAGCCTTTGGCTTCGTGATACGGTTGCATTTGGGCAACTAATTTCGTATCCGAACCTTGCGTTTTAATTAACGCCGTAATACTAATCGTTTCACCTTTGGAATTTCGAGCAACTAAGCGATTGGGGACGTATTTATCTTCGTGTCGCAATCCCGAACCATCTAGGCGTTCTACAGAGTGTTCTTGCACCAATAACCAGCGATAACCACATTCTTTTAAGGCTTTGATGTATTCATATAGCGTATCTGGATTGTTGGGCAGGTGCATTTCTGGCGGCGAAAAGCCTTTGACGCGCTTGAGGGCATCGTAACCAAAAAGTTCGGCAAAATATTGTTGCCATGCCTGAATGTGTAATTTAATGTCGGGAATGGGCGTAGAAGGAACAACGGCATGACTCCACATTGTCCCCAGCCATTCTACATAAGGTTGATATTGAGGATCGCAAGCAAGACGTTTGAGATTGTTGAGAATGTCTTCGCGTCCCATTTGATACAATCCCCACAACAAATTGCCGGAATAATCCAACATAATACGAGGATTACAACCATTACTGACTAATTCGGGAATAAAGTCACCCATGCGACTGTAACACCAAGCAAAGACTCCAGCATTGTGATTATCTCCCTCGCCCTGATTCTCAAACATGTGTTGAAGGTTGCTGATGAGTGCGCCGTTAGCGCCTGCGGGGATGGTAGGTTGGTGCATATGAAGGGCGCAAGCAAATCCCGCTGAAATGTTTTCTAGACGCAGGTTTGTTGTTGGTAAAAATATCGGGTCGCTGTGGTTAACGACTGCCTTGATTTCTGCTTCCCAACCGCAAATATTCGGCAAATCCGATTTGGTTGAGAGATTGGGCGATGGTACGGTTGCAATCATACAATTTTCCTTGAAGTTTCACTATGAGTGCGCATACTCCTCGCTTACCACTTGTTATGCGCGAATTCATCATAACTTAGATATCGTTTATTACGCTTCTATTCTGTTTGAGAATGGGACTAAAAAACCTCAACAATCAACAGAAGGTAAAGCACTTGGTACTGACTTAGGATTAACAGATTTTGCTGTTACTAGTGACGGCTCTAAATTCAATAACCCTAGATGGTTAAAGAAACATGAAAAGAACCTAAAAATAAAACAACAGCGTTTATCTAGAAAAACAAAAGGTTCTAGTAATAGAAATAATGCAGCTAGGAATATTCTAGATGAAGGATTGCGGATAATTTCTTCAGGAACTGGAGAGCGAGCCTATTGTCCAGATGTAAGACCGAGTAGTAAAGGGCGTAAGTCTTCTACTATTAGGCTATCTGCTGGATAGGAAGCTCGCGATAAGAGCGCGGGTAGTTCACAATATAGAATAAAGTATTAGCTGGGCATTTATTTATGGGTCAAAAGTGGATATCGCTAGCTTGTAGCATTGCTATTTCGGGTGCGATCGCTCCAGTCTTAGCGGCTGACAACTCTACAGGAGAAGCAGGGATTAACGCACATAAATTACATCAGCCTCCTTATAACTTACTCGGTCGCAAAATTGCGATCGGACAAGTCGAAATCGGTAGACCGGGCAAATTTGGAGTAGATAAAGCAGTTGCTTGGAATCCTCACGTCTCCTTGGCAGGAGTATTCTATCGAAACACGATCGCCAAGTCTAATGAAAATGTCGATAACCACGCGATGATGGTTGCTGGTGTCATGGTCAGCCGAGATAAAAAGTCGCCAGGAGTTGCCCCAGGTGCAAAACTTTATTCCTCAGCCGTAGGTTCGCTCAGACAAAGCGGACAAGCTGAAGAATGTTTGGCAACTCAACACGTCGCCTTACAAAATGGGGGAGATGTTCGAGCCATTAATTTTAGCTTTGGAGAGTCCCTACAGCGCGACTCTAGAGAAAATGCCTCTCTTGATGGCAATGCTTTGCTGACTCAATGTATCGATTGGTCGGGACGAGTTCATGACGTTCTCTACGCGATCGCCGGCAATCAAGGCAGTGGCGGCATTCCTATTCCTACCGATCAATATAACGGCATCGTTACTGCATATACAGCGAAACGTCAAGGAAAATTTACAAAAGTTGATTTTGCGAATTTGAGTGCTAAGCCCGTGGGAAGTGGAAGCCGATTAATTAAGCGAGAAATTAATGCAGGAGACAGACGCGCGATCGGTTTAGTTGCGCCAGGAAACAAACTCGATCTCAAAGATTTAGAAGGTAAGGTTAATGAAGTAAGTGGAACCAGTTTTGCTGCGCCTCATATCACTGCTGCTGTTGCACTTTTACAAGAATACGGCGATCGCCAATTACGACAGTCTCGTTCGGATTGGAGTATTGGTTCTCGCCGTCACGAGGTGATGAAAGCCGTTCTACTCAACTCAGTCAATAAAATTAAAGACAAGGGAGATGGTTTACTGTTAGGAATGAGCCGTACTATCCTCAGCAAGAATAATCAGACTTGGCTAGAATCCGATGCTTATAAAGATGCCAAAATCCCTTTAGATATCGAAATGGGGACGGGACAACTCGATGCTTATCGTGCCTACGAACAATTTAGCGGGGGTCAGTGGAGTCCTGACAAACCAGTGCCGAGTAAGGGTTGGGATTATCGCAGCGTATCGGCTAATGCTTTTCAAGATTATATTTTGGCAAAACCCTTAAGACAAAATAGTTTTGTCTCAATTACCTTGACCTGGGATCGCTTAGTAGAACTCAAAGATAAGAATCAAAACCAGCAATATGATGTTGGGGAGAGTTTTCGCGATCGCGGTTTAAATAATCTCGACATCTACCTAATCTCTAAAAATGAAACTAACCCCGTTACGAGTGCTTGTGCTTCTACTAGCCAGTTCGACGGCGTAGAACACATATTTTGTCAAGTCCCAAAAGCAGGACAGTACAAAATTCGCGTCCAATACCGTCAAAAAGCCAATGAAGAAAAACAGTCTTATGCCCTAGCTTGGTGGACGGTTTCGGGCAATTAACGCGATCGATGCGATCGAATTATAAATACGAATTCATCTTTGGAGTTGCCGACTGCAATTAATCAATCAAAACATCTTCATTGGCATCGTCTGTATCGTACTGCCATTCAATATTAGGCATTGCCTCAAACGCTTGTCGTACAAATTCTTCCCATAATTTTCGTATCTTAGCTAAATAGGGATCTCCCAAGCGCAATTCTAGGGTGCGACGAACGACAAAACTATCAGTTTCATACATGACTAAATTAATCGGCGGCCCGACAGAAATATTAGATTTCATCGTCGAATCAATCGATAAAAGCGCGCACTTAGCCGCAGCCTCTAAAGGAGTATCATAAGTAATAGTGCGATCGAGAATGGGTTTTCCGTATTTAGTTTCTCCGATTTGTAAAAAAGGAGTTTCTCTAGTAGCTTCGATAAAATTGCCTTGAGGATAAATTAAGTAAAGATAAGGCTCTTCCCCCTTAACTTGTCCGCCTAATAAAAAGTTGCAGTGAAAATCGATGCGATCTTTTTCTAACCATTGACGATCGCGTTCTTGAACTTGCCGACTCTTAGAACCAATATAACGAGCAATATCGTACATACTGGTAAGAGTATGTAAATTCTTTTCCTCTTCATTTTGAATATCTAATTGCAATTCATTAATGACTGCTTGCGTTATTGAGAGATTTCCAGAAGTACAGATGAGTATAGTTCGCGAACCCGCCACAGAAAAATCAAACAGTTTTTTGTAAACAGAAATGTAATCAACGCCAGCATTGGTGCGGGAGTCGGCCGCCATAACTATCCCAAAGCGATTGATAATTCCCAAACAATAAGTCATTTGAATTATGAATTATAAATTATGAATTATGAAATTAACCCTAATTCATAATTTCTATGGCACTTCCTATCTCAACTGTTTTCTTCCTTTGTAATTTTTTCTCAATAACAATCTGCGTCTTTTGAAGTTCTGGCAAAGCAACCAACTCTCTTTCTTTGACAGTTCTAGGCATAAGCATTGGTAAAGGTTCGGGTCGATCGAGCCAGTAATTCGCAATCGGTAAGGTATGCTCTAGATCTTCTAGAAGTCTAGGAATTACCATAACCGCGTGCAATTCTCCAATTCTCTCGGCTTCGTGCATTCCTGCTTCGACTGCTACAGCTACATTCGCTACCGAACCGCGAATAATAGCGGTACACAACCCATCGCCAATCGTTTCATAAGAAGCGAGTTGCACGTCTGCTGACTTTAACATCGCATCAGCGGCTCCTACCATCGCTGGAAACCCTCGCGTTTCTACTAAACCGATAGATCGGTTACTCAAGCGACTGTGACCCTGCTGCTGTTGCGCCAGTTGTACCAGATGGCTGCCGATGGGAAAGATGGCTTCTAGATTTGGCATGGGACGGGGAATCACGGATTTGGAGATTAACTGACCAATTTTTTCTGCCATTGCCGCTCCCTCTTCGACAGCTAGACGAACATCGGCGATATTTCCCCTGACAATTGCCGTACAATGACCGCCACCAATCTTTTCATATCCCACCAATATCACCTCTGCCGACTTGAGCATCATGTCAGCCGTTCCGACGATTGCAGGGAAACTTTGGGTAGAGACTAAACCTAGTGCGCTGTCTCTATATCTATGCGCCTTCTTCATGCGTTGCTCGGAAGCTGATACTCTGGTATGGACTTCTACTTTAGACATTCAGTATAATATTTCCTCTACAAATAACCTAGCACCTTTGGAAATAGACATATTGCTTTAATATCTATAGTGTATCGCGTTACTATTAACCTTTACTTAAGATTTACCTAATCTTCAATAACTTTTAGTAATATTTGAAAACCTGTCGATACGATTATGGAAGAAAAAGCTCAAGATACTTCGTCGCATTTGTCCAAAGAAGCCGCCCAAGAATTAATGCGATCGCTACTGCACAAAGAAGGAACCTGGGTTGATTGGGGGAGAGCCTGTCAGCAACTCCAAAAATCTGGTTACGATACTCAAACGATTTTTGAAGCGACTGGTCTTCAGACAATCCAACAAAACCTAGTTATCATTGCCGCCCAAGTATACGATAGCCTAGTTAAAGCTGCCGTATCAGAAGATACCCTTGCTTATTATCAAGGGCCGAAAAGCGATATTTTGTACGAACTTCGCATCCTCACTCAAGAGCAACGAGCCTCGGCAGCAGAATTGGCAAAAGAGAAAAAGCTAGAATTCGATGCTACCAAAGAAGTTGCCAAAGCAATTCAAGAATTTTCGCGATTTGCACAAACGCCAGCCGGATTTACTAACGATCCTGGCGATGCTGTCGCCTATCAATACTGGAAACGCGCCAAACAAAAAAAAGATCTCCAAGATCGAGCGCGTCTCATTGCGCAGGGATTAAAATTTGCGCGATCGCAAGGTGCTAGAGAAGCAATAGAAAAGCTCCTCAGCGATTTTACCGTTGCACCCACTCAATCGGCTCCTTTAATTCCTATCTACCGCCTCGAAGCCGAAGAAGAATTAGCTCGTATCGTTCCTTTTGCGGGAGCTTTACCGTTAAAATTGCAAGACTTAGAAAAAATTTCACCTCTACAAGTAGAAGAACCTTTTCGAGTTACGCATCTAGCTAACGGCGGAGCAGTTATTCCCCTTCCAGGATGGCAGATAATCTTAAAAGCCGAAGAACCGATCGCGATTTTATGTAGTAGCGATCGCCTTCCTAAACCCCTTCCTGGCAAAATAGAACAGGTATTAGTTGTCGTCGAACGCGCAGAGCAAAATTGGGATATTAATAGTTATTTCCTCGTCGAACAACAAGAACAATTGACATTTCAATGGTTTGAAGAAGAACCTAATATTCCTATACTGGGACAAGTATTACTCGTCGTGCGACCTAAAAAAATCCTCGATGAGAATAACATTCTCGAACCTTGGCAAATGGACGACTAATGGGGAATGACGAATTATGAATGATGAATTATGAAAACTAGAAGCTGAAACTTCGATGATTTCGCCACTCGATCGATGAAAGCGATCCTCAAAGCCATTTTGAGACCTTTCTGGTACAAACTTTGGCTAATTGCACATTAGACGTAAATTATAAATTAAGGTTAATTTCATAATTCATAATTGATAATTCATAATTCAAATGACTTCACTCACTCCCGAACAACACAAGCAGAAAATGCAGCGACGCAAGGAAATACAAGAACAGCGTCTAGCCGAGCGATCGCAAGAAAAAGGATTGATAATCGTCCATACTGGTAATGGAAAAGGGAAAACCACTGCTGCATTGGGGATGGTAATGCGATCGCTCGGACATGGATATAAAGTCGCGATCGTACAATTTATTAAGGGTGCTTGGGAACCAGCAGAAAAAGCCGTCTTCAGTCGTTGGGAAGGTCAACTAGAATTCTATGCAATGGGAGAAGGGTTTACTTGGGAGACGCAAGATCGCGATCGAGATATTCAAAAAGCTCAAGAAGCTTGGCAAAAAGGGTTAGAATTCATTCGCAATCCCGAATATAAGCTCGTTCTTTTAGACGAGATTAATGTTGCGCTCAAACTTGGATATTTGGACGTTAAAGAAGTTCTTAGCGGACTAGAACAAAAACCAGAAGATTCTCATGTTATTTTGACAGGAAGAGGCGCGCCTTCAGAATTAATCGAAAAAGCCGATTTAGTCACTGAAATGACCTTAATTAAGCATCCTTTCAAAGAGCAAGGCGTTAAGGCACAACCTGGAATTGAGTTTTAGTTTTATTAAATTCTAAATTCAATTAAAATGTCCGATAATTCAAACCCTGGTTTTTTTGGAATTAACTATTCAAATCGAGATTTTACTCGGAAAGACAGTTGGGGCAAAAATCAATTTAATTCGTCTTTTCCAGCTTCGCTATCAGCATTTCTGGAGTATCAAGGCTTTGAAAATATCTATCTGAAGCTTGATGAAAAGCTGCAGACTTATCATAGTAGCATCAGCACAACAAATCTTTATAGAGCAAATCCAGTTTCTCAAGATATTTTTTATTCATTTGAAAGCCCATATCTACCTTTCCAGCAGTTAGTCATTGGAGATTTTCCAAGAATTGACTTAGTGACTTTGAGCAGAAAAAATAATTCTTCTTTAAGAGGGATTGAAATTAAGCTGACAGCGCTTCCAGATAATTCAACCTGCAATTTATCGGACGACAAGTTTAGTTGTGAATTAGTAATTAGACCTGACACAATTGTCTATTTGGCTTGTAGCATTGCTAAACATTTTCAAGACAATTTAGCAAACTTGATTTCCTTGATTGGAGAGGGGTTTGATGCAATTGAAGATTGGAAAGAAGGGATAAATATTCTTTCTGCTGTGTCTAAAATTAGTGCTGCTATCGACAGGATAATTCTTCATATTCTCGATACGCAAGAGCCTTTAGTTATGCAACCAATTTGGAAAACTGAAGGTAAAAGCCCTAAACTTGCTGAGAACTGCTTAGATGTTTTTGTTTGGAGTAACTTAGCTTTTGCTCAATTGTTCTTAAATGTTGCACGAAGGGAACTTACAACATCGAGAACTGTGACCCGTCAAGTAAGAACTGTAGTTTGGCTCTTTAAAATGCTCTATGATTTCAGCCTAAATGCTCAAATCAATCATAGAATAGTCATTGATGAATTATCTTATGACACTAGAAATGATAAGGCTTTCGCTGTAAATGGAAGGGTAACATATCCATATATGAGAGGAGATGTTTTGACGAAGCCAAGAATTACCAAAGGACAGATAAAAGAAATCATTCTCGGCGGCGGGCAGAATTTGTTAAGTCCTGAAAGACGGTTTGATGCAATTATCTTCAATTCACCCGATCTTTTTGACTAAACATGAGAGCAATTGATTTATTTTCTGGATGTGGCGGACTTTCATTAGGATTTCAAAATGCTGGGTTTGCAGTTGTGGCAGCTTTTGATAAATGGAAAGAAGCTTGTGATGTTTATGCAGCTAATTTTGAACATCCTATCTTTGAAATTGATTTATCAAATATTGAAGATGTAGGGCAATTTAAAGAATGGAATGCTGACATTATTATTGGTGGCCCTCCATGTCAAGACTTTTCTAGTGCTGGCAAGAGAGATGAAACTCTTGGGCGGGCAAATTTAACAATTTCATACGCAAAGATTATCTCTAAAATGAAACCTGAATGGTTTTTGATGGAAAATGTAGAGCGAATTAAAAAAAGCCAAGCATTACAAGAAACTGTTTCAATACTAAAAAAAAGTGGTTATGGAATTAGTTTAACTATTTTAGATGCCTGCTATTGTGGAGTTCCTCAAATTCGGAAAAGATTTATTCTTGTCGGGCATCTGCACTCAAGGATGGTTTTCTCAATGATATTTTTGTTAAGAATCAATCAACTTCTCCGATGACAATTCATGATTATATGGGTAAAAAGTTAGATTTTGAGTTCTATTACAGACACCCAAGAAGCTATGCAAGAAGGGGTATCTTCAGCATTTATGAACCAAGCCCTACCATTAGAGGAGTCAACAGACCCGTTCCCAAGAATTATAAAAGACATAAGGGAGATCCTTGTGAGCCAAGTAAAGTTCGTTCTTTAACTACGCTCGAAAGAAGCTATATTCAAACATTTCCAGAAAGTTTTAAATGGCTTGGAACAAAAACTAGTCTCGAACAAATGATTGGTAATGCAGTTCCAGTTAAACTTGGACAATATATTGCTGATTGCTTTCTCAAATATATGGATCGGAGCTAACAAAGGATAATGTTGGCGAAAGAAATTCTCAATGAATTTAGTTAGTTTAAATCCAGATATGAAAATTAATTTTTTAACAAATTCTGCTTTTTTCGTTTCTGATTTATTTTCGCAATTTTCCAACCAAAATCCATACATTTTTTTTGCGATCGCGACGTGGCTGATTGTCGCAAGCTTTCCTGTGGGTGTCAAGGCTCAAAACTCTAATTCTTTCAAACAAATTTATAAAAAACCGCCACAATCGAGACAATCGGTTGTAGAGTGCGTCAATTCTCTACTCTACCGATTTCCCGAAACTCGCGCTCAGCGTAACGATATTAGCGGCGAGGCGGCTGCTTATGCTTGTCAAAGGGTTGCTACCTATTATGAAGGGCAAGCAGTTGTAGATTGCGTTAATTCCCTGCTTTACCGATTTCCTGAAACTTACACCCAGCGTAGCGATATCAGTGGTGAAGCGGCTGCTTACGCTTGTCGGCGAGCAACTAACGATGCACAAAGTCACGAAAATTGTCAATTGTATTAATTCCCTACTCTATCGCTTTCCCGAAACTCGCGCTCAACGCACTGATATTAGTGGCGAGGATGCTGCTTATGCTTGTGCGACTCCAGGGAAGTTTTATTAACCTTAACTTTTGAGCGGAATAGCAATTGCTCTTTAAGCAGCGCCAAAAGCGAGCGCATTTTGTCAAGATTTCCTTATATTTTGAACCCTTCAACTCGTTGACGCTCGACTTTGTAAAATGCCGTCTTCTAAAGAAACAACGCGATCGGCAACATCGACAATGCGAGGATCGTGCGTCACCATAACAACGGTACAACCTTCCTGCTTTGCCAAACGAGCTAGTAACTCGATAACGGCGTGTCCGTTGTAGGAATCTAGGGCGGCTGTGGGTTCGTCTGCCATAATCAGTTTGGGGCTGCCTGCTAATGCCCTGGCGATCGCAACTCGCTGTTGCTGTCCGCCAGAAAGATCGCGAGGAAGCACGTCGCCTTTATCTGCCAATCCGACAGATGTCAGTAAATGCTGAGCTTCTTTTTTGATTTCTTTGTCGCTAACTCCTTTCATTTTCAGGACGATTTCCACGTTTTCCGAGGCAGTTAAAGCGGGGAAAAGGTTAAATTTTTGGAAAATAAAGCCGATATTGTGCAAGCGAAATTCCGCAAGTTGAGAGCGAGACATGGCTGTAATGTCATGTCCGAGCAAACAAACTTTACCTTTTGTTGGGGTTAACAATCCCGCCAAAATAGATAGTAACGTAGTTTTCCCAGAACCCGACGGGCCCATCAGAAGTTGAATGCTACCGCTTTTAACTTCTAAATCGATACCTTTGAGTGCCTGAAAAGATTGCTTGCCCGATTTGAAAGTCATTTCTACTCCGTGGCAAGCAACGGCTATTGGCGATTGGGAATCGACACAACAAGCTGGGGAATCGAGCTTAGGATGAATTGAAGACAAGAATCTAAAGTTAGCAATAGTACACATCTATTTTCGCAAATCTAGCACGCCATATTAAGTAAGATTACTTTTTAGGAGCGATCGCCGCAGCGATCTCGATCGCTACTTAGGTGTGACACTGGGAGATTATGCGTTTTATTTACTATCGTACCGTTCGTTTATCGGATACCGATGCTGCTGGAGTTATATATTTTGCTCGGTTGCTATCGCTTTGTCACGAAGCTTATGAAGCGTCTTTAGAGACATCTGGCATTCAGCTTCGAGATTCAATCGAGAATTCTTCTATTGCCATTCCAATCGCTCATTGCTCGGCAGATTTTTTACGTCCCATTTTTTGCAATGACAAGCTGGCAATACATTTAAGTTCCCAGTTCTTGAAACAAAATGAATTTGAGATCGACTATACAATTTATGGTCAGTCTACCTCCTTAGAGTGTTTGGCAAAAGCCAAGACAAGACACGTCTGTATCGACCTTGCTACTAGACGTAGAAATCCACTGTCAAAACCGATGATTCAATGGCTCGTGCAACCCACTTACCCATGAAGATAAGTGAAACTTTAGAAAATTGTAATAACCTTCACAAAAATTTCCATCTTTAATAGGTTAGAAAGTGGCAAGCTCGCCTTATAAATAGATAACGAATAGCAGAGTTAAATTAGGAGTTGAAAAGCTTGAAAAAGTAGAAGCGATTATCCGTCCCTTTAAACTCGATGAAGTCAAAATCGCCCTGGTCAATGCTGGCATTGTTGGAATGACCGTTTCAGAAGTTAGGGGATTTGGTCGCCAAAAAGGTCAAACAGAGCGTTATCGAGGTTCTGAGTACACGGTTGAATTTCTCCAAAAGCTGAAGGTGGAAATTGTTATCGAAGACAATCAAGTCGATTTGGTCGTAGATAAACTAATCTCCGCCGCTCGAACTGGAGAAATTGGAGATGGTAAAATCTTTATCTCTCCAGTCGAACAAATCATACGCATTCGCACGGGCGAAAAAGACATCGAAGCAATTTAATTGGGGAATGGTGAATGGGATATTGGGATATCGGTGACTGGTGACTGGGAAATTCGGAAAACAAACAATTTCTTAGTCTTTAAACCCTAATTGCTAATCCCTAATCGCCAATCCCCAATCACCAATCCCCAATCCCCAGTTCTCGCAATTGAGGAATTAACTTTTCAAAAGCTTTGCCCCGATGACTGATTTTGTGTTTGACTTCTGGTTTCATCTGGGCAAATGTTTGTTTTTCTTGGGGTACGTAAAAGATGGGATCGTAACCAAATCCGCCAGTCCCACAAGGAGTATAGAGGATTTCGCCAGGACAAATCCCTTCCACAGAGGCAACGATCGCGCCGTCAGGACGAGCTAGGGCGATCGCACAAATAAATCTAGCTTGTCGATTTGTATTATTTCCTAGCTCGTCGAGCAATCGATCGATTCGTTCGCGATCGCTCCTAGCATAACGGGCAGAATAGATACCAGGCGCTCCGTCGAGCGCTTCTACTTCTAAACCCGAATCATCTGCGATCGCCCATTCTCCTAATGCGTTAGCGACTTGGGAAGCTTTTAGACGAGCATTTTCAACAAATGTTGTGCCTGTTTCATCAATTTCGAGACTATCGGGTTTTAGGTGTAATTCGATTGCCAAGTTTGTCAAATATTCCTGAATTTCTTTGAGTTTGCCAGGATTGCCAGTAGCGACGACTAATTTTTTCATTAAAACTTACAAAAATAATTTTATCTATCTAGATGTATAACAGCTTATTGCTGCGACCCATCCTATCCTATGATTTGATGATGAGGAACAAAGTTTTTTGTTAGCGTCCTCATGTCCAATCTCTCTCTTTTTGAATATAAGGTTGTCACTGTTGATGCTACAGGTCAGGAGTGCGATCGCTATCGTAGTTCTTCCCGTTACCGAGTAGAAGATTTAGGTCGAGAAATCGTTCTAGAAATGGTTGCCATTCCTGGCGGAACTTTTTGCATTGGTTCGCCGCAAACCGAGGAAGGATGGCATTCTTCTCAAAGTCCCCAGCATCTTGCAACTATTAAACCTTTTTTTATCGGGAAATATCCCGTGACCCAAACACAATGGCAAATAGTAGCTGCACTACCCAAAGTCAAACAAGACCTTAACCCCAACCCAGCTAATTTTTTAGGAGAAGATCGACCTGTAGAACAAGTTTCTTGGTACGATGCGATCGAATTTTGTGCTAGGCTATCGCAGCAGACGGGATATGACTATCGATTGCCTACCGAGGCCCAATGGGAATATGCTTGTCGCGCTCATACTCTCACGCCGTTTCATTTTGGAGAGACAATTACGACCGATTTAGCTAATTATTCGGGAGTAGATTGGGAATACATGGGGAAAATCTGTAGTAAAGGTTCCTATGGCGCGGGGCCAAAAGGATGCGATCGCAGAGAAACGACTCCTGTCGGTAGTTTTCAAGTTGCCAATGGTTTTGGATTGTACTATCTGCACGGTAATGTCAGGGAATGGTGCGCCGATTATTGGCACGACAATTATGAAGGCGCGCCAATTGATGGATCTGCGTGGATAACGGGTGGAGATAGCAACAAGCGAGTGTTACGCGGGGGTTCGTGGAATGTGAGTCCTAAAAAATGCCGCTCTGCCTATCGAGTCAAATTCGATCCCAACGCTTCGCTTTACGACATTGGTTTTCGCGTCGTCCATTCATAATTCATACTTCATAATTCATCATTCAGATGACCGCTCTTTTACCCGCCATCGTTCCCGTTAGTTTAATTATCTTAATTGGCGTTTTGGCGGGTCGAAAACTGTCCCTAGACCCTCAAACCCTTTCTCAGCTTGGTGTATACATTCTTGCCCCCGCTCTGGTTGCCGATAGTTTGTACCGAACGACGCTTTCAGTGCAAAGTTCTTTTGGATTGCTGCTTGGTTTTACCATTATCTCGCTATTACTTTACGCGATCGCCTGGATAATTAGTCATTTTTTTCACTTATCTCCCGCGCTACAAAAAAGCCTCATGGCGACGACGCTTTTTCCCAATAACGGCAATTTGGGACTCCCTTTGATCGATTTTGCGTTAGGTTCGGCAGGATTAGAGAGGGCGATCGTCTATATGATAGGTTCTAGCATTCTCATGTTTGGGGTGGCTCCTGCTTTATTGCAAGGTTATAGCCTTGATTATGGGATTCGTTTGACCCTCAAACTTCCCCTAATCTGGGCGATGCTAGCTGGTTTAAGCTTGCGATGGTTGGAAATTAAACTACCGCTTAAGCTTGATGAGGGGATTACACAGTTAGGAGAAGCGGCGATTCCAATCGCTCTATTATTGTTGGGAATGCAACTTGCTAGCACAAGTTTTCATATTGGCAAATACGAGCTTGTAGCTACAGTAATTCGTTTGGTCTTAGCGCCTTTAATTGCCTACGGAGTTGGCATTGCTTTGCGCTTACAGGGGTTAGATTTGCAAGTTTTAATTTTACAAAGTGCCATGCCTGTCGCTGTCAATACGGTGGTGTTAGCGACAGAATTTGGCGGGGATGCGAGTCGAGTGGCAAGGACGATTGTAATTAGTACGTTACTTGGTTTTTTGACGCTTCCTGCTATCTTATGGGCATCTGCCCGTTTTTGAGCGAAGATGATTCAGTTAAATGGCGAATATTTTTTTCTTAAGCCAGATTCCTTCACTAGCGTGGAGATAACGAGGATCGAGATGAATTGCCATCGCTTGCTTAAAAGATTCTAAAGCATTGCTGTAAGCTCCCATTTCAACTAGCAGTAATCCACGATTAAACCAAGCTTGATGATAATTGGGCGCGATCGCAACAGCTTTCTCGTAGGCTGCTAGTGCCTCTGCATGACGTTTCATTCCCGATAAAGCATTTCCTCGATAATTCCAGGCTTGACAATCGTTTGAGGCTAAAGAAATCGCGCGATCTAGATAGGTTAGCGCTTCTGCATAGCGATCGCACGAGCAGAGGAAACAACCTTGTTCGACCCAGAAATTTCTATCGTTATTTTGAACGTATTCAGCCATATTTTAATAAAAATAGTTAACTTTGATTGATTTGTTGGGGCGATCGCGATGAGAAAAATTTCTTGATTCTAAGCAGAGCAAAAACCAGAACCACAATCACCAAGATTCCTGCGATTAACGGTACAGTTATAGCAAGGATCGACAAAGCTGCTGCGATCGCCAATTCAATCGTTGCCAAAATCGGGTTAGTCAGTCCTCCCGATGTTGCAGACGAACCGACTCGCAACAAATTCATGAATCCTTTGGTCAATCCTGCGGTTCCCCCCCCAGCTACCACGGCCAACGTCCACTGAATAATCGGGTTCAACTGAGGAGACACAGAAGCCGTTAACACTGTCCCCGCAATAAAAGCCGCAGGAGTAGCAACCAGATCGAGTAAATGGTCAAACCAAGGGATGTAGTAGCCAGCGATTTCTAGCAAGCAGGCAGCACCAAAGACAATTAAGGCGTTTTGGGTTTCTATCCAATCAAAATTAGTGGGAAGGTCTAAATGTCCAACAACAGCAGCCGCACTAAGGACAAGCAGTGGCACGAACACTCTAAACCCCGCCGCCGTGCTAAGGGCAATTCCTAATAAAAGCTCAATGAAAGTGTCTAAGTTGATAATGTCACTCAAGTTATTCTTCGTAGTTATTTTCCTAATGACATCGTAACTACAACAAGGTTGTTTCTATTCTGTCTTAAGAGGGAGTGCGATCGCCTGCTGACATCAAATTTTTAATTGTCATCATTAATGTAAGATGAGCTTCCGGCTTGTACTACTAGGTATTGTGGTTGTTCAACCGGATTTAATGTTATTAACAATTAATTCATGTCGGAATACTATTCGATGAAATTACGTTTTTATACCAATAAGCAGAGTCCTTAAGAATTCTCTGTTGAGTAGCGTAGTCAACGTATATCAGACCAAATCGTTGTTTGTAACCGTAAGCCCATTCAAAGTTGTCCATCAATGTCCAGTGAAAATATCCCTTCGCTTTGATGCCGTCGTCTATTGCCCTCTGGTATGCCTGTAAGTATCGCGTTAGGAAGTCAATCCGCTGTGGATCGTGGACTTTGCCATCGACATGAACCCAGTCACAGTTAGCCATGCCATTCTCGGTAACGACTATCGGGAGTTGGTAGCGCTCGTACAGAAATCGCGGCCCCCAGTAGAGGGCTTCTGGAGTCACCTGCCAGTCCATCGTCGTTAGAGGGGGGCCTTTGGGACTCGGTACTGTCACTGTACCTCCTTGCCCATTGGAGCGAATAGTTTGACCGTGATAGATATTGACACCGAAGAAATCGAGCGACTGACAAATTGTCTCAAGGTCGCCGCTCTCAATCTTAGGCATTTCATTATGAAATAACTTCATGCCATCGAAGGGATACTCGCCGCGTAGCATGGGATCGGCAAACCAAGTATTGTTCCAGCAGTTTTTTTCGGTTACAGAGAACATACACAAGCGTGCAGCTTCGATATCTTCCGAAGTATCCTTCGAGGGAATTTTCACCATCCCAACTAAAGCAGCACCAACCGTCGGTCGGATTTTGGCGCGATCGCGAATTACCCGAACGGCTTTACCGTGGGCGAGTAGTACGCGATGGCAAATCGCCAGAATGTCGGCAAAGCCTAGTTTAAGACCGGGTGCGTGTTCTCCCGATTGATGTCCAAGTCCAATGAAACATTGGGGTTCGTTAAGGGTTATCCAGTGCGAGACGCGATCGCTTAGTCGTTCGACAACGATACTGGCATACTCGGCAAACCAGTCAGGACTTTCTGGGTTGAGCCATCCGCCTCGACAATAAAGAGCATAGGGATAGTCCCAATGGAACAGCGTCACCCAAGGTTGAATGCCCAACTCTAGCAAGCAATCTACCAGCTTGTCATAAAAGGATAGACCTTTTTCATTGATTTTGCCTATGCCATCTGGAATGACTCGCGCCCAAGAAATCGAGAAACGATAAGCTTGCAGCCCAATTTCTCCCATCAGTTGTACGTCCTGTTCGTATCGATGATAGCGATCGCAGGCGACTTCTCCCGTATCGCCAGACCAAATTTTGTCTGGTTGACGGCACATCCAATCCCAAACCGAAAGTCCTTTACCATCTTCAAGGGCCGCTCCTTCAATTTGATAGCTGGCGGTTGCTGCTCCCCAAACAAAATCTTTTGGAAATCCCATTTTTTTCTCTCCTTTTCAATGGGAGTTTCAACTAAAAATCGATGTTTAAGTCCATTTTTAGCCAAAAATAAAAAATTAAGCTAGATTGTCTAATAAAATGAAAGTGCCTAATTTTAATCTGAAAAATTTTCGTTCACAAGTGTATCGAGACAATCAAAAATGAAGATTGGAACGCTTTGATTTCGAGCAGTGCGATCGCCTACTGCTTCGCGTTAGTATCGCAATGGGCAGATGAGATCCGCAAAGCTAGGAAATCGCTGCCTTAAAAATTGCGCTTATTTTTCTTGAGTTTTATCGTGGCTAAGTTAAGTTTAGGAACGCGCTTATTTTTCTCCCACTTATTAGTAATGATTGTCGGATTGGGAAGTTTTATTGTTATTGCTAAACTTTCTTCTCCACAAATGTTTGTAATTCGCTTAGAACAGTTAGAAAAAAGAGGCATTTTTACAGTTCGTTCGGCGCGAACTTATTTAGTTGAAGGATTTAAAACAGCTTGGAATAGTAGCGCAGTTTTATCAGTTTTAGCAGGAGCAACAGCCGCCGGTGGATTGAGTTATTGGGTATCGATACGAGTGACCAAACCCATCAGACAAATGAAAGCTATTACTCAAAAATTTGCGGCGGGAGATTTACAAGAGAGAATGCCAGAAAGTGAAATACCCGAATTAAATCAACTGGCAAATAGTTTTAATCGTATGGCAAGTAGTTTAGAAGATGTCGAGAAGCGACGGCGCGAATTGATTAGCGATCTTACTCACGAATTGCGAACGCCTTTAACAGTAGTGAGAGGATATTTAGAAGAATTGGCAGATGGCGAGATAGCTCCTTCACCGGAATTATATCTGCGTCTCGTTAGAGAAACTCGACGATTAGAACGATTAACTAATGATTTACAGGAACTTTCTAAGGCAGAAGCCGGATCGTTATCGATTAAAACTCAAAAGATTAGTTTATTTCCTATCCTCAAAGCCTTTATCGAAAAATTTGCCGATCAATTATTTGAAGAAGGTCCGCAATTAATATTAGATTGTCCGCCAGATTTACCCCCGGTTTTAGCCGATCTCGATCGCACCGAACAAGTTTTAGTAAATTTATTAGGAAATGCACTGCGCTACACGGAAAAGGGTTCGATTACTCTTCGTGCTTGGCGAGATAAAAATTGCGTTTGGATCGCTGTTATTGATACGGGAATCGGAATTGCCTCCCAAGATTTACCTTATATTTTCGAGCGCTTTTGGCGTGCTGATAAATCTCGCGCTAGCTATTCTGGCGGGACGGGAATTGGACTGGCGATCGCGCGTCGTTTAGTCGAACTCCAAGGCGGAACTATAGAAGTCGAGAGCGAGTTAGGAAAAGGCAGCACTTTTCGCTTTTCGCTTCCTATCGCTTGATAAGCCAATAGAGCTTATATACAAGTTAAATATTTAATTGTTTATATAAATCTTTCTTAAGCCTAGTCTAGATTATTGATTTGGTAAAAAAAATAGTATAAAGTAAAAATCATAATGTTTTTCATTGCAATAATTTAAATATTATGCCTACCACTATTAGTCGCGAAGACCTTCTCGACAAATCATTTCCTTTATTTATCAAACATGGCTATTCTGGGATTTCTATGAGCCAACTTGCCGAAGGATTAGGCGTTTCTACTGAAACATTAGAAAGGTATTTTCCTAACAAAAAAGCTTTATTTGAGCAGTTGCTCGAAGGGTTTGTCAAGCGCGATATGGTGATGGTTGCACAAGACTTAAAAGATGCCAAAACCATGTTAGAGCATATTGAGGGGGCTTTTTATTTCTTGAGTCGGCATCAGGAAAATTACTTCAAGCAAGCACTGATTTTTGCAGATTTTAAAAGACAGTTACTCAATGAAGGAGACGATCTCAGCGATTCTCTAAAACAAGTATATGCAAACTTCGATCGCTCGCTCTCACAATTCTTTGGTGTAGAAGATCCCCAATTGATCGACCTTATCTTATGTATGAGCGATGGTCTAATCTGGCAACAAATATACGGACTCGGACATGGCGATTACGAAGGCAATGCAAAGTTATTGACTAAGATGATAACTGCCTATTTGAACTCTTTGCAAATGGTGATTCGGTTAATTAGTTGAAGCACGAGCCTTCTAACAATTATGATTAGGGCTTATCTTAGAACCAATGTTCGACATAATATAAAGATATTTCCTAACGAGGCTTCTGTAGCTTTCTATTAAAGAATTTGCGAGAGAAACTTTTGAGTGCGTTCTTCTTGAGGGTTATTAAAAAACTCATTGGGTGAAGCGACTTCAACAACTTTACCGCCATCCATAAAGACAACGCGATCGGCCACTTCGCGAGCAAAACCAACTTCATGAGTGACGCAAACCATCGTCATTCCTGAATTAGCGAGGGTGCGCATGGTATCTAAAACTTCTCTAACCATTTCTGGATCTAGCGCTGAGGTAGGCTCGTCGAATAACATAATCTTAGGTTGCATAGCTAAAGCGCGCGCGATCGCGACTCGTTGTTGCTGTCCTCCCGACAGTTGACCGGGATATTTACGCGCTTGTTCTAAAATTCCGACTTTTTCTAATAGTTGCATTGCGACTTCTTCTGCTTTTTGCTTTTTCCAGTGACGCACCCAAATCGGAGCAAGCATGACGTTATCGAGGACGGTTAGATGAGGAAAAAGATTAAATTGTTGAAAAACCATTCCCACTTCTCGACGAATTGTATCGATATTTTTGAGGTCGTGAGAAAGTTTAATGCCATCGATAATAATCGTTCCTTTTTGATAGGGTTCGAGTGCATTAAACGTGCGAATAAACGTTGATTTTCCCGATCCAGACGGCCCCATAATGACAACGACCTCCTGCTTTTTCACGCTGAGGTTAACACCTTGCAATACATGAAAATTATTGTCGTACCATTTCTCAACATCTTGAGCGACGATAATGAAGTCTGAATCGGAGGCAGGTTGAGCAATCATCGATCTTTATCTGTTTTTATTTAGTTATATCGTTTTACTTTAGCTAATCATGTTTTTAAAAAAAATTGTAATAAAATGTCGTTCATCTCGAACAATAATGCAAATTAAATTTATTGCCTAAAATAAAAGGAAAGAAGCGCGATCGCTCCCAATTATTTATTTTTGTGGTGTTAGATAATCGTTCCGAAGTTCGTAAGGTATTACTCGTTACTCTGCTGCTTAATCTCTTGGTAATGGTTTTAAAAGCAGTGGTAGGATTTAAGACGAATTCGCTGAGCTTGCAAGCAGATGCTTTACATAGCGTAACCGATAGTGCTAATAATATTCTCGGTCTTATTACTAGTCGCTTGTCTTCTCCCGAACCCGATCGCGATCATCCTTACGGACATCAAAAATACGAGGCGATAGGTGCGTTAGGAATTGCCGCTTTTTTAGGCATCGCTTGTTTTGAAATTCTCCAAGGCGCGATCGAAAGAATTTGGCAGGGGGGAAGTCTCGTTCGCATTAATGGCGCAGAATTATCGATACTAATTATTGTCTTAGTAGTGAATATTTTTGTTGCCTTTTACGAACGAAAAGTCGGGAGACGAATCAATAGTCCTATTTTAATTGCCGATGCCTATCATACGATGAGCGATATTTGGGTAACTATTGCTGTTTTATTGGGATTAATTGGGGTATGGCAAGGAGAAATACTTAATTTCCCACAACTGCAATTGCTCGATGTCGTTTTAGCTTTTCCTGTAGCTTTGTTAGTATTTTATAGCGGTTGGATGGTGTTGAAAGCTAATGTTCCTTGGTTAGTTGATGAAATGGCGATCGCGCCTGAAACGATTTATCAAATTGTCATGGAAGTTCCAGGTACAATCGATTGTCACGATATTGCATCTAGGGGATTATTGGGAAGACAAATTTTCATTGAAATGCACTTAATTGTGGATGCTCCAGATGTGGAAACGGCTCATAAAATTACAGAAGAAGTCGAAATTCGCCTCACCGAACGTTTTAGCCCCGTTCGCATCTTGATTCATGTAGAGCCTCCCGATTATCGAAGCGATCTGTAAATTATGAATTATGAATTATGAATGCTGAAAACTTTATAGATGAATCTCCCTTAATTGGAAAAAATAAAATAAAAAACATTTAATTTGCAACTAACGAGCGCGTTGGAGAAAAGAAAAGTAATAGATAGTAAAAGAACTTTATATTTATCGATTGTAATAAGTAGATGTGACTTTAATTTGTGAAAACTGATAATCGACGTTTAATATTTCATTTAGTTGCTCAAAACTCAAATTCAGAATTCCATTGTCGAACTCTTCTATAACCAACGTTTTTTTCCACAGATTAAAATATTTTTCCACAGATTTTTCCACAGAAAATAAAGAAATGATTATTAAAAGTTATGAATTCTTAATCTATTAAAAAGCTAACCATAAAGATAAAAACACTCGATGTTAGTTTTTTTTAAATCTTAAGTTGTACTTGGCTAATAGTCAGCTTAAAAGCGATGGGATTGCTTAGTATGGTAAAGGTAAAGCCGATCGCGCGATCGCGAAACTGCTACAGATTGGGCTTTAGTCTCCTAAAATGACAAAGGCATCTCTATTTATGCAATCTTTATATACGTTTCAAGGTACGCTCATGGCATCTATCCGCGAATTACACGAACAATTAGTCAAAAAAGAACGCACTGCAACAGAAATTACTACTGAAGCACTCGATCGCATCGAAGCGCTAGAACCAAAATTACACAGTTTTTGTCGGTGACAGCCGAACAAGCGCTCTTAACGGCAAAAAAAGTCGATGCAAAAATTGCAGCAGGAAAAACAATCGGACTCCTAGAAGGAATTCCAATTGGCATAAAAGATAATATGTGTACTCAAGGAATTCGCACAACCTGCGCCTCGCGAATTTTAGAAAACTTTGTTCCTCCTTACGAATCAACCGTCACCCAAAAACTAAAAGAGGCAGGAACTGTGATGGTGGGAAAAACCAATCTCGATGAATTTGCGATGGGAGGTTCCACCGAAAATTCTGCTTATGGAGGAACGGCTAATCCCTGGGATCTCGATCGCGTTCCTGGTGGATCTTCTGGTGGTTCTGCTGCTGCTGTGGCCGCTTCTGAATGCGTTGTGGCGCTGGGTTCGGATACAGGTGGTTCGATTCGTCAGCCCGCTGCTTTGTGCGGGGTTGTAGGCTTAAAACCGACTTATGGATTGGTTTCGCGCTTTGGATTGGTGGCTTTTGCGTCTTCGTTGGATCAAATCGGGCCGTTTTCGAGAACGGTAGAAGATGCCGCGATTTTACTCGGCGCGATCGCGGGCTACGATCCTAAAGATTCGACTAGCCTTAAGGTAGAAATCCCCGACTATACCCAATTCCTCAAACCCGATTTGAAAGGGTTAAAAGTTGGGGTAATTGCAGAAACCTTTGGCGAAGGTTTGGATGCAGAGGTAGAATCGTCAGTTAAAGATGCGATAGGACAACTCAAAGCATTAGGTGCAGAAATTGTCGAGGTTTCCTGTCCTCGCTTTCGCTACGGCGTGTCGGCTTATTATATTATTGCTCCTTCGGAAGCTTCGGCAAATCTGGCACGTTACGACGCAGTTAAATACGGCATCCGTGAAGAAGCCGATACGCTACTTTCAATGTATAAGAAAACCCGCGCTCATGGTTTCGGTGCAGAAGTCAAGCGACGAATTGCGATCGGAACTTACACGCTTTCGGCGGGATATTACGATGCTTATTATTTGAAAGCACAAAAGGTTCGTACTCTGATCAAACAGGATTTTGAGGCAGCTTTTGAAAAAGTAGATGTTTTAGTCTGTCCAACATCGCCTACGACAGCTTTTAAAGCGGGAGAGAAGACAGAAGATCCTTTGAGTATGTATTTATTAGATTTGATGACAATTCCCGTGAATTTGGCGGGTTTACCTGGAATGAGCATTCCTTGTGGATTTGATGGACGGGGATTGCCAATTGGTCTTCAATTGATTGGTAAGGTTTTGCGAGAAGATTTATTATTTCAAGTCGCTTATGCTTACGAACAATCTACAGATTGGCACGTCAGAAAACCAACACTTTAAAATGATGAATGATGAATGATGAACTAAGCATTCATCATTTCTTTTCATTCTCCATTTCTAATTCCCAAATAACGAATAAAGTGTAAACTGTTGTTAACAAATTGGGCGAAAGTAGCTATGCAGATGTTGCCATCTCCAGCGATCGAAATATTGATGATACTTGTCAGTGTAGGTGCGATCGCCTACTTTGTGTCTTGTATTGCCTTATCAACATGGCAAAACCGACTAATTTTTTTCCCTTCCTCTGTCCTCAAAGGCACTCCTCGCGATCTAGGTCTTGCTTATGATGAGGTTTCAATCCCCGTAATGACTTGGGAAGAAAAAAGCGAACGCTTGCATGGATGGTGGATTCCCGCCGGTTCTGCAAAATCGGATGTTTTGCTGTATTTGCACGGAAACGGCGGCAATATCAGCGCCAATCTCGGACACGCGCGACGCTTTCATCAATTAGGATTTTCGGTACTCCTGATAGACTATCGGGGATACGGTCGCAGTAAAGGAAAGTTTCCTACAGAAGCAGAAGTGTATCGCGACGCGCAAGCAGCTTGGGATTATTTGGTGGAACAGCGAGATATCGATCCTCGCAATATCTTTATTTACGGTCATTCTCTAGGAGGTGCGATCGCGATCGATTTAGCAGTACGACGACCGCTAACGTCGGGATTAATTGTCGAAAATACCTTTACTTCTATGAGTGCGCTGCTGGCTAAAAGGGGGATTATTCGACTATTTCCGACTAAATGGTTGATAAATCAGCGTTTTGATTCTTTAAGCAAACTAAAATTGTTACGAGTGCCATTGCTGTTAATTCACGGTAAATGCGATCGCACTGTTCCTTTTAAGATGGGTCAAATGTTATTTGAAGTTGCTAAGGTTCCGAAACAATTTTTTGTTGCTCCCCATGCAGGTCACAATAATGTTGCCTCTATTAGTGGAGAAGACTATCTTCATGCTATCGGCGAGTTTTATCAAGAAGTTCATCGCAACCAACATCAGTTATCAGTTTACTGATTATTGCTTACCGAAATCAACGCGGTAAAAAGTCAGTCAGAATTTCATCGGGTTCGTCGCAGTCATCATCATCATCTAATAACTGCGATGAGGTCGCAGTATTTTTAGCTGGGGTAGTGTTTTTAGCTACTATTCCCTCTAACACAGCTATTTTCAGGCTTAATGTGGTTAATAGTCGGGAATTGCTCGATAAATTATTGACTTTTTCATCTAATTGTGATATTGAAACTTTAAAAGTATTTAATTCAGTTCTAAATTGGTCTAGAGTTTGAGAAGCAGGTTGTTCGCAGATGCCTAGATATTGCGCGATCGCGTCTCGAAGAAGTTCGCTAACAGAACATCCAGTCTGCTTTGCCAACATCTCTAATTGTTCTATCCATTCGTGAGGACGGCCGTTTTTAAAATAGGTTTATTGCGATCCATCAATTTATTTAAAAGAAGAATTCAGAAGTCAAGATAACAAAATTTAGCTACATAGGTAGTATCTTCCCAATACTACTAGCTATTACTGGCTATTTAAACCACGAGAAATAGTTGTACTAAACAACTCTAATACGTTTTGCCAAGCATCATCGGCGGCTGGTTGGTTAAAACTAGTCCGTTGGTCGCAGAAAAAGCCATGATCTGCACCCTGATAGCAAAAGACGCGATGAGGAATGTTAGATTTTTGCAAAGCGGCTTCGATTTGGTCTACTTGTTCGATGGGAATACTAGCATCTTCCATCCCAAAGAAAGCATATAGCGTTCCTTTAATATCTGAGGTGCGCGTTATGGTTGGTTCGCCGTTTCCTGGCGACCAAGTAGTAATTCCCGCGCCATAGAAAGAGGCTGTAGCTTTGATATCGGGTAAAGTCGCTACTAAATAAGCAACGTGTCCGCCAAAACAAAAACCAATACAGCCAACGCCAGTTCGTTTGACTTGAGGTAAGCTGTAGAGATAATCGATCGCTCCTTGGATATCGCCGAGTAATTCTGACGCTTTAGTTTTATTTTTGTATTCTCTACCGATCTCGATAGCTTGTTGGGTATAACCCGTTTCAAAACCTGGAGCCTGACGCTGATAGATAGCAGGCGCGATCGCAACGTATCCCGCTTTGGCAAATCGTTGCGTAATATCTCGAATATGCTCGTTAACTCCAAAAATTTCTTGAATGACGATTACGCCGGGAAAAGTTTCTTCGCTTTTAGGAGTAGCTAGATAAGCATCGATGGCTAAATCGGCATTTTTGATTTGTACGCGATCGCTTTGAATTTCTAGGGATGTCATAAAATAGTTATCGGTTTTGGGGACAAATGATTATTCGACCTCAGTTTAACAACGTCGTGTTAGCGATCGCGCTCGTGAAGTTTATCGAAGTAGCATGATTGTTTGTGATGGCACGACAATACAACGCCAGAAAAGTTATTTAAGCTTCAATTTTTTAAAACTGGGGTGCTAGGATTCGAACCTAGGAATGGCGGGACCAAAACCCGCTGCCTTACCGCTTGGCTACACCCCAATGATTTTGCCTTAACTATGGTAACAGTTAGTATCCCTAGTTTGTCAAGTATTTTTTTATCTTTGTCCAATCGGCCTGAATGCTGCCGTACAAGACAATCGCCTTTCAGCCCCTAATTAATCGCTTGGGCAAATCTTCAAAATGCTGTATGACACTAGGCTTCGCTAACACAGCTATTCATTAAAAGGTGTATTATAAAATCAAATATTATTGAGATTGAATTAAGAACTTTTTTGAGTTTTTCCCGCAGCGCGATCGAACATTTTTTGATAAAGTTCTTGTTGTTGGGGGTCTTCTACCATTAGCTCGATTCGTACTTTATGAGAGCTATTTTTTGAGTGTAGCGCGATCGCATCAAGAATATCTCTTGCTGCTTTCATCGAGAAAAATTCTCCACTAACTGTATGGCTATTTCCCTCAGAAATAGAAGCTAGTTGTTTTAGTTCGACTCCAGCAATCTCTCCTTGTCCTAAATTAATTTCTGCTAGCTGTTTGGTTTCAGATCCTACTTCTTCAATAATTAATTTTTCCCATTTTACTGGGACTTGCACCATCCGAGTTTCAACTTTTTTACGAACGACAATTTCACCAACTTTACGCTTGGTGCGATCGATTAGTAATCGTTCTTCTAATAAGGAAATAATTTTTTCTTTTTCTTCAGGTTGCTGGCGTTCTTCGGCGGTATTCTTTGGAAAAGAGTGGTTAGATAGATTGAGATCCTGATGATTTTCTAGGCTCATTGTTATCTCCAATTACTTTGTAATCAATGATTTAATTGTTATTAATATTTTGGTGGGTCGTATAAATGATGTAACGTAGGCTGAGCCTACGCTACTGACTATTTATTTACCGCGATCGATAGTTGGCTCACCATCTGTATCGACTTCTAATTCTTCGCGCCGTATGGTTTCTTGTACCTCTACAGTTTCGTTTTCAATTTCTTTTCTAATCTTAACTTCTTCGCGAACAAAGGTTTGTTTTTGAACGTTGGCTGACTCTTCATAAACTTCCATGCGAAATACTTCACCTTCTTGGAAGGCGGTAGCATCAGGCACAATAGGTGTAGTATTGGTAGGAGTCATTCGTTCGACGATGACTTTTTCTTTTTCTACTGGAACAGAAACTTTTGCTGTTTCAGTCGCAACTCGCTTACCAACGGTAACTGTACCAGTTTTAAAGCGTTCTTTATTAGCAACTAACCGTTCTTCATACAGTTTAAACTGTTGATGATTTTGAGCGTTCATTTCATAAAAATTAGGCTCATAATCATAACGATAACTGTTTAAGTCATAGTTGGATAAAGCTGTATTAGTTGTTGGAAGACGGTAAATATTTCTAACTTTTTCTTCGTAGTTGTAATCAACCGTCATGTCATCGTCATATTCCGGTAAATTTTCAGCTTGTTCTTTAGTAAAACCCGGAAGATGAATGCGATCGCGTTCGTAATCGATGTTAGCTAAACCAACAGGAAATAATATTTTTTTCCAAAACCTAAGAAACCTGTATTAACAACAAAATAACGAAAACGACCTCCCTCATCTACAAGAACATCGTGAACCGAGCCTATTTTCTCGGCCTCATCGCTATAGACAGAAAATTTTTTAATATCGTCACCACCAAAAATATCTTCTTTATAATCTGGATATAAATCAGCAATTTTTCTTAAAACCATATAAACTTCTCCTTAAACTATTGCATGAGGTTGGTATTTTTAGAGTAATAATTTCTTGACGTTTTAATCATCTAGCTTACGGGATAGATTAAATTTATTAGCCATTATTAAAAATAGTAAAAAAGACAGGTTTTTTAATGGCCTGTCCTATTAGTAAAGATGGCAATGAGAAAATCTTGCTTTGATTTACAGAGTTTAATTAGAAAAAATTTAGCTAGAATATTGATAAATAAACTGCCTAAATTTCTCTAAAAATAACTAAGTCAGAGGACGATGGGGAGATTCATCGCGGCGATCGACGATAATTACATCAGGATCTCCACTCGTAACGCGATCGCTTTTTATACCGGGTTCTGGAGCAACTTCGCGATTTACGTAGTCAGTCGAACTAACTGAAGAAGAACTAGTTGCAGGTGCATCGTAAACGCCAAACTCTTCGATATTATAACGGTGAAGAATGGTTTGAGCGCGAGCGATTTCAGCATCTGTTCCATAAATAATCACCAAAAAATCGCCTCTAGTAACGCGATCGTTATAAACTCTAGCGCGGTCTTCGGGAATCCCCAAACCAATTAATGCACCGACTAAACCGCCTGCTGCTGCACCGATTGCGCCGCCTGCAAGGGTCGTTGCTAAAGCAGTTGCTTCTGCTCCTGCTAACATAATCGGCCCAATTCCAGGAATCGCTAAAGCACCCAAACCAACTAATAACCCTGTCAGTCCGCCTAAGACACCACCCGTAACAGCACCCGTCTTAGCTCCTTCATCCGCTTTGTTATCAACGCGATCTTCAACTTCTACATTGGCTATATCTGCTTGTTTATCTGCATCTCGTGCAATTACTGAAACTCGATCCATTGCAAATCCAGAATTTTTTAGTTCGTGGAGTGCTAATTCTGCTTCTCGGCGACTTGGAAAAACGCCTATGGCTCTCCTGTTTCGCTCCATACTCATGATTTATTCCTCCTTAAAATATTTGATATTTATTAGCTCGGTAGCAATTAAGATTGATTTCAAATAATTGCTCTTAACTATTACCAAATTGTCATTTTTTGGGATAATATGCCTCTACACAGGGAAATATTTCTGAAGTAATACTTTGAAGAAGAATTATGAATTATAAATTATGAAAATTATGAGTTTAAATTTTTTTGTCTGCCTTGTCTTGTCTTCAACTATCAATTTAGAATTAAGAAATCGCTAGTTGCGATCGCAAGTAAAACCAATGAGTTTCATCGTAGCGACTTTTTATAAATTTGTTACGCTTCCTGATTTTGCCCAAAAACAATCTTCATTGTTGGCATATTGTCAAACAAAAGAGATTAAAGGAACGATTCTATTGGCAAAAGAAGGTATTAACGGAACGATCGCGGGTTCTCGTCAAAACATCGATGCAACCCTTGCATTTTTGCGTTCTGACCCGCGTTTTGCCGATTTGGTTCACAAAGAATCCGAAGCCAAAATTTCCCCCTTCAAGCGCATGAAAGTCCGCCTCAAAAAAGAAATTGTGACCTTGGGAATGCCAGAAATCGATCCCAACGAGCGAGTAGGGACTTATGTCAATCCGCAAGAATGGAACGAATTAATTGCCGATCCAGACGTTATTGTTATCGACACTCGTAATAGCTACGAGGTCAGGATTGGCACCTTCAAAAGAGCAATCGACCCCCAAACTTACTCGTTTCGGGAGTTTCCCGAATACGTGCGCCAGAAACTCGATCCCAGTCAACATAAAAAAGTTGCTCTTTTTTGTACGGGGGGAATTCGCTGTGAAAAAGCTTCATCTTTGTTGATGAAAGAAGGATTTCAAGAGGTATATCACCTTAAAGGCGGCATTCTTAAGTATTTAGAAGAAATTCCGTCTCAAACAAGTTTATGGGAGGGCGAATGTTTTGTTTTTGACGAACGAATTGCCGTTCAACACGGTTTAGAAACGGGAACCTATCAAATGTGTCGTAGTTGCGGACATCCAATTTCAGATGAAGATAAAACATCTTTAGAGTACGAAGAAGGAATTGCTTGTCCCTACTGTTTTGAGACGCTGACTCAAGAAAAGCGATCGCGCCTACAAGAAAAACAACGACAGTTAGAGTTAGTTAGGAACAAAATAAGCGATAAAGGTCAACAATGAATGCGATCGCAATTCCTCACCGTTACAATCTTAGCTAGTTTTCTTGCCCGACCTGTTTGGGCACAAAATGCCCCAACGCCTTCGAGTGCTTGTCAAGCGCCTTTAGAATTAGAAGCACAGAGCGATCGAGAATCGCCAGAAACCGTTATTACCGATAAAACCATCTCCGAGGAAGGATTGACCGTGCCGAGTCTGTGGTGGGCAAAAGAACAATTCGATCCCTTCGGCGGTAGATTAATTAACAATTGGATCGCTTACCCCAACAAACGCCACATCGATATCATAGTCAATCGACAACTTTGGTCGTTGTTGAACTATATGGAACGGTATCGCTTTGTTAATGAATTTGGGACAGTAGCGCGAGATTACCAATACAATCTTAGGATATTCGATCGCCAAAATAAATGTTTAGTAACCTACTCGTGTAACTTCGCTACCAATCCTAACCAATGCGAAATCAATTTCGAGCCATCGGGACGAACGGGATTGCAAGTCGATAACTTAACTCAAAGTTGGTGAATCTCAAATCTTGCATTCTTTGCATTAGCCGCTCTTGTAATTAAATTAGACCCTTGTTTCCCACTCACTCACCTGTTCCTTTTACGGATGATTGGCGACGACACCGAGAACGTTTAAATTAAAAGTTTCTATTTGTTTTACCGCTTTTTGAACGAGCGATTGACGAGTTTTGCCAATTCCTACCACCATCAAAATTCCATCGGTATGAGCGGCGATAAAACTGCTATCGGTAGAGTCAAGAAACTTAGGACAATCGTAAATAACCAAATCATAGTTAGCATTTAACTCTTCCATCAAATGCTGCATTTGAGAAGACCAAACTCGAACCGAAGGATCGCTATGAGGGATTCCTGTTGTGAGTACAAAAAGATTAGAGTTGTCGGGAACGCTTTGAATCACTTGTTGAGAGGAGTATTGTTCTGACAACAGATGAGTTAATCCTGTGTTGTTAGGTACATTTAACCAATCATGAAGCTGGGGATTGCGAAAATTACAATCTACCAATAGCACTCGCTTGCCCATATTAGCGACGGTTTTAGCGAGATATGAGGCTACCGTCGATTGACCGTCTTCCGATTCTACCGAACAAACCGCGATCGCGCCTACAGGTTGGTTCTCGTAGAAAAAACAAATTTGAGCGTAAAGAACCTCAAAAGCCGTTAAAAAAGGAGATTTAGCCAAACTGTCAACCTCGCGACCCGATTCTGACGGTTTGCTATATTTATTGAGTTCTAGCGCCAGGTTGGATGAAAATGAAAAACCTTGGTCGTAGGGAACTTCTCCAATAACGGGAAGTGACACAATATCTTGAATATCTTTGCTCGTGTAGAAAATATCGCGACGTTTTCCAGGAAAACAGCGAGTAACATCCCCAAAAGGAGTCCTGACATAGCACCTAGCGCAATTGTTCTTTTGCGTCCAGGAGATTCGCTGATGGGTCGTCCGTTAGCATCAAGAGGAATTTGCGGTGGCGAAATCAACTTCCAAGGCAACTCTTGAGCGGCTTCAACTTTGAGCGTTTCTCGCTGCATTAACAGTTTGTCGAGAATTTGATTAGTTAACTCGATTTGTCGCTCCATTGCGCTGTATTGATTAGCAACGCTTGGCAGTTTACTGGCTTCGCTTTCTAACGTATTTTTAGCAATTGAGAGCGATTGACCGTTAACTTCTAGCATCTGAATTTGGTTAGCGGTATCGACTAGTTGGTCGATTAGTTTGAGGCGCGTCGGATCTTGAAAAGCCAGGACTGAAGGGTTATTTTCAGCATAAAGCGAATTGGTATTGAGAATTTGTCGTGTTTTGCGATCGAGCAAGTTAACGAGATTTTGTCGTTTGCCTTGTAGTGTTTGAAGTTGAGGGCTTTTTGAGGTGTAGATAGCCGATGCTACAGCCAACTGATTTTCGATTTCTTGCAGTTGTCGGAGTATGGTAACTCGTTCTGGATCTTGGCTGAGAGCGGCTGAAGCTAAAGCTTCTTGGGGGGATAGTTTTAATTGTTGTTGCAGGACGACATAGAGTTTCTTTTTGGCATCGAGTTGACTTTGATTGTTAATGACTTGTTCGTTAAGCTTGCTAATCTGGGTCAATAATTCTTCACTTTTAGCAATAGGATCGATTAATTCGTTTTGCTGTCTCAGTTTTTGCTGTTGCGATTTGAGATTGTTGAGTCTTTCTTGTAAGGAAGGCAGTTGTTTTTCGATAAATTTGATACCTGCTTTAATATTGGTATCTCTGTCTTGGGTACTGTAGTTTAAGAATGTATCAGCCGCCGTCTCTAATACGGCAAGAACTTCTTGAGAATTCTTACCCATATAAGTTACTTCAAAAATTTTTGTTGCGTCTTTTCCCTCTCCAATTCGTTGTACGGTTAAATTTTCTCGCAAATCCTCCCAAATAGCAGGTACGCTTCGAGCAAAATCTTTCCTGTAAATCTTCTGAGAAATTTTATTGTGAACGTCCTGGGCAATTCTAGAGGTCATTCCTGGACTTTGTAAAAAGGCAAGATTGGTGGGATAGTCGAGAGCAAATAATTCTTCGTTCGGAACTCCCCCAGTACGGGTTAAGGTGGTTGGGTCGGTTAATTTTCCGGCAGAGGTAATGGGTTCGACCAGTAAATAAAAGTTCCCGCTATAAACTTGCGACTCAGTAGCACTGACAAATAAAGCAACAAAGGTTGTCATGCTGGTGATTCCTGCAATCAACCAAGATTTTCGCCAAAATGTCCGCAAGTAAGGACGTAAGTTATTTTTTTTCTTTACTGATGTTTCTGAATCTTCTAGATCCTCGGTTCTGGACTGTTCTTCTAGGCGATCGCTTGATGATTTTAGCGATCGCGATCGCTTATAACTATGATTATCGATAGTGCTTTGACGGCGGCGTAGAATTTGCCAGTATTTGTTATAAGTATCTTCTCGCTTTTGGAGATTCTGACGTTGACCGATTAACGTCGCCTCTAGCATGTTTTGCTTTTCTTGTTCTGAGGCGATTTCGACTTCTAATTTCAGGCGATCGAATTTGCTCGCTGTTTTTAGTTGTTTTTCTAATTCCATGACAGTTTGATGCTGCGAGCTTAATTCTTCTTCTTGCTCGCTCACGAAGCGTGCTGCCTTTTCTAGCTCTACCCTAAGATTATGGACAATCTTCTCTAACTCTTCCAAGGGCATATTTTCCAGCGCTACTGAAAGATCTGCTTTTGGCGATCGCGAAAAATTTGTTGTTTTGCCCACTAACCAATTCATTACTTTCCTAGAAAATTTAGACTGAAAATTAGCTTCGGCTTAATCTTAATTTAAAGGTAACTAAAATTTGGTTTACTTAACTTTAATAATAAACAAAGTCTCTAAGTTTAAGTCTAGTGAATTTTGTCTTTTAAACATTTAAGTTACAAAACTAACAAAAGTAAAAATCTAAAATAAACATTCTCTTAAATTTTTACTTTTGTATTTTAAATTTTTTAAGCCGAATTGCACTTAAGAAGATTGAATAATCTCCATCACCGCATCGTATCTTGGAGAACTGGTATCATCGACGTGTTCGATCAATCCCCAACTTCCCCATTTGGTAGGTTCGTGAATGTCTTTATAATGCATAAATAAACCCCCACCTAATTCGTACCATTTTGCAGATAATCTTTGTAAATTTCTCCCATCCGCGCATCGCGATGGGCAGCCATAAAGAGCTTGGTTATTGCTGCATTGTCTTCAGCACCGTTAATTCCCGTTACATGAGAACCTCCTTCATAAGCGAGCAGTTGTAATCCTTCTTTTTTAGCTAATTCAGCATGGCTAGCCATCCAACCGTATGCCTGTTGGAGTGCCCCGCCGCTAGGCCCGTTCTGAAGAACGCCACCTTGGGTTAATTCGTCAAACAGTTTTTTGAGTCCTCCATCCGCATCGCGCGTCCAGCCTTCGATTTGGGAAATATTACTTGGCGTTCCCAGATAATAGCCATAGTAGGGCGCGATCGCGATCGCATCGATGCCATAAGCTTTATGGGATTGGGGCTGACTCGTCCAATTGTAAGATAGCAATTGCTTGGCAATCCCGATGTTAGCAGCTTGTCCGGCCATCACACCGATAACTTTATCTTTACTTGCCCCAAACTCTTTATCCCAGATTTGCATGACTTCTGTAGTGCGCTTGCTGACATAATCGAGTCTGAGTTCGTAGTCAGATTTGTTGCTACCCGGCCAAAGTTTTTTTGCTTGTTCGAGGACCCATTTACTCTGTTTAAATCCAACGTTCCATAATTCGTTAGACAATTCAACGTATACTTTACGTCCGCTTTCGAGATTATCTCTGACATAACGAGCAAAGTTAGCGATGTAGTCGTTGGAGGCAGCGTGGGGCATGGTAAACCAGGGATCGATATCTGCCTGGTTAGCTAGTTTCACCATCACTTCTACTGGAACGCCATTTTGGGAGTATCTGGCATTTTGTTGAGTTGGGCGATCGCTCCATTGAGACTGACGGGAGTTATTAGTTTCCATCCATTCCATGAAGCGCAAAGCCTCAAAATCTTTAATTTTGTCAATAAATTTAGGATTAAAGATTTGATTTTGGTAAGTGTTTTCGTAAGCCGCAGGAATTACCCGAATGTCGCGAAGGTAATTGCCCGTTCCTTTGGGGTCAGTTGCTCTAATTTGTAGCCAAATCCCTGAATCGCTGGGAGTGACATCAATGACATCTCTACCGGGACGAGAAGCGGCTTTATCTTTTTTGGCATCGAAGCCGTATTCGAGGGTGCCTTCCCCATCATAGAGAACGATATATTTACCGCCGGGGTAGCGTCCCTCTATTTCTCGAAACATTAAGGTGCCAACAGCAGTATAAGCGGCAGGGTCGTTTCGATTGGGAACGTAAGTCACCCACTGGTCAGAATCTAATCTTAGATTTGTAGTTTCGTTGGTATTCCAAATGAATTTTTCCGGATCTTGGGTCATCCAGCCTCTAGAAGATTTGAAAGCATCTAGGAAGGGAAGTTGCGTTGACCAATCGGCAATTTTGGCAAGGTTAACGCCCAATTGAACCGAAGTGGCAGAGGGTTCGGCTTGCCCTAAAACTGAGACGGAGACGGTTGCTTTTGTCGTTCCTCCGCGATTATCGCTAACGGTGTATTGAAAACTGGCAGTGCCACTAAAATCTTCTTGTGGATTAAAGACAATATTGCCTCTATTGCCAAGTGTTACGCTCCCATTAACAGCATTGCTGACACCGATGATTTTTAAAGAATCGCCGTTGGCATCGCTATCGTTGCCCAATAATTTTGAGGTCAAGATAGTAATTGGCGTGTCTTCTTTAGTCGTTACGCGATCGCTATTGGCTACCGGAGATGTATTAGTTGATGTCGCTGTTGGAGTTGATGAACTGGTGGCAGTTTTGCTTGCAAGATCGGCAATTTCGCGATCGCTGAGAACTCTGTTATAGATACGCACGTCATCGATGTTGCCTTTAAGACCGTTCGTTCCTGTTCCTGTAGCATCTCCATCATGAAATTGAGTACTTTGATTCAATCCGCCAATCCCAATATTGTCGATATGACTCCCGATCTGCGATCCGTTTCCCGTACCAAAGTTTTTTCCATCGAGATAGGCTGTTAACGTGCCCAATTGAGATGTTGTTGCATTTTTTTGGGCATTAAGGGTTAATGTAACGTGATGCCACCGATCCGAAGCGATCGCTTCAGTAGAAAGATAAGTTCCTTGCCAGTTGCGTTGAGAACTTTCATTATTCCAACCGCCAACATAAAGACGACCGTTATGAACGTAAATATTTAATCCACGTCTAGCTCCGCCTTCTTCATAAAGAACTTGTTTGCGATTAGAAAGATTTTTATCATCAACTCTAAACCACAAAGAAATTGTTCGCGTGGTAATTGTGGTTAAGTTAATATTGTTAGAATCTTTTACGCTAACGTAATCGTTTAAACCATCAAAATTTACAGTTCCGCCAAGGGGGGGAGCAACATTTTTAAAAGTAGAACCGTTGCGTAATTCTCCTTGGTTTTTACCAAAAGAAGATGAATCTATTGCTTGTGTTCCCGAAGTTTGCTCGAATTTCAAGTGCATAACTAATGCGTCGTTTGATACTCGATCGCTCGGCATTTCTATCTCCTCAGTTTTTAAGGCTAGATTATACACCCTTAGCTTTTCAAGATTGCTTTTTGGGGTATAAGCATTTGCTTGAGCAATGTCTTCGTTAAAGTTTTCGCTTTTATTTTTAAAACTTACAGACTTTATTAGCTCGGTATTAATCTTTTGATTTATATCACAATAACTGCCATTTTGAATGTAATGACGATCGCGATCTTTATTGATTAAAGAATAACTCTCACTAAATTTTGCTTCTTTTGGCGATTTTTGCCAACTATTATCGTAAGAATCAGACGGCTCAAAAACTCTTAAACTCTCGCGTTCGCCTATTTTTGCGGGCATGATTAGCTCGTCATTGAGATAAAAAGCAGCTAATAGTTGATTGTTTGTATAAGAAATCAGAGTATCTGGTTGTTGCATAAGAAATTTTTGGGAACTGTCAGCGATCGCGATCGCATTTGTTTGCGATCTCATTGTGCTAGTTTTGCTTTTAAAAAATCTTCCGTTAACTTACTGAAAAATAAGAAATTTAAATTTGCAGATCCCAGAGAACAACTCAGTGAAATTGCGGAGATAAGATCGGGAAAGCAAGGTAGATAGTTGTTCGGGGTAAGCTTTTCGGATAAAGCGATCGCGTACTAGTTATTTCAGATTGACGCTAAACTCCCCAACCCGATACAGCAAGGCAATTGAGTTTTTAAAATGACTAAAACGCATGGTTAGGAGCAAGCGCGATCGCATCGATAGAGCTTCTCTTTTAGACGTGGGGGAATGTTGAGTTTTGTCTACTAAGTGAATAAGTTGTGAAATTTCTCTGGCAAGATCGACACTATACTTTGTACCCAAACCTCCTATCAGAGATAGCTTAAGTGACCTTAACAATTTAGTTTGAATCCATGCTCGACAAAATTTTATATACCGATTCGGGAACGGGTCAGACCCAAGATATGCTCAAAGCTTTAATGGACATTCCCGCCATTAAAAAAGCGACTCTTACTATCTTGCACGTCGTTCCGCCACAAGTTAGCGCCGACTCGCTCGCAGCTAAGTGGGAAGAAGGAGGCAAAATTATTGCCAAAATTCTTGAGAACACGCAACTAGACCCTAATAAAGTTTCGACTATGCTGCGCCAAGGCGAACCCAAAGACGTAGTTTGCCAAGTAGCAGAAGAAATCGATGCCGATTTAATTCTCATGGGTTCGCGAGGACTCAAACGTCTAGAAGCTATTCTCGAAAACTCAGTCTCTCAGTACGTCTTCCAACTCACTAACCACCCCATGTTGTTAGTAAAGGATGACATTTACGTCAAAAAAATTAAGCGTGTAATGGTAGCGCTAGATAAAGCGAATGCTTCTCAATACGCACTCGAGCTGGCACTGTATATACTGCGAGATTATCCCGATGCAGAACTATTTTTAGCTCGCGTCAACCCCGATTTAAAGCCGGAATTACTACCGCTCTCGAAAGCGGAGATGGAAAATAACCCAGTCCTCGCACCAGCAGCCGAGAAAGCAAAAAAAATGGGGGTTTCCCATCGTTGTATCGTCACTGGAGGTAAGCCAGCAGAGCAAATTTGTAATTTAGTAGAAGAGTATAATATCGATCTGCTAGTGATGGGTTCTCCCGATCGCCGTCCTTCAGTCGCAAAAAGTTTACCCGACCTGGATCGCCTTTTAGGAACGTCTTTATCTGATTATGTTCGCGTTAATGCGACCTGTCCGGTACTGCTAGCACGAAGAGAAGGCGGCTAATTCAGTTATCAGCGATCGGTTAAATGATTTGTGGATAGCGAATCAAGAGGGAAGCAAAATGATTCTGCTTCCCTCTTTAATGTTATAGGTTGGTATTTTCTGTGATTTACTAATTGGCGCTTTCTTTATTGGTTTGAATGTACAGAATCAATAGAAAGACAGTGGGAACCAGCACGAATAAAATGCTGGCGATAAATCCAAGATCGTTAACTTCCATTGCTTGATTACCTCTAACTCATCTTGACTAACAACTTTTAGAATAACAGCGATCGGCGATCGGTTTACCAATCTAAGTTGTAAGTTGTCTTGACCTAGAGGTAAACCTTTTAAAAAAAGCGGACTTCGCGTATTATCGCTCGTTACCGAGACAGACGACGACAAAAACTGTCTTTAAGATTATGGCTTGGTTTTTACCTTAATCGGACCATTGACGAGGGTTTGACAAGCTAAACGATAGTTATCTGGTTTTTTCTTTAGCTTGCGCTGCTCAAAATCGGTTCTAGGGGATAAATTTTCCTCTCCTTCGACAATCTCGACGATACAAGTTCCGCATTGACCGTATCCCCCACAATTGGTGAGCTTGCCTTTGAACGTATAAATATCAATCTTATTTTGCAGCGCCTTCTCTCTCAAATTTGCTCCATCTGCTGCAATAATTTCTTTTTCTTCTTTTACAAACGTGATGTTAGCCATGTGTCTTCCTTAAGCGATCGCCTTCCTTACATAATATTAAGAAATTATAAGATTTGGAGGTCATCCAAGATTTTTTCTTTTTTAACGAAAATGTTCATAAGAATTCCCTACAAACTATCCCGCAAGATAGTCAACGAAAACTAAGCGATCGCAGTGGAAAATTTTAACCTCAAAGGCATAGTATGTAATCATAATTTAGCCAAAGCCATTAGTGATTGTGGATGGGGTCAGTTTTGTACAAGGCTCAAATACAAGGCTCAATGGGAGGGAAAAACCTATGAAGATAGAAGATATAGTAATTCTCATACTTATGAGGTACGGAACTAGTAGTTCAGGATTTCAGTAGAGACGCGATATATCGCGACGGCGGGCAAAACCTTTTTGCCGTACAACGACAAAAAGCCCGCCTTGTCTTTACAGGAGTTCAGTAATTCAATGTACCTTCCTGATTTGAGAAACGCTATATGAAAGCTTCATTCGTCCTCCTTACGTCACTACGTGCGGGCGAGTTCATCATTCCTAATTCATAATTCAAATGACTGCATCGGACTCAATTTCTTGGCGCGATCGCTACCTAACTTTAATCGAGCAAATTGTTACTGATACCTTGCAAGGCAAAATTCGCTCTAAAAATCAAGTTGCTCGAAGGCTGAGCGACAATCTGAGTGCGGGGACGGGAGAAATCTTTGAGCGCTGTCTAGAAGAACGACTGAGCCAAGTTCGCGAACAACTCAATAGCCAAACTGACGAACTCAAGCAAGCCAAAGCTAATCGTCAATTAAGAGCCTTACAAACCATACAAGAAGCTTGGCGACAAGGACAAAAAGAAAAGCAACAGACAGAAAGCATTGAAAACGCGATCGCGCAAATAGCTGCTGCACCAGCACAAGACAGATTGCTGACTCTGTTTGGGATACTTGATATCAATCAACCTCATCCGTTGAACCAAACGCAGATCCAACAACTCGCTAAATCTCTCCAACAAAGAGCAGAATCAATTGCAGAACCCGATCTCGCAGCCGATTTACAGCAAATTGCCACGGGATTAGAGCGTGCGATGGATTCTATAGCAGCGCTTGAAGGTCATTTGGTTAGTTGGATGTACGAGCAAAGCGCAGGTCAATTGGGATTTGAAGGCGTTCCCGGACAGCGAGGGCCTTGGAGTGCTTGGGCAAAACGGGTTAGTAGTCTATTTCCCCAGCAGCTATTTCAACTTCAAGCGCTCAATCGACCCGCAACCGAATTGGCAAAGGCCTATCGCAATGACGAGTTAAGCGTCTGGGTCGAACTAGCAGTTATTCTGCGCTGGTTGCAAATGGGATTGGTGGCGTGGTTTGACCAACAGCCCTATAGCATTCAATGGGGAAAACGCCTTTCGAGTTCGACGTTGATGGTTTTTGCAATGCTTTGGGGGGAGTTATCTAATGGTGCGAACCAAAGCGGCGATTCTTCGCCATTAGCGAGAGCTTGTTTTCAACCTGTCTTACAAATTATGCGAAATTTTGCTATGCGTGCTGATTTTCCGCTTTATGGCGGTATATTTGTAAGTTTTTCTGGAGAAAGCTTGCGAAATACCCTCGAATATTTAGACGAACCCTTACGACAAAGCGATCGCACTCAAGAAAAAGGACGCATTCTCACCTTACTCGGTTATTCTCAGCGAACGGTAGGACGATACGAACAAGCAAAAGCTTTTCATCAGGAAGCTTTGGAAATTGCTCGCAGTTCGGGCGATACTATCTGCGAGATTGCTAACTTCAATCATTTAGCCCGTACTTGTATTGCGCAACAAGATTATCAAGCTGCGATCGACCATAGTCAACGCGCTCTCATTCTGGCACGTCAGACAGGCGATAAGGTAGGAGAAGCCAATGCTTTAGCTAATCTGGGTTACAGCGAAGTCTTAGGCGCTCGCCAACAAGAAGAAATCCTCTCGGACGTTTATGAGAGAAGTATAGAAGATCTCAAACAAAGCCTAAAATTGTCAGAACGATTAGACGATGCCTACGATCGCGATATCGTTCGCTCTCAAACACAAGCGCTTTCTTACAATAGTCTTGGCATTGCTTACGCGCTCCTAGAACAGCCTCAATCTGCTATTGAATACTTAGAAAAAGGCGTTGCGGCAGCCCAGATAGTCGGCGATTTATATTTAATGGGACTAAGTTTTACTTATTTAGGAGAAGCTTACTATCGTTTGAATAATCAAGATCGCGCTGTCTGTAATAGTTGTTTGGGAATGTATCTTTTAAATCAAATTTCTGCTAAAGAATGGCGACAAGCAGCAGGATTGCTATCGATTATACAAGGTCAAATTGGAGAAGAATCTTTCTCGCAAATCTTACAGCAGAATCGCACTCTATTTTTATCGATAATAGGAAGCGATGGCTTGGATTATCTCCCACAACTAATAGAGCAATATCGGCGATCGTAGTTGAAAAAGTCGCCCATTCGTTGGCGTAGCTCGTCCAATAGGACGTAAGTCGAAAGTCGAAAGTATTGTCTTTTTGTTTCAACCATCTAATCAGTTGAAACAGATAATTCAAAAGAATCCAAATTATCAAATAGTTCCTGTTAAAGAAGTTAGCAGATTATCAAAATTAGAAAAGCTAATTTAGTTTATACTGCCAAAAATTGCTGAATGACATCTTGACTCAACTCATCGGTAGAACCAGAAGCAACAATTCCTCCCTTTTGCATGGCATAATATCTATCGGCTTGGCGAACGAAATGTAAATGCTGTTCTACTAATAAAACTGATATTCCTGTTTCTTTAATAATCCGACGAACAGCCGCTTCAATTTCTAAAATAATTGAAGGTTGAATTCCTTCAGTTGGTTCGTCTAAAAGCAGTAATTGAGGATTGCCCATCAAAGCGCGCGCTATTGACAATTGTTGCTGTTGTCCGCCGCTTAAATCGCCTCCCATTCGAGACAACATTGTTTTTAAAACTGGGAAAAGTTGAAAGATTTCTTCGGGGATTCGTTCGTTTCCTCTTCTTCCGTTTGGACGTGCTTCTAAACCTAATAATAAGTTTTCTTTTACTGTCAGACGAGGAATAACTTCTCTTCCTTGAGGAACATATCCTATTCCCATTCTTGCACGTTTGTCGGTTGTTATTCCTGTCAGAGAGCGTCCCTCATAAATAACTTCTCCTATTCGGGGTTTTAATAGTCCCATAATCGTTTTTAGCAGCGTTGTTTTACCTACGCCATTGCGTCCGATTAAGCAAATCATTTGTCCTTTTGGTACGCTTAAATCAACATTCCGAAGAATATGACTTTCGCCGTAATAAACATTTAAATTAGAAATTTGTAGCATTGGTGACTGGAGATTAGGGATTTGTGATTGGGGAGGATGAAGAGATGGCGAATGACGAACAAACAATTCATAATTCATAATTCATCCTGATGTCCTAAATACACCTCAATTACGCGAGGATCGTTTTGTACTTCATCCATATTTCCTTCGCACAAAACCGAACCTTGATGCAAAACAGTAACTCGACGAGCGATTTGTCGAACGAATTCCATATCGTGTTCGATAACAATAATTGAATGATGTTCTGCTAATGCTAATAACAAATTACCGACATTTTCGGTTTCTTCATCGGTTAAACCCGCTACGGGTTCATCTACTAATAATAATTCGGGTGACTGCGCAACTAACATTCCAATTTCTAAACGTTGTTTTTCGCCATGAGAAAGCAATGCTGCTTTTAAATCTGCTTTTGCATATAAACCAATAGTTTCTAATAAACTTGCGACATTCTTATTTTCAGAAACAGAAGGACGACCCAATAACGTTGAAAAAACATTTTTGTTACTATTACAAACAAGATCCAAATTTTCTCGCACGGTTAGATTTAGATAAACTCGTGGCGTTTGAAACTTGCGTCCGACTCCCATCCGAGCGATACTATGTTCGGGGATGCGTTTAGTATTGCGTCCTTTAAATAATACTCTTCCTTCTGTAGGTTGAACTTTCCCCGTAATGATATCAAGAAAAGTTGTTTTCCCAGCACCATTAGGCCCGATAATTACGCGCAATTCTCCAGTATCGAGACTGAAATTTAACTGTTTTAGCGCTTTAAAGCCATCAAAGCTAACGGTTAAATTTTCTATTTCTAAGATTTTTTCAGTCATTTTTTCCCTTAAAAATGTCTTAGTTTCTAAGAATTAATCTCTTCTCGCTCTTTTTGTATTTCTGGATCTTCTTCTATACTAGGATAGGTAATAAGACGGGTACGAAATAAACGCGATCGCAATTTCTGAATCCCTCCCACAATACCTTCTGGCAGTACGGTAACGACAATTAAAAATAACGCACCTTGGAAAAATACCCAAACATCGGGAAATTCCTCGCTTAAGAATGTCTGCGCCCATCTAACTAAAATTGTGCCGAAAATTGCTCCAAATAATGTCGCTCGCCCTCCTACAGCTACCCAAATTACCATTTCAATTGAAAAGGCAACGCTTAAGGCATTACTAGGCGTAATAATGCCTGTTTGTACGGTATAAAGTGCCCCAGAAATTCCGGCAAGCGCTCCCGAAATTGCAAAAACTAATACTTTAAATCCTGTTGGATCGTAACCCGAAAAACGCACTCTTACTTCATCATCTCGAATGGCAACTAATAATCGTCCAAAACGTCCAGTTGTTAACCATCGACATAAGAAATAAGCTAGAACCAACAAAACAATAGTGGTTAGATAAAAACCTCTTTGTGCCTCAGCAGAACTAGCAAGAAATCCAAAAATTGGCTGCGTGTCAGTTTTTAATCCATTCGTCCCATTAATTAACTTTTGCTGACCGTTAAAGAAGTTAAAGAAAACTAATAAAGCAGCTTGCGTTAAAATTGAAAAATAAACGCCTTTAATGCGATTGCGGAAGATTAAATATCCCAACAATCCAGCGATGATTCCTGGGACAACAATAATCGCAATAACGGTTAATGGAAAAGAATAAAAAGGTTTCCATATCCAAGGTAATTCGCTAACGCCGTAGAGGCTAAAAAAGTCTGGTAATTGTCCTGGCGGCAGTTGTAAATTAAGATACATGGCAAAAGCATAACCGCCGAGGGCAAAAAAGATGCCGTGTCCCAAACTTAGCAGTCCGGTATAACCCCAAATTAGATCGATTCCTAAAGCCGCGATCGCAAGCGATAAAATTCTTCCTAATATTTTTAGGCGAAAGGCTGGTAATAACAAGGGCATCGCGATCGCAAAAATCAAGGCAATGCCAAGTACAATTTGTCCTTCAATCAACAATTTTTTTCGCTTTCTAATGTCTTGAAGTCCCATAATTTTAGATACTTGAGTAAGCCGTTACGCTTTTAAATTAATTATTCAGTTTAGGCAACAGGCAACAGGCATTGGTGACAAGATAGACAAAGAGGACAAAGAAGCATATTTATACTTCCGACTTCCGACTTTCATTACTGTTGCCTCTTTTTTAAATTTCAGCAGTACGTCCTTTTGGCGGAAATAATCCGGCGGGTTTAACTTGTAAAAAGGCAATAATTAAAGCAAATACCATCACTTTTGCCATGCTGCTATCGGCAAAGAAGAGGAAGAAATCCGTTAAGGGTTTGAGCCAGGTAACGGGCGATAAGATTAATGCTAGCGTTCCGCTACCGATGAGGTAATTGATAATGCCAATTCCCATCGCCGCTACAATCGTACCGACAAGATTGCCGACTCCGCCGACGACGACTACCATAAAAGTATCGACAATATACGCTTGTCCGGTATTCGGGCCAACAGAACCCAACAAACTAATCGCACATCCCGCAATGCCAGCTAATCCCGATCCCAAAACAAACGTCAGGGCATCGACTTTCGCGGTAGGAATGCCCAAACAGGAACTCATAGAACGATTTTGCGTTACCGAACGAATGCGCAATCCCCAAGTCGAACGGTTTAAAAACCAGTAAGTGCCCAGAAGACAAAGAATCGTCAAAACGATGATAAAAATTCGCGCATAAGGCATCTGAACTCCTAAAATTGCAAACCCGCGTCGCAACCATTCTGGTGCGGTTACATCAACGTTTCTGGCGCTAAACCAGGGTCTAATTAAAGCGGTTTGCTTGCTTTGTGCGATTAAAAATCCCGCTACCGTTGCGATCGCGCCCGACAAAACCAGTAAAATTGCAATAGCCCAACCGCGAATTCTTTCCCAATTAATGCGGCGACGAAGAACCGCCAAACCGCTGAAGTAAAACAGGCAAAAAATCCCTATACTAATAACCAAAAGCCAACTGACGCTGCGAACGAATTGTTGCAAAATTAAACTTACGCCCCAGGTTGCCAGTAGCGTTTCTAACGGTCGCCCGTAGAGAAAGCGAATTACGCCCTTCTCCAACGCTAACCCTGCTAAACCCGCCACCAAAAACGCGATCGGCAGAGAAACGATAATATAAAAACTAAACCAGGGTTCGCCCAAGGGTTTAAAGACGTTTTGCACCACAAAGGTCGTATATGCGCCCAACATCATCAATTCGCCGTGGGCGAGGTTAATTACCCCCATCAGTCCGAATACAATGGCTAACCCCAAAGCGGCGATTAGCAATACCGAACCAATACTAATGCCGTTAAATAATCCTTCTAGTAATGCAGACACTTTTTCTAGTTATTAGTTACTGTAGGGGCGCACGCCATGCGCCTTCAGTTATCAGTTAGAGCAAATAACAAGCTGTGAAAAAAGTCATAAACTTTTTGACAAGCTTGCTATTTAACATCCATCAATTAATCATTCAAAACCTCGTATACAAAATACAAGGCTTACAAAGCGGTTACTGTTTGCAGTGAACTTTAACTCGCGATCGCTGTATTTTTTTATGCTTCCTTAAACTTGCCGCCTTTGTTAGGATCTGTCCAGTCGCAGGCATACCCTTTGGTGTCGGGAACGAATTGATTCCAGGGAAGCGGTTCGACAGCTTTGGGAGTAGACCAAACAATATCAAACAACCCATCATCTCTTATTTGACCGATACGTACCGTTTTGGAAATGTGATGGTTGACAGCCATTTGAACTGGGCCTCCAGGCGCAGCAAATTCCTGACTGATGGCAGCGGCGCGAACCTTTTCTAAGTCATCTGCCGTACCTGCTTTTTCGACTGCCTGTTTCCACAAATAAACCATGATGTAAGCTGCTTCCATCGGGTCGCTAGTTACGCGGTCATCGCCGTATTCTTTTTTGAAATCGGCTACCCACTTGGTATTTTCAGGAGAATCTACTGTTTGGAAATAATTCCATGCGGCATAATGACCGACAAGATATTCTTTCCCAATTTGTCTGACTTCTTCTTCGGCGACGCTGACCGACATCGTAGGATACTTATCGGGAGTTAGTCCGGCAGCTTGAATTTGTTTGAAGAAAGCAACGTTGCTATCGCCGTTTAGCGAGTTAAAGATTACGCCGCCATCGGGTAACGCTTGCTTAATTTTGGTAATGATGGCTGTTACTTCGGTATTTCCCAAAGGAAGATAATCTTCCCCTACTGTTTCGCCGCCTTTCGCTTTTAATTGTTCTTTGATGATAGTGTTGGCAGTACGAGGGAAAACGTAATCAGAACCAACGAGATAGAACTTTTTACCCTTGTTTTGTAGCAACCAATCTACGGCAGGTTCGATTTGTTGGTTGGGGGCTGCACCTGTATAGAAAATATTTTTAGAACATTCCTGTCCTTCGTATTGGACGGGATACCAAAGCATATGGTTTTTGGACTCAAAAACTGGTAAAACCGCTTTGCGACTAGCTGAAGTCCAGCAACCAAAAACAGTGACTACTTTATCTTCATCGATTAGCTTAGTTGCTTTTTCTGCAAAGGTAGGCCAATCAGAAGCGCCATCTTCTTCAACATATTCGATTTGCTTGCCAAGAACGCCACCTGCTGCATTAATCTCTTTAATGGCAAGTTTCTCCGCATCGACAACCGTTGTCTCGCTAATTGCCATCGTACCGCTCAACGAATGGAGAATCCCTACTTTAATGGTCTCGCCGCTAGCCGCCGGACTAGCTGCTGTTGTTGGCGTTGAGGCTGTTGTGGTAGTATCTCCACCTCCTCCGCAAGCTTTCAACAATAAGCTAGTTCCTAATGTTGCAGAACCATAAATTAAAAACTTCCGTCGTCCTAATCGATTTTTCATAGATATATTTTGACTATCCTCTTTTAGAATCTAGTTGAAGCTAAATACGCGGCGAGACTGAAACGCAATATTTAAATCAACCGAGAATAGTAGAGCTAGGCGATCTATTTAATTGTATTTTTGGATACATTTTTATGCTAGTTTAAGATTTAGTTAATATCCGCTCTCCTATATGAAGTTTGATGAAGCTTTTAACCGTTTCTAACCCTTCTTTGGTTTTTAAATTTGTAAAAACAAATGGTTTATCGCCGCGCATTTTTTTTTGCATCTCTTTCCATCACATTTAAATCGGCTCCAACAAAAGGTGCTAAATCGATTTTATTAATAACTAAAAGATCGGATTTAGTAATGCCAGGGCCGCCTTTGCGAGGAATTTTATCGCCTGCGGCAACATCGATAACATAGATAGTTAGATCGACGAGTTCGGGGCTAAAAGTTGCGGCAAGATTATCACCGCCACTTTCTAAAAAGACCAAATTTAGATTAGTAAAATAGGCTTCTAATTGTTCGATCGCAGCTAAATTCATCGACGCATCTTCTCGTATAGCAGTATGCGGACAGCCACCCGTTTCAACGCCTAAAATTCGATTGGGTTCTAAGGCTTGAGAACGAACTAAAAATTGTGCGTCTTCTTGGGTATAAATATCATTAGTAACGACAGCAATTTGATAGCTATCTCGCAGAGATTTACATAAGGCATCTAGTAAAGCAGTTTTTCCCGAACCTACTGGGCCAGCTATACCAACTCGAAAAGGAATCATAACGCGATCGCCTTCTTAACAGTTATCAGTAAACAGTTATCAGTTTACTGTTTGCCGATCTAAAGTTAAAAGATATTTAAATATTAATTTTAAATTTGGGTGCGCGATCGCAACTTTTAGACTCCGATATGATTTGACATGTTAGGTTATGCCTGACGGCAGGCTAGCGCCAACGTTCCTCAACCCAATCTATAGATCTGGTAATTAGATTTAAAGAACGCTGACAAATTGCGAGCTACGACTTAATATAGAGCTATTAGTTAGTGCTTTTTTAGAGATTTTTAGCCTATGAAGAAAGCGATCGCGCTCAATTTAAATTTCTTATTTTAATTTATATTCTTATCAATGTTTCAAACCAACGAATTTGATGATTTTTTCGATCTATCTGCGATTAACTGGGAGCAATTAGCCCAAGAATATACAGTTTCTCTTCGTTCTAAAAAAGTTGCAGAATTAGGAGGAGATTATAAATCTAAATTAACAGGAGAACCTAAGATTCCTGCTTCAATTCGACTGCGCGATTATCAACAAACTGCCGTACTTAGTTGGTTGCGAAACCGAGGAAGAGGAACGCTAAAAATGGCGACGGGAAGCGGAAAAACAATCGTCGCACTGGCGATCGCAACCGAACTTTATCAAAAAATTAATTTACAAATTCTAGTAGTCGTTTGTCCTTATTGTCATTTAGTAACGCAATGGGCAAAAGAATGTAAAAAATTTAATTTAAACCCTCTTTTAGCTTTTGAAAACGTTCATAATTGGCAAAGTCAATTATCAACGCAGCTTTACAATCTTCGTTCTGGCAGTCAAAAATTTTTAACAATTATAACGACTAATTCCACCTTAATAGGAGAAGGATTTCAATCGCAACTTAAATTTTTTAGCGATCGCACGTTAATTGTAGGCGATGAAGCCCATCATCTCGGCTCAACTCGTCTAGAAGAAAGTTTACCGCGAAAGATAGGATTGAGACTCGCTTTATCCGCTACGCCAGAAAGATATTTTGATGAAGAGGGAACAGAAGCATTATTAAGCTATTTTGGAGAGATTTTACAGCCTGAGTTTACCTTAGCCGATGCTATAAATTGCGGGGCATTAGTTCGCTATTATTATTATCCTGTTTTAGTAGAATTAACCGCCTCAGAAACCTTTAATTATGCGAAATTAACGCAACGAATTGGTTGGGCGCTAAACGATAATAAAAATCGAATGAATAACGAGACTTTAACTTCGTTATTAATGCAGCGATCGCGATTAATTGGGGCAGCAGAGAATAAATTAGAAGCCTTGCGAAATATAATGTCTAAACGCTTGCAAACTCATCATACGCTTTTTTATTGCGGCGATGGCTATGTTGAAAATGATTCGATTTATTCTCGTCAATTAGAAGCAGTGACGAAAATTTTAGGGACTGAATTAGGCTATCGAGTGAATACTTATACCTTTGAAACATCGCTAGCAGATAGAGAAAAAATTCAACAACAATTTGAAAAAGGCGAATTACAAGGTTTAGTTGCCATTCGCTGTTTAGATGAAGGAGTCGATATACCAGTCATTCAAAATGCCGTCATTTTAGCTAGTACCGGAAATCCTCGCCAATTTATACAGCGTCGGGGTAGAATTTTGCGTCCCCATCCCAATAAAAAACACGCAACTTTATTTGATACGATTGTTATGCCACCCGACTTAGAGCGAGAAATTTGGGAAGTCGAGCGAAATCTTTTACGAAAAGAATTAAAACGTTTTATTGAATTTGCTCGATTAGCTGAAAATGCCCAAGAAGCAACGGCTCAATTAAAAATGATTCAAGACAAATATAGCTTGTAGCAATTTTTAGTGATGTCCCTCGTTCCTTATTCCCTATTCCAGCACTGTAACTCATCTATGTTGAGAAAGGTTATTTCGGTAGTTGAGCTTTTGGGGTACGCGATATCCTATCCTTAGAAAGGGAAAAAGTAGAGTGATAGGGAACGCGAAAAATGCGAATTTTAATTATGGGGGGAACCCGATTTATCGGGGTTTATTTAACCAAAATTTTAGTAGAACGAGGTCATGAAGTATTTCTCTTCAATCGAGGCAACAAACCCGCACCTGTTGCGGGAGTTAAGCAAATTTTGGGAGATCGCACCAATGCTACTCAATTAAAAGAAAAACTGGCAACCGAAAAATTTGATGCCGTTTTTGATAATAATGGTCGAGAATTGAGCGATACTCAACCCCTAGCAGAAATTTTTAAAGATAGAGTCAAACACTTTATCTATGTCAGTTCGGCTGGCGTTTATCTTAAATCCGAGCAAATGCCTCATGTAGAAGGCGATTCAGTCGATCCCAAAAGCCGTCACCAAGGAAAATTTGAAACCGAGACTTATTTAGCGCAAAGTGGGTTGCCTTGGACTTCTATTCGTCCGGTTTATATTTATGGGCCTCAAAATTATAACGATTTAGAAGCGTGGTTTTTCGATCGCATCGCGCGCGATCGCCCGATTCCTATTCCTAGTAACGGAATGCACATGACTCAATTCGTTCATGTCAAAGACCTCGCGCAAGCCATGGCTGCCGTTTTAGGAAACGAAAAAGCCATTGGAGAGATTTATAATATTTCAGCGATCGCTACGTCACGTTTGACGGGTTGGCGCGTGCCTGTGCAGCAGCAGCAGGTAAGTCTCCCGAAGCACTCAAATTAGTGCATTACGACCCCAAAAAGTTTGACTTTGGCAAGCGCAAAGCATTTCCTATCCGCGTCCAGCATTTCTTTGCCGATATTCACAAAGCTAAAGCACATCTCAACTGGAAACCCGAATACGATTTGATTTCAGGATTGAAAGATTCTTTCGAGAATGATTATCTCGCCTCCGGCCGTCAGACAGCCGAAATCGACTTTTCAGTCGATGAAGAAATTCTCGCAACTGTATAGAAATGACTGCTATCAGTTACCAATTAATGAAAGTCGAAAGTTGGCGATGCACATAAGCTAACATCATTTTGCAAAAGTAATGAGAGACTTAGCTTTGTTGGGTTGGGTTGAGACAACCCAACCTACAATTTCTAAAGGAGCGATCGCGTAATGGTCACTGCTAACTGGTCACGGTAAAAGGCCAAGTAAAACGAAACATCGTTCCTTTTCCTACATCAGACTCGATCGCAATTTCGCCGCCTTCAGTTTCGATAATCTTTTTAACAATTGACAAGCCAATTCCAGTATTTTCTTTTACGTCGCGTCCTTTGAGCGTTTGAAAGATGACAAAAATTCGTTCGTGAAATTGGGGTTCGATGCCGGGGCCGTTATCAACCACAGAAAATTCATAATTTTGTCCGCCATGGCGGACAAAAATTTGAATTCTCCCATCGGGGCGATCGCAGTGTTTGATGGCATTGCTAATTAGATTCGAGAACACCTGATAGAGGAGCAATTTTTTGGTCGTGAAAGTAGGCATATTGGGATGAATTTTAATCGTAAACGTCGGCGGCGGCGCGAGAGAATCAACAATCTCGGCCAGCAATTGAGCGACATCGACAGTTTCTTGAGGAACTTCAAACCGACCGATACGCGAATAGGCAAGCAGTCCATCGATCAACGCTTCTAAACGGTAAACCCGCCCCCGCAAAAGCTCCATTTGGCGTTGGTTTTCTGGTAAAAGTCGCTCGTTTAAATCTTCTTCGATCCAAGTTGATAGATTGGAAATCGCTCGCAAGGGAGCTTTGAGATCGTGGGAGACGACGTAGGCAAATTTATCTAACTCTTGATTGCGTTTGGCTAACTGTTGGGATGTTTGCTTGAGATTGGTATTTAAGCGCATCAATTCTTCTGCTTGTTGCTGGAGTTGCAAGACAGTTCGCTTGCGATCGCTCACATCGAGAAATGCTCCCAACGCACCCCGCACCTCGCCAAACTCATCTCGCAGCGGTACTGCCTTACCATAGATATAGCGAACTTCGCCGTCATTAAAGATCAATTCTAGTTCTGCCTCAATTTCTTGACCCGTCCTCGCGGCTTTTTGGATGGGTAATTCATCTAATGAAATATCTTGCCCGTCAACTTTTTGCTGAAACTCAAAAGGATATTCCCCGTCAGCAGGCGTGGCAGTTGCAATAGAACCAGGCGGTCGCCGCATCACTTCGTAAGCGGTTCGGTTGGCTATCATATTGTGGCATTGCGGGTCGCGAGCAATCCAAACGGCAACCGGAACGGTTTCTAAGATGGTAGCGAGTTCTTCGGCTCTAGCTCTCGCGATCGCTTCGCTAGCTCGTAAAGCTTGTTCGGTCTGCTTGAGTTGGGTAATATCGATCGAAGTCACGCCAACTCCCAAAACTTCGCCATCGGGCAGGCAAACCGGATAGAAATTGACCAAGCAATGACGATATTCTGCCGTTGGCGTAGGCTTACCGCTATATTCCCAAGCTAATCGAGGTTCCTTGGTTTCCATGACCTGTTGCAGCATCTGAGATCCAAAAGGTGCCCAATCGGGTAAAACCTCCCAAAGCGTGCGATTGAAATGGGATTCTAAGGGCAATCCGTTAATGGTCGCGAGCGCTTCGTTGACATGAATATAGCGAAGTTCGCGATCTAAAAAAGCAAGACCCACCGGAGAACTCGACAACATAGAATCGAGTAAGATTTCGCTCTTGCGCAGAGATAATTCAGCTTGTTTGCGTTCGCTAATATCCACGTTGGCACAGGTCACGCCAATAATTTCGTTTTTAGCGTTTCGCAATGGCTCGACGATGAGATCGTAATAAAACTCCCGTCCTTGCCAAGAAATCTTAACTTCTTGGCGCGTCCCAATCCCTGTTTCGATAACTTGGCGTTTGATTTGAGTTAGAAGAGAGGCATCGCCATTGGATATTAAATCTGCATCTCGTTTGCCGATAACTTCATCGACTTGGTATCCCAAAGCAGGATTGTAAATCCAGGTGTATCGCAATTCTCGATCTTGATTGAATAAAGTAATGGGGGAACTTTTAAGTGCGAGATTCAATCGCTCTTGGTTCCGAGCGAGGGCAATTTCTGCTTGCTTGCGCTCGGTGATATCAATCAACGTGACCAAAACGCGATCGAAGGGTTCGCCTGCCGAGGGAAAAGTCATGGTCAACAAGACATTAATCTTTTTGCCTCGAAGCGTTTTTAGAACCATTTCGCAAGAATAGTAAGTATCTTCGGCAGCAAGAGCGAGTAATTCTCCAATAAATGTCTCGGTTGTTTCGGGCACAAAGATGCGATCGAGCGACACGAGAATTTGTTGTTTGTCTTGGGCTTCAAACATTTGTACGGTGGCGCGATTGACATCAATCAGCCGTATCAACTCGATCGCCCGGTCGATAAATTCTGGATGTTCGGCTATGTAAGCGCGAAAGTCTTTGATTCCTTGCGCTTTAATCCGCTCGACCTCGATCTTAAGTTCTGTCCAATCTTCTTCCCAAACCGATACGCCGACAGAATCAAAAATATAGCGATAGCGTCGTTCTTGTTCTGCTAGTGCGGCTTGAGCTTGCTTGCGTTCGCTAATGTCTTGAAAAACAACCACAGCAGAAACGATTTGCCCTTGTGCGTCGCAAATCGGAGAAGAATTAACCGCAATAAAGCGACTGCTGCCATCGTTACCTTCTATTTTGATTTCTTCGCCTGCGATGACTTCTCCAGTTTGTAGCGATCGCACTAGGGGCCATTCATCGGGTTGGTAACGTCGCTTATCGAGATGAAAGCCATTAAACGGGATCGAGCGATCGTAGTCTTCTAGTTGAAGATTGAGATTGTAGGTATATCCGAGAATACGTGCTACTTTTTCGTTGGCAAAAACTAAAGCGCCCGTAGCATCGGCAATCATAACGCCCACAGGCATTTGCCGCAGTATGGTTTCAAGGCGCGATCGCTCGGTTTCGAGGGCTTGTAGCAATCGTTCGCGTTCTGCTTCTGCTGTTTTGCGTTCGCTAATATCTCGATAAAAAAGACTCAGACCATTCTCTGAAGGATAGGCATGAATTTCCAGCCAAACATCGTAATCGGGAGGCGAGTAATAGCGATCCTCGAAGTGAACGGGTATCTGCTCTGCGATCGCTCGTCGAAACTGACGTTCTATATTCGTTCCCACCGATGCCGGCCACTCTTCCCAGTGGATTTTACCCAGCACTTCAGTGCGAGGCTTTTTGTTAATTTGCTCGGCGGCGGCATTCATATAAATAATTCGCCAGTCGGGATCGAGCGCCACAAACGCATCGGTCATACTCTCTAAAATTTGCTCGATCTGCTGGTAAGCCTTCTGTGCGTCGCGCCGTGCAGCTTCGCTTGCTTCGCGCAATTCTCTCTCCCGCCGTGCAGCTTCTTTGCGCAACCGAGATAATTTGATATTGGATTCGACTCGCGCTAGTAATTCGCGAGCCGAAAACGGCTTAATTAAGTAATCGTCTGCTCCTGCCTCAAGTCCTTCAACGCTAGCTTCTTCCCCAGCGCGGGCAGATAGTAGAATAATGGGCAATTCTCTGGTTTGGGGATCTTCGCGCAGTCGTTGCAACAACTCAAATCCATCTAGTCTCGGCATCATGACATCCGTTAAGACTAAATCGGGCAAGCGAGAGCGTACAGCTTCAAGTGCTGCCATCCCATCTGCAACGGTTTTTACCTCATAATACCTGCTCAACAAACGCTTGAGGTAGTCGCGCATATCTGCGTTATCGTCGGCGATTAGAATGTAGGGTGACTGGGGAATGGTGATTGGTGATTGGTGATTGGTGACTGGGGAATGGTGATTGGGGGAGCGTCCTTCGGAAAACTGAGAAGACAAGGGAGAGTTTGTACTTCCAACATCATCCCGACTTTCGACTTTCGACTTTCGTCCTTCGACTTCTGGAGGCATCCAGCGCAAGGCTTCTTCTACATAGGACGAGCTTCCCAGGGCTGTAGAGGAGAAGTTTCGCGTCGCTCCGATGCGTTCGCTTGCTAAATGAGCATAACCCGCCGGAATCGAAACCGTAAAGCAACTACCTCGCTCAATGATACTCGTCACTTCTATCGTTCCGCCGTGCATTCGGACCAATTCTTGTACCAAAGATAAGCCAATGCCCGATCCTTCGTGGGTTCGTCCTTTTGCCCCTTGGACGCGATGAAAGCGATCGAAAATGTGCGGTAACTCTTCTGAGGGAATTCCCGTACCTGTATCGCGTACTTCTAGAACAATTCGCTTCTGTTGCGATCGCCCTTCGGATGGCGGTAATGCCGTTCGCACGCTAATCGCAATCTCTCCAGCCAAGGTAAACTTAAAGGCGTTTGAGAGTAAATTGAGGACAATCTTTTCCCACATTTCCCGATCTACATAAGCGGGTTCGTTTAGGGGCGGACAGTCTACTCGAAAAACCAGTCCTGCCCGTTCGATCGCAGAACGAAACGAGCTAGCGAGTTCTGCGGTGTAAGTAGCGAGATCGGTGGGTTCGTAGACGGCTTGAATGCGTCCGGCTTCGATACGAGAAAAATCCAATAGGGTATTAACTAATTTCTGCAAGCGCAAGCCATTCCGATGGACTAAGGCTAACTGTTCGCGCTCGACGTTGACTGATTCTAAGTTATTGTCGAGCATTTCTTCGAGGGGCCCAATCATCAACGCCAGGGGTGTGCGAAACTCGTGGCTGACGTTACTAAAGAAAGTGGTTTTGGCCCTATCGAGTTCGGCTAAAGCTTCTGCTCGCTTGCGTTCGGCTTCGTAGGCATCGGCATTGGCGATCGCATTGGCAATGTGCCCTGCTGACATTTCAAAAAATCTCGGTAGTCGTCGTCTAAAACTCGACAGGGATTGACCCCAACGATTAAAAATCCTGCTAGTTGTTCTTGTCCTACTGCATGAAGCGGCAATATTAATGCTTGAGAAGGAGAACTCGTCCACGCCCCGGATGGCATCGCTCCAAACTTCTGCTGCAAGTTCTCGACTACGATGGTAGAACCTGTCTGGACGACAGAAGCAAACGGCCAATTAACTTCTTCATTCTGAATCTGGGTTAGATCGACTACCCTGGAAGTAGCAATCTCGCCGGCTTCCATCGGCGTACTTTTACACAACTGCGCTTCCTTCCCATCTTCTGACAGCAGATAGAGCATGGCAAACGGAATATCGTAGGGATTGTTAGCCAATGTTTCAATTGCTAACTGACAAGCTTGTTCGGTCGTTTTTGTCAATCCAACTCGTTCGGCGAGATCGCGTAACGTTTTCGTGCGTCGTTCGCCCAATACTCGCTGCGTTGTTTCTGCTACCGCCGTAAACGCACCGCCAACTTCTCCAGTTTCCAAGAAAATTGGACTATAAGAATAGGTGAAGTAAGATTCTTCTGTATAACCGTAGCGATCCACTAACAAAAGCAAATCTTCCGACCAAGTTGCCTCCCCAGTCGAAAGCACTCGATTGAGTTGTTCGCCGATAATATCCCAGATCTCAGCCCAAATTTCCTTTCCCGGTCTTCCTAACGCGATCGGATGTTTGGTTAGTCCGAGTACCGGTCGCCAAGCATCGTTATAGAGCATTACTAATTCTTTTCCCCACCAGATTACCATCGGAAAGCGGGAATGCAGGCAAATATCACGGCCGTTCGCAAACTCTGCGCCCACGTCTGTACTGCACCTATAGGAGTTTTTGACCAGTCGAGCGATCGCATCAATTGAGCCATTTCGCTGCTACCAACAAACAGACTCTTTTTGCGGTCAGTTCGTCAGTCATAATTTTTACTCCTACATATTTACTCCGGCGACAGACAAATTGTTCTAAAA
>JAAUUT010000118.1 GCA_012031035.1 Candidatus Altimarinota bacterium | reverse complement strand
GTCGTTTATTGCTGGGATTTCATCAGCTTATTGAGAGCATGAATCAATTTCAACCCTTTTATTCTTCTGGGTAAACTAACTTATTTATTATGAATTGATTTCGGAGAGTGACAAAAGAGGGATAATTCGCTCTTGCCAGCGAGATCGCACTCAAAGCCATACAGGCAAGATGCCAGCATCACAATTTATCGAAGAAAGCAATATAAAAAGTTATGTCTGGATTACTGGTAAGATCGATAACGTATTTATAAATATTAGTTTGTGCAATTTTTGCACGAGAAGTTTTCTCATCGCTGCTAGATTGTTTGCTTTGCTGAAGCGATCGCGATAGCCGTAACTGTCTTGCTTATGTAATTAATTTTTAATTTTTTGTCCGGGTACTTAACCAATATGGAATTTAGCCTATTCTATTTCTCAGGTGATGGATCGACAACCCAATCGGATAAATACCATCTTTTGTTAGAAACAGCCAAATTCGCCGATAGACATGGTTTTGCGGCTGTATGGACTCCCGAACGCCATTTTCATCCCTTTGGCGGACTGTATCCCAATCCATCGGTAATTAGTGCAGCCTTAGCAATGGTAACGCAGAGAATTCAACTGAGATCTGGTAGTGTGGTAATGCCATTACAGCATCCCGTGCGAGTCGCGGAAGAATGGTCTGTAGTTGATAATCTTTCTAACGGTAGAGTAGGTCTTTCTTTTGCTTCTGGATGGCACGCCGATGATTTTTTATTGTGTCCTGAGAACTATGGCGATCGCAGAGAAATTATGTGGCAAAATATTGAAATTCTACAAAAACTCTGGCAAGGTGAAGCTATAGAATTTTCTGGTGGCACGGGAGAGAAGGTTAAAGTTAATACATTTCCTAGACCAATACAATCTAAATTACCAATTTGGATTACCTGTCAAGCGGATAATACATTTATTGAGGCGGGAAAAATTGGAGCTAACGTTCTCACCTCTCTTTTATATGCTACTACTGATGACTTAGCACAGCAAATCTCTTTATATCGAAAAAGTTTAGAACAACGCGGTCATGACCCCAAAAGTGGAAAAGTAGCTTTAATGCTGCACGCATATGTAGGAGAGGATGAAGATCTCATTAAACAAAAAGTCAAGCAACCTTTTTGCAATTATCTTAAAACCCATTTTGGTTTAGTTGAAAACTTAGCAAAACGCATTGATTTTCAAGTCAATCCTGAAACATTTACAGAAGAAGATCGCAACCAGCTTTTATCCTTTGCTTTTGAGCGTTATTTTCAAGGACGGGTAACGATTGGAACCAAAGAAACTTGCCGCAAAACAATTAAATATCTACAAGAAATTGGAGTTGATGAGATTGCCTGTTTGATAGATTTTGGTTTGGATTTCAATGCAGTTATGACAAGTTTTAAATTTATTAAAGGACTTAAAAGAAGAATTTCAAAACAAAAAGTCAGTTAAGCAATATTCAACACTAAGTTTTTTCGGATGAGCTTTATCAACAAATTAAAAAATATATTATCAAGATAATTGACAATCGTTAAGTTAGTAAAAAAAATATTTATGGACAATCTTTCTAAAAGAATTACTGCTCTTTCTCCCGAACAACGCAAATTATTTGAATTGCATTTAAAAAAGAAGAACTTAAGTTCTGTCAAAACTCAATCTATTCCCAAACGCGAAGATGTTAGCTTGTTGCCTTTGTCTTTTCATCAGCAAAGGCTGTGGATTCTTCATCAATTAGATCCAGATAGCCCTGCTTACAATATTCCTATTGCTATCTTATTAGAAGGAGTTTTAAATGTAAAAGCACTGGAGCAAAGCCTCAATCAAATTCGGCAAAGACATGAAGTCCTACAAACCTGTTTTAAGCTATTTGAAGGAAAACCAGTACAGGAAAAAGTTATTGATTTAGTATTGAAATTACCCACAATCGACCTACGAAAATTATCGGAAAATAAGCAGCAACAATTAGTTCAAAATTTAGCCAAAGAAGAAGCCCAACGTCCTTTTGACATCTCACAGGAACCATTGTTGCGAGTCAAGCTATTGCAACTTAGTGAAACTCGATACCTAATGTTATTCACGATGCACCATATTGTCTCTGATGCTTGGTCTCGTGGCGTGGTCATTCGAGAACTAGTAGCATTGTATGAAGCTATTTGCAGCAGTCAGCCATCTCCCTTACCAGAATTGCCTATTCAATATGCAGATTTTGCTGCATGGCAAAAGCAATGGTTACAGGGAGAAGTTTTAGAATCACAGCTTGCTTACTGGAAAAAGCAACTAGGGGGCAATCTTCCAGTGGTTAACTTGCCTACGAATCGACCCAGACTCGAACTACAAAGTTTTAGGGGATCAAAACAATCGACAAGGTTTCCTCAATCTTTAACTGAAGAACTTAAGTTTTTTAGTCAGCAGCAAAAAGTAACATTATTTACCACATTACTGGCAGGTTTTTATATTTTACTGAATTGGTATACTAAAGATGATGATATCGTAATTGGAACAGATGTTGCTAATCGTCATTTAACTGAAACTGAAGATTTAATTGGCTTTTTTATTAACCAATTAGTATTACGAGCAAACCTATCAGGAAATCCTACCTTTCAAGATTTCTTAATGCAGGTACGGCAGATAACATTAGATGCTTATGCTCATCAGGATTTGCCTTTTGACAAATTGGTAGAAGCTTTAAATCCAGAACGCAAGCTTAGTCGTTCACCCCTATTTCAGATCAAATTTGTTCTCCAAAATACTCCAATACCATCTCTGGAACTTTCAGCTCTAAGTGTTAGTGTTTTGGATGAAGTTGATAACGGTACTGCTACTCTTGACTTGTTTATAGCAATCATAGAGCAAAAAGAAGGAATGTTGGCAACTGTACAGTACAATACAGACCTGTTTAATGTAGATAGCATTAAGCAATTACTAAAAGATTTTGAAATGGTTTTAAATATTATTATTAAAATGCCAAATTATAGGCTAGGTGAAATAATAGATGATTTAAATTCTTTTAATAAACGACAAAATAAATTAAAACTAGAAAAGCAAAAAAAATCTAGAAATAGAAATATTAAAAATATTGCAAGAAAAAAGATTATTTTGTAGCTATAATCAAGCAAATAGAATCAATATTAAAAAAATAAATGGATAAAATAAAAAAAGAAAAAAATAAAATTAGCCGCTTAGATATTGTTAAAAGACAACCGGTTAGCTTGGCAAAAGAAAAGTTCTTTGAAATAGATTGTCTGAGACATGATAAAACTCTTCCTCTAGTCATAAAAGCAATTAGTAACGACATAGAAGTAACAGACTGTTTGGAAGATAGTCAGGGACTTATAAAAGAAAAATTAAACAAACATGGTGCTATACTTTTGCGAGGGTTTAATTTAGATACACCCACTGCCTTTGAGAAAGCTTGTTTTCTACTTTGCCCAGATTTATTTAATAAAAATGGCGAACATCCTAGAGAAACTATAAGTGGTAACGTTTATACTCCTGTCTTTTACCCTGCCGAGCAAAAGCTATTATGGCATAATGAAAATTCTTTTAACCATAGTTGGCCAAAAAAAATATTTTTTGGCTGTCGTCAACCAGCTAAACAGGGAGGTGAGACTCCTATTGTTGATAGCCGAAAAGTTTTTGAGCTAATCAATCCAAAAGTTCGGGAGCGATTTTTGGAGAAAAAGATAATGTATATTCGTAATTATGATTACGGTTTGGGACTGGACTGGCAAACAGTTTTTAATAGTGAAAACAAAGCAGAAGTAGAAGCTGTTTGTAAAAAAGATTTTATGGATTTAGAATGGAAAAAGAATGGAGGATTAAGAACTCGTGCAGTAAGACCTGCTATTGTTAAAAGCTCTCAAACTGGAGAATTTACTTGGTTTGCTCAGGCTCAACATTGGCATATTTCATGTATGGATGTAAAAACTAGAAAAGCTTTGCTTTCATCCTTTAGTGAAGAAGATTTACCTCGAAATTGTTATTATGGTGACGGCTCTCCGATTGAAGACTCGGTGATGTCAGAAATCTGTGAAGTTTATCAAAAGTTAGAAGTTAGTTTTTCTTGGCAATCTGGAGATTTACTGATATTAGATAATTTGTTAACTGCCCATGCACGCAATCCTTATGTTGGAGAACGAAAGCTTCTAGTTGCAATGGGAGAAATGATGAATTTTGACGAGGTATAAAACTTGTAAAAAAATTAGCTATTGTCGTTAAACAAGAAAATGCAAAAACAACTTTATGGATTTAAACTTTCCCCGCAGCAACGGCGTTTATGGCTATTACAAAAAGACGCTCAAGTTTATCAGTCTTATTGTGCGATTCTCTTAGAAGGAAATTTAGATAAAAAGGTTTTAAGAGAAAATCTAGATCGAGTTGTTAATCGACATGAAATTCTTCGGACAACTTTTCGTAGTACTCGTGGCATTAAAACTCCCGTTCAAGTGATTAATGAAGGTGTATCTCTATCAATTTATGAATACTCTTTAGAAAAACAAGAGACTTTAGAACAAGCTTTAGAAAAGCTGCTTCAATCAGCACGTCAACAGATTTTTGAATGGGAGCAAGCGTCACTATTGTATTTAGCGCTAGTAACTATTTCGCCACAGAAACATATATTATTTATCTGCTTGCCTGCTTTATGCGCCGATCTACAAAGTCTAAATTATATTGTTGACGAACTTAGCAAATGCTACGCTGCCAGTATCAAGGGGGAACAAGTTGCTATAGAACCCATGCAATATGCCGAAGTTGCTGAATGGCAAAATCAATTTCTGCATACCGAAGAATCAGAAGCGGAAACTGATTTTTGGAGAAAGTTGAATATCTCTAATCTTGCTGATTTAAGGCTTCCTTCCTCAAATCAGCAGACTGGAAGTGGAAAATTTAGCCCCCAATGTTTTACTATAGAGCTTGCCCCAAATTTATTAGCTAAGATAGATACAATAATACAAAAAATAAATACTACAAACCAGGTCTTTTTTCTAACTTGCTGGCAAACATTACTCTCGCGACTTACTGAGAATTTAGATTTAATCGTTGGAGTTGCTGGTAATAGTCGAAATGATTATGAGGAGTTGCAGGAATCCATCGGCTTACTCGTTAAATATCTACCGTTTTACTCTCATCTTGAAAACAACCAAGCATTTAAAGATCGGCTAGCACAAGTTGCAGAAGTTGTAGAAGAAATTTTTGAGTTTCAGGAATATTTTGATTGGGAAAAAATAAATGTTCCACTCAATGAAAATCGAGTAAAACATTTATTTTTTCCTTTTTGTTTTGAGTTTGAAGACATTTTAGCTAAGTATCATGCTGGCGATGTTTGCTTTTCAATTTATAAGCAATACTCTTGCGTTGACCGATTTCATGTCAAACTCTCTTGTGTTCGTCGAGGAAACGAGCTAGTTACCGAACTCTTCTATGATGCTAATATTTTTAATCTAGAAGATATACAATGCTTGGCCGAGCGATTTGAGACTTTGTTGGCTAATGTCGTAGAAAATCCTGAAGGAGAGATAGCCTCTTTTAACATTCTCGGCCCAAACGAGCGATCGCGACTTTTAGTTGATTTCAACAATACAAAAACTGTTGCTCCTAAATATCAATGTATTCATCATTGGTTTGAGTCGCAGTGCGATCGCACGCCAAATAACATCGCAGTTGTGTGTGGTACTCGACAACTTACCTACTCCGAACTCAACGCACAAGCAAATCAGCTAGCTAATTATCTCAAACAAAAAGGTGTTAGAGCGGAGGTACTAGTAGGAATTTGTGTAGAGCGATCGCACTTAATGGCGATCGGAGTGCTAGGTATCCTTAAAGCAGGTGGAGCTTATCTTCCTCTAGATCCAACTTATCCTAAAGACAGACTAGCTTTCATCTTAGATGATACTCAAGTAGACATATTGTTAACTCAGGAGAAATTGCTAGAAATTCTCCCAAAACATAATGCCGAACTGTTATTCTTAGACAAGGATTGTAAAAAATTTGCACAAGAGAGTCCTCAAAATCTTGGAAGCGAGATAAATTATGACAACCTCGCTTATGTCATTTACACCTCTGGCTCTACTGGTAAACCAAAAGGAACATTAATTACGCACCAAGGATTAATCAATTATCTAACCTGGTGTACCAAAGCTTATGCAGTGGATTTGGGAGAAGGCACTCCCGTACATTCTTCTCTGGCATTCGACCTCACGATTACTGGGCTATTTTCTCCGCTCATGGTGGGTCGTCGGGTGGAACTTCTTCCAGAAGATCCCAGTATCGAGTCTTTGTGTAATGCACTACGCCAAGGTTCTAATTACAGTCTAGTTAAAATTACACCCGCTCAACTACTGCTACTTTCTCAACAGTTATTACCCACAGAAGTAGAAGGTCGCACAAGAGCATTTATCATCGGCGGCGAAAATTTGTTAGCCGAAAGTATTTCATTCTGGCAAGAATTTGCGCCTGACACGTTGCTCGTTAATGAGTATGGACCGACGGAAACGGTTGTTGGTTGCTGCATCTATCAAGTCGCTAAAGACGAAAAGCTTTCGGGTTCAGTACCTATCGGTCATCCGATTGCTAATACCGAGCTATATGTACTAGATCGATACTATCAACCAGTACCCACAGAAGTTTCCGGCGAGCTTTATATTGGGGGTGCTGGTTTAGCAAGAGGGTATTTAAATCGCCCCGAATTGACTGCGGAAAAGTTTATTCCCAATCCGTTTAGTAACGACCCAGGAGCGCGGTTATACAGGACTGGAGATTTGGTTCGTTTTCGAGCGGATGGAAACCTAGAATTTTTAGGACGAATAGATAATCAGGTAAAAATAAGAGGTTTTCGCATTGAGCTAGGGGAGATTGAAGGATTATTACTACAATATCCAGGAATACAAGAAACGCTAGTAACGGTGAGGGAAGATGTACCAGGTGACAAACGATTAGTCAGCTATATAGTTCTCGATCGCAATGTTTCTTGTTCTCCCAATGACTTACAAAGTTTTCTGAAGAAACAACTACCCAATTATATGGTCCCATCGGCATTCGTTATGATGGATGCCTTGCCGTTGACTCCTAATGGTAAAGTAGATCGCCGTGCATTACCCGCACCGGATGAGATAAATACTCATCTGGAAGCCACTTTTGTAGCTGCTAACACCCTTGTTGAAGAGATGTTAGCAGGGATCTGGGCACAAATTCTTGGACTAGAGCAGGTTAGCATTCACGACAACTTTTTTGATTTAGGGGGACATTCTCTACTGGCGACTCAGTTGATTTATCTTGTCCAGAAAAACTTTCAAGTAGAATTATCGCCGCGTTGTTTGTTTGAATCGCCCACAGTTTCAGGATTTGCCGAGTATATCAAAAAAGCTATAAATGCTGGACATCAATTGAACGATTTGCCGATTCAACCTGTTTCGAGAGATACAGAATTACCACTATCTTTTGGTCAGCAGCGATTGTGGATTATAGATCGCCTAGAACCTGAGTCTGCTGCCTATAATGGTTCTAATGTCATTTTGATAGAAGGTCAACTTAATCTAGTTGCTCTCAAACAAAGTATTAACGAAGTCATTAGACGACATGAAGTTTTAAGAACCAGTTTTGTTGTGGTTGAAGGAAACCCCGTTCAGAACATTGCCCCGTTTTTAGAAGTTCCTTTAACTTTGGTAGATTTACAAAATTTACCAGAATCTCAATGTCAAGCTGAAGTGCGAAGACATGAAAAAGTATCCGTCCAACAACCATTTGACCTTACACAACCGCCTTTGTTACGGTTAATCCTTTTACAATTAAATCCCGACCGATACATTCTAATCGTAACGATACATCATATAATTTCTGATGCTTGGTCAGCAGGAATATTTATTCGGGAAATTTCAGCACTGTACGAAGCATTTATTGAGGGAAGAGTTTCGCCACTTCCGGCACTACCAATTCAGTATGCTGACTTTGCTGTCTGGCAACAACAATGGCTACAACCAGATGTATTAAATACTCGACTTAATTACTGGAAACGGCAATTAGAGGGTGCGAATACTGTTCTCGATCTACCTACAGATAAACCACGCTCCCAGGTTCAGTCTTCTGTAGGAGCGAAATACTCTTTTGCTATCTCTGCTCAAGTTTCTGACCAACTTAAAAAGCTGAGTCGGCAAGAGGGAATCACCCTATTTATGACTTTGTTAGCCGTTTTTGATGTATTGCTCTATTACTATACAGGTCAGGAAGATATTCTTATTGGTTCTCCTATCGCCAATCGCGATCGCTCTGAAATTAACAATTTAATTGGTTTTTTTCTTAATACAATAGTCTTGCGAAACGATCTATCTAACAATCCTAGTTTTAGAGAATTGTTACAGAGAATAAGAGAAGTTGCTTTAGAAGCATATGCTCATCAAGATTTACCTTTTGAAAAATTAGTGGCTCAATTACAACCAGAACGCTACCGAGATCGATCTCCTTTATTCCAAGTATGGTTTGTCCTGCAAAATACTCCTAAATTTGCTCTTAAGCTACCGGAACTCAATTTAAGTATCTTAGAACCAGAAAGTGTAGCGGTACGTCACGATTTAAAACTAGATCTGACAGAAACATCCGCAGGAATTGAAGGTTTCTTTGAATACAAAACTGATTTATTTTATAATTCTACGATTGAACGAATGGCAACAATTTTTAAAATACTATTAGATGTAGTTGTAGAACAACCAGAGCTTAAATTAAATCAATTAGTAGAATTAATTCGCGAAGCCGAGCGAGAAACCAAAAAAAATGAAGATGAAAAGTTGAAACAGAAGCAAAGTCAACAAATAGGCAAGATAAAACGTAAAGCGATCGCTGGAAATGTTCAATAAAAAATAAACGATTTATAATTAAATGACAGTTAAATCTATTAAACGAAAATTAATTACAGTTTCTGAGAGCCAGTTAATTAAAACTGAGGTTTTATGTCAAAAACAACAGTTTTCGTTAGTTATTCAGCCTGCTGTTGAGGGGGTAAACTTGACGGATTGGGCTGTTAATAATCGTCATTGGATTGAAGAGAAGTTATTAAAGTATAGTGCATTACTTTTTCGGGATTTTGATTTAACCAGAAATTTTGTTTTTGAGCATTTTATTCAATCTATCTCTTCAGAACTAATTGAATATTCTTATGGTTCTACTCCGCGTACTTTAGTTACAGGTAAGATATATACATCAACAGAATATCCCGCCGAACAATTTATTCCTTTGCACAATGAAATGGCTTATTCTCTGAATTGGCCAATGAAGATTTGGTTTTTCTGTGTGAAGGTAGCAGCGCAAGGTGGAGAAACACCGATCGCGGATAGTCGAAAAATATTTCAACGCATCGACACGAAGATTAAAGAAAGGTTTATTGACAAAAAAGTTATGTATGTCAGAAACTATTTAAAAGGAATAGATCTAGATTGGCGAGATGTATTTCAAACTACTAATAAAGTTGAAGTAGAAAGTTATTGTCGTAAGGCAGGAATAGAATTTGAGTGGAAAAGTGAAGACCATTTAAGAACAACTCAAGTTTGTCAAGCTATTGCTATTCATCCTCAAACTGGCGATCGCGTTTGGTTCAACCAAGCTCATTTATTTCATGTATCGAGTTTACAAACCGAAGTTCGCGAATCTCTTCTTAGTGCGATTGCAGAAGAAAATTTACCACGCAATGCTTTTTATGGAGATGGTTCGCCTATTGAATCATCTACAATAGAAGAAATTAATGAAATTTATCAGCAGGAAGCTATTACTTTTCCCTGGAAAGAAGGCGATATTTTAATGCTCGATAATATGTTAGTTGCTCATGGACGGAAACCATTTGTTGGAACGAGAAAAGTTTTAGTAGGAATGGCTGATGCTTTCAGTTACAAATAAGGACAATTGAGCAAGGTGACAAGATGCAAAGTTTGTCGATAGAAGGGTTTCAAATTTCACCGCAGCAAAAACGTTTGTGGTTATTAAGCGATCAAGGTAAGTCTCAATCTTATCGCGTTCAGTGTGAGATTTTAATTGAAGGGAATATTAGCTATTCAAGCTTAGAAGAAGCCCTGCGAGAAGTTATTAACAGAATAGAAATTTTTCGCACTAGCTTTCAGACATTACAAGGAATGACGATTCCTTTGCAAGTCATAAAAGAGTCAGGTGATTTAGAAATTCAATACAACGATTTGACCGATCTAGATTCAAAAAAACAAAAGATAACAATAGAAGAATTATTTGCACGACAAAAACAAATACAATTTAATCTAAAGCGAGGCGATACTTTAGCAGTTAATGTTATAAAACTATCTTCTCGACAGCATATTTTAATTATTACCCTGTTTTCTTTTTGTGCGGATATAAACTCTCTGCACAATCTTTTGCATGAGATTGGTGATACTTATAGCAGTTGTCTCTCTCAAAAAGAGCGATTAAACGAACTGTTACAATATGCAGATATCGCCACTTGGCAGAATGAGTTGTTTGAAGAAAATAAATTAGAAGTAGAAAAACAATATTGGCGCAAGCAAAATATCTTTGACTTTATTAAAAATAAATTACCTTGCGAACAAGAGACGCGAGAATTAGAATTTTGTCCGAAGTATATTGCCATTAATTTGGATGCCGATATCTTGAGAAAAATAGAAACACTAGCCAAGAATAATTCTGTTTCTATTTCAACAATTTTGCAGGCTTGTTGGCAAGTTTTACTTGGGCGACTCGTCGGTCAATCTAAAATGGCGATCGCGACTTATTATGATGGGAGAAATTATGAGGAATTAAAGTCAGCATTTGGCTTGCTGGCAAAATATCTGCCCGTTCATATTGCTCTTGATGAGAACGAGAAATTTTCTACAATACTAAAACAATTAGAAGAAAAGATAAATGAAGTCGGTAAATGGCAAGAATTTTTTAATTGGGAAGAATTAATCGACAGTAGCGATTGCCCTCCGGCAGCGGCAAAACCGATCGGGAACTTCCTTTTTTACCTTTTGCTTTTGACTTTATATCGCAGTCAAAGAAATATTGTATCGATAACATATCGTTTTCTCTTCAGAACTTATACGCCTGTATCGAACGCTTTAAAGTCAAGCTTTCTTGCTGGTATCGAGACGATTCTTTGGTAACGGAATTACATTATGATGCTAATTTATTTGACCTAGCAGATATCGAACGTTTAGCAGCAGAGTTTGAAACGATTTTAAAAAGTGCAGTCAATTATCCAGAAACAGAAATCTCACAACTAGAAATTCTCAGTCAAAAAGAACGTCAACAACTTTTAGTAGAATTCAATCATACTAACAGCAATCCTCCTTCCTATCAGTGCTTGCATCATTGGTTTGAAGAACAAGTAAATAGTACGCCAAATCGTGTTGCCGTTGTTTTTGAAGAGGAGAAACTAACTTATCAACAACTTAATATTAAAGCAGAGAAAATAGCCGATCGCTTAGCATTTTTAGGAGTAAAACCCGAAAGTATAGTAGGTTTGTATGTCGAGCGATCGCTCGATCTACCTGTTGGAATTCTTGGTATTCTTAAAGCAGGCGGAGCTTATTTACCACTAGAACCTTCTTTACCTTTAGAAGCACTAGCTTTTAGATTGCAAGATGCAGAAGTATCAGTTTTATTAACGCAAAAGCATCTAGCAAACAAAATTAAACAATTACCTATCGTTGCTCAAAACAAAATTCAGATAGTATGCGTTGACGAAGAAGATATAAACTCATACATTCACCCCCCTCAATCCCCCCTTGCAAAGGGGGGAAGAAGAGAAAAAGACGGGAGTTGGGGAACAAATGCAACCGTTACCTCTAAAAACTTAGCCTATATAATTTATACATCAGGTTCTACAGGTAAACCAAAAGGCGTTGCAGTAGAACATCGACAAGTCATAAATTACCTGAATGGAATTTTAAAAAGACTGAATCTGTCAGTAGAAGCTAGTTTTGCCACAGTTTCAACCTTTGCTGCTGACTTAGGTAATACAGCTATTTTTTCAGCTTTATGTAGTGGTGGATGTTTACATATTATCGCTGAGGAAAAAGCAACAGATCCAGTAGCACTAGCTGATTATTTTCATCATCATCAAATCGACTGTCTTAAAATCGTTCCCTCACACTTATCTGCTTTGTTATCTCATTCCCACCCAGAACAACTGTTACCCCGTCAAAGATTAATTCTTGGCGGTGAAGCTTCAACATGGGAGTTAATCAAGCAAATACACAAGCTAGCACCGAATTGTCAAATTTTTAATCACTACGGGCCAACTGAAACGACTATCGGCGTGCTAACTAATTCTATCAACTTCGATTCCGATCCGAAGTATGCCACAGTGCCTTTAGGTCGTCCTCTTGCGAATAGTCAAATCTATCTTCTAGATAGCTATCAGAAACCCGTACCTATAGGCGTAGCTGGTGAGATTTATATCGGCGGAGATAGTGTTACTAGAGGTTATCTCAATCAACCCCAACTGACGGCGGAACGCTTCATTAAAAATCCTTTTAATAATACTTCTGAAGCAAGACTTTATCGGACTGGAGATTTAGCACGTTTTCATACAGATGGTAGTTTAGAATTTTTGGGTCGTGTTGACGACCAAATTAAGCTGAATGGTTTCCGCATTGAGTTGGGAGAAGTTGAAGCAGTATTACATCAATATCATCAAATCAAAAATGCAGTCGTTTTAGCGCGGGAAGACAAGCTAGGTCAAAAACGCTTAGTAGCTTATCTCGTATTTGAAAAGAATTCGGCAGACAACAACTTTAACGACTTACGCGCCTTTTTAGCAGAGAAGCTGCCTGAGTATATGTTGCCTTCTCATTTTGTACGATTGAAGGCTTTCCCGCTAACCTCGAATGGAAAAATAGACCGCCAAGCATTACCAGCACCCGATGAAGTTAAACCAGAATTACAAGGAAAGTTCGTCGCGCCTACTACTCTCGCAGAAATAGCACTAGCGAAAATTTGGTCGGAGTTACTTGGAGTCGAAAAAGTAAGCATTCACGACAATTTCTTTGAATTGGGAGGAGATTCTATTATTAGCATTCAAGCGATCGCCAGAGCAAATCGAGTAGGATTAAGGCTAACTCCCAAACAAATCTTTGAACATCAAACCATCGCCAAATTAGCTGCTAACGCAGAACATTCTACTAAAATTGAGTCGGAACAAGGTTTAATAACGGGTTCAGTTCCTCTAACTCCCATTCAGCTTAGCTTTTTTGAACAGGATTTACCTCATCCGCACCATTGGAATCAATCGGTATTACTAGAATTGAAGCAAGATATCGATGCCAAACTGTTACCGAAAGTCGTGCATTGCTTGCTGCAACATCATGACGCACTCCGTATGCGTTTTTGGCAAGAAGCGGACGGTTGGCAAGCATCGATTGGCGATTCTAACCAACAAAAGTCATTTGTCTGGTTAGATTTATCGGGTCTTTCAGAAAAAGATCGAACAGCAGCGATTGAAGCAACCTCCGCAAAAGTACAGACAAGTTTAAACTTGTTAGAAGGAGAGCTAGTAAAAGTCGTTCTGTTTGAATTGGGTTGCGGCAAAAATCGTTTGCTAATTGTCATTCATCATTTAGTTGTGGATAGTGTTTCTTGGCGAATTTTGTTGTCGGATTTCCAAACAGTCATAGAACAACTTAGCCGCACTCAAGTAATACAATTACCCGCGAAAACAACCTCCTTCAAGCAGTGGTCTGAAAGTTTACAAGAGTACGAACAAATTCACTCAGAATTAGAATACTGGCAAACGCGATCGCAAAAGCAAATTTCTCCTTTACCAAAAGACTATCTAGAAGGCGCTAACACCGTCGCACAGACTCGCATAGTATCTGTGTTTCTCAGCGAGACTGAAACTCAAGCCCTGCTGCAACAAGTACCCGCTAAGTATCATACGCAGATGAATGACGTATTATTAACGGCATTAGTGCAAACGTTTGCACGATGGACAAAAGAAAGTACGCTTCTTATAAATCTAGAAGGGCACGGAAGAGAAGACATTATTTCGGGAGTAGATTTATCAAGGACTGTAGGCTGGTTTACTACTGTGTTTCCAGTGTTATTGGATCTCGAAAATACATCTTCTATTGGCGATGCGCTAAAAAGTATCAAAGAGCAACTGCGGAGTATTCCTAATCGAGGGATTGGTTATGGAATATTAAAGTATCTCAGTCGCAACCTCCATCTAAATGATTTTCCGCAAGCGGAGGTGTGTTTTAACTATTTAGGACAATTCGATCGCGTTTTACCAGATTCGTCTCTATTTAGTTTTGCCTCAGAGTCTAGTGGTGAAACGTGCAGTCCTTTAGGAAATCGTCGTTATCTCATCGATATCAACGGATTTGTTAGCGAAGGAAAACTACAACTCAATTGGGCTTATAGTCAGGAAATTCACCGCAAAGCGACTGTACTAAGCCTAGCTGAAGGCTTTATCGAGGCGCTACGCGACATGATTACTCATTGTCAATCTACTGAAGTAGGAGGCTACACGCCTTCCGATTTTCCACAAGCGAATTTGAATCAAAAAGAACTCGATCTCTTTTTGGCAAAAATCAATCGAGGGAGTGAGAAAAGTCAATGAAAACAGAAAATATTCAAGATATCTACGAACTCACACCTTTACAACACGGCATTCTTTTTCACAGTTTATATGCTCCCGAAACGGCTGTATATTTCGTTCAATTATGTTACTCATTACGAGGAAATCTCGATGCGATCGCTTTTGAACGAGCTTGGCAAGCAGTAGTCGATCGCCAGACAATTTTACGCACGGCTTTTTACTGGGAAGACTTAGAAAAACCGCTACAAGTCGTTAATAAAAATGTAACGATTGTCTTGCAGCAATACGATTGGCGAGGGAAGACAACTGAAGAGCAAAAACTACAATTACAAGATTTTTTAGAGAGCGATCGCGTAAAGGGATTTGATTTTTCTCTAGCACCTTTAATGCGTCTATTTTTGATTCGTTGTGCTAACGATTTTTATTATTTTATTTGGAGCAAACACCATTTAATATTAGATGGATGGTCAACGGCATTAGTTTTAAAAGAAGTCGTTGAAATCTACCAAGCACTTGAGCAAGGTCAAGAATTCCCGTTAGTTTCTAAAACTGACTACAAAAATTATATTAAATGGTTACAAAAGCAAGATTCATCTCAAACAGAAGTATTTTGGCGACAGATATTAAGTGATTTTAAAACACCTACCTCTTTAAAATCTATCGAATGCGATCGCGTATCCGAGCGAGAGAAAAAATACGAAAGTCAATCGATTAAACTATCACAAAAAATAACCGAAAAACTACAAGCTTTTGCGCGAACGCATAAACTGACACTAAACACTATTGTACAGGGAGCCTGGGCAATTCTGCTCGGTCGTTATAGCGGTCAAGAAGATATCATATTTGGAGTAACAGTTTCTGGTCGTCCCACCGATTTGTTTGGTGCAGAAACTATGGTAGGAATGTTTATAAACACTCTACCAATCCGAGTCAAATTAAATGGAGAAAGGCATTTATTATCTTGGCTTGTAGAACTTCAAAATCAACAGCTAGTAATCCGTCAATATCAACATAGTTCTTTAGTAGATATTCAAAGCTGGAGTGAAGTATCAAAGGGATTGCCTTTATTGGAAAGTATTTTTGTATTTGAAAATTATCCAATTGATGAAAAGTTAAAAATAGAACAAAAAAGTTTAGAAATACAAAATATTTCTACTTTCGACCGCTCAAATTATCCTTTAACCATTAGTGTTATTCCCAGTGTTGAATTAGAAATTGCGATCGCTTACGATGGCGAGCGGTTTGAATCAGCGACTATTAATAGAGTGCTAGGACATTTTCAGACATTGCTCGAACAAATGAGTGAGAATTCTGAAGTAAGTTTAAAAGACTTGATATTTTTAACCACCGCAGAACAACATCAACTATTAATAGAATGGAACGACACGAAAACAGAATATCCTCAAAATAAGTGCGTTCATCAACTATTTGAAGAACAGGTAGAGAAAACCCCCGATGCGATCGCAGTAGTTTTTGAAGAGCAACAATTAACCTACAAAGAACTAAACGATAGAGCAAACCGACTAGCTCATCATCTACAGACGTTGGGAGTCAAACCAGAAATGCTGGTAGGAATTTGTCTTAAACGTTCCCTAGAGATGGTTATAGGACTGTTGGGCATCCTTAAAGCGGGTGGAGCTTACTTGCCTCTCGATCCAGAATATCCTCAAGAACGTTTAGCTTTTGTTTTATCTGACGCAAAAGCAAACATATTGCTTACTCAGCAAGCGTTATTAGACAAACTTTTACACCAAAAAGAAAAAATAGTTTGCATAGATACTCAATGGCGAGAGATTAGTCAACAAAGCGATCGCAATCCGAACGAGCAAGTAGAACCGGATAACTTAGCCTATACAATTTACACATCTGGTTCCACAGGCAAGCCAAAAGGCGTGCAGATTTTGCACAAGGCTTTAGTTAACTTCTTAAATAGTATGCGTCTAAAGCCGGGATTGAGCGAAAAAGATATTTTGCTATCTGTAACGACGCTCTCTTTTGATATCGCCGCCTTAGAAATTTATCTGCCGCTAATTGTTGGGTGTCGTTTGGCATTAGTCAGTCGAGAAGTTGCCATTGATGCGATCGCCTTGTTAAGACAGTTAGATGACGCTCGTGCTACAGTCATGCAAGCGACACCTGCTACTTGGAGAATGCTTCTAGAATCGGGATGGAAAGGCAGCGAACAACTCAAAATTCTCTGCGGTGGAGAAGCGCTTAATTACAAACTCGCCAATCAGTTGATTGAAACAAGTGCTGAAGTCTGGAACTTATATGGGCCAACAGAAACTACAATCTGGTCGGCGATCGCGCGAGTAACAACGGAAACGCTCCAGCATCAACAAAGTATCGTTTCTATTGGTTGTCCTCTTGCTAACACGCAGTTTTATATTCTCGACCGACACTTACAACCAGTGCCTATAGGGGTTATTGGGGAAATGTACATCGCTGGTGACGGTGTTGCTCGCGGTTATCTAAATCGAGCCGAATTGACAGCCGAAAAACTTATTCCGAACCCTTTTAGTGAAAAACCAGGTACGCGACTCTACAAAACTGGCGATTTAGCCCGCTACCGTGCCGATGGAGAAATTGAGTACATTGGCAGAATCGACCATCAAATTAAATTACGAGGATATCGCATTGAATTAGGGGAAATAGAAGCGGCACTGAGACAACATCGAGCCGTAGCAGCAGCAGTCGTATTACTGCGCGAAGACATTCCTGGCAATCCTCATTTAGTCGCCTATGTAATGCTGCCAACACAGAAAGCGATCGCTACCGAACTAAAGCAGCATTTAGAATCAAAGTTGCCCAAATACATGATGCCGTCGGCGTTCGTTGTTGTCGATGCCTTCCCGCTAACGCCGAATGGAAAAATAGACCGTAAGGCACTGCCCGCACCAGACGGCGAGCGACTCGTCGCCCAAAGCGAATATCTAGCCCCTTCAACCCCCACACAAGAAATCCTAGCTCTAATTTGGCAGGAAATATTAGGAGTAGAACGAGTCGGCGCAAGCGATAATTTCTTCGAGTTAGGGGGACATTCTCTGTTGGCAACTCGCGTAGTTTCCCAAATCAGACAAACATTAAAAGTCGAGTTACCATTGCGCAGTCTCTTTGAAAAACCTACCTTAGCCGATTTAGCCCAAGAAATTGAAACAGCGACCAAAGCTAATTTAGGATTAGAAGGCTCGACCATCCATCCCATTTCCAGGACACAAGAAATCCCTTTATCATTTGCCCAACAGAGATTGTGGTTTATTGCCCAACTCGAACCCGACAATCTTTTTTACAATCAACCCACCGCACTAAGGTTAAGCGGACAACTCAACATTGTTGTTCTCAAACAGAGTTTAGAAGAAATTATCAGACGACACGAAACCTTAAGAACGACCTTTAGGACTACACCGACAGGAAAAACTACTCAAATTATCAATCCAGCAGGAGAAATACTCTTACCAATAATTAGCCTCGAACAATTAAACCAAACTACTCAAGAAAAAGAAATACAAAACCTCGCTAGTCAGGAAGCCCAACGACCATTTAACTTAGAACAAGATTCATTAATTAGACTTAGTATAATAAAACTTAACCCATCAGAACACATAGTCCTATTTACTACGCACCATATAGTCTCCGATGGCTGGTCGTTCGGAATTTTGGTTAAAGAAATTGCTACGCTCTACCAAGCATATCTAGAAAAAAAACCATCACCGCTACCAGAATTACCAATACAATATGCTGACTTTGCTGTTTGGCAACGAGAATGGTTAACTGGAGAAGTTTTAGCCAGCCAAAGAAAATACTGGCAGCAACAGTTACAAGATCTACCAAGACTAGACTTACCCACAGATTATCCCAGAGGGGCGATCGCAACTTACAGAGGAGCTACTCAAACCTTTGAACTGTCCTCATCGTTAACAGCAAGCATCAAAGCACTGGCACAGAAAGAAGGAGTTACCTTATTCATGATGCTGCTTGCAGCGTTTGGGACACTACTATCACGATACTCTCGTCAAGATGATATTGCCATTGGAACCCCCATAGCCAATCGTAACCGAGCAGAGATTGAAGGATTGATTGGCTTTTTTGTCAACACCTTAGTTATCAGAAGCAATTTAGGTGGTAATCCGAGTTTTACAGAATTACTAAAACGAGTTAGAGAAGTAACACTAGAAGCTTATACCCATCAAGACATTCCTTTCGAGCAGTTAGTAGACGAACTCAAAGTAGAACGGCATCTCAACCGCAACCCGCTATTC
>JAAUUT010000243.1 GCA_012031035.1 Candidatus Altimarinota bacterium | reverse complement strand
ATCATCATCTTCTCGAACGATTTATTCAACAGTTAGGTTTGGAGCCAACTTTAATTAAATCCCACCCCAACTACCATAGCCTTTATGACTACGGAACCATCACTGCTTAATTTTGTCCGAACCATTGTCCTAACTCAGGCTACGCAAAATCTTGGTTTACTGCAATTTTTAACGCCGCTAGCAGATACGCCTGCAAAATTGTTGGCAGTGACGGCGCTATTATCTAACTTAATTTCTAACGTTCCTGCCGTCTTAGTTTTAGCTCCCTTAATCGAGAACAATGACACGGATTCTTGGTTGCTACTATCAGCGGGATCGACTTTGGCAGGTAATTTAACCCTGTTTGGTTCGGTTGCAAACCTAATCGTTGTAGAGGCTGCGGCTTCTTTGGGTTACAATCTTACCTTTAGAGAACATTTGCGGTTTGGTTTGCCTTTAACTGCGATCGCGCTAACAGTAACTTATTTTGGAATTCTCTAAAGGTAGCGCCGAAGCCTTCTTGCTACATTCAAGCAAATCTGTAAAACTTTTAAGAGTGGGGCATTATAGTGAATGAAAAATAGCGTTGGCATAGCCCTTCCCTCGGACGTTCGGCACTCGGATAACCCGATGACCCAATATCCTACTCACCAGTCACCAATCCCTTTTACCGCGATCGCGCTTTTGTCTAAAACGATGCAAATTAGAAGAAGACCGCCCAATCCCTCTGTTGAAGTTGTCAATCTACGCTATACCATTAAAGTCGAAGATGAAAAACCCAAACACATTTTAGAAGAGATTGTTTGGTATAAAGAAAAAGAAGTCGATCGCCTGCGAGATCGCATCCCTCTTCTCGAATTGCGCAAGCAGGTTAAAGACTTACCGCCGCCTCGCGATTTCCTAGCTGCAATTAAGCAAGGCAAGACAAAACCTGCTTTGATTGCAGAAGTCAAAAAAGCTTCTCCGAGTAAAGGCACAATTCGAGAAGATTTCAATCCTACTGCGATCGCGCTTGCCTACGAACAAGGTGGCGCGAGTTGTCTATCGGTACTCACGGATGAGAAATTCTTTCAAGGAAGCTTTGAAAACCTGGCTCTAGTCCGTCAAACTGTTGATTTACCCTTGTTATGCAAGGAATTTATCATCTATCCTTATCAAATCTATCTCGCTCGTACTAAAGGTGCTGATGCTGTCTTGCTCATCGCCGCAATTTTAAGCGATAAAGACTTAGAATACTTCATCAAAATTATTAATACTTTAGGAATGGTAGCTTTGATAGAAGTTCATACGTTAGAAGAGTTAGATCGAGTATTATCGATCCACGGCGTTCGATTAATCGGAATAAATAATCGCAATCTAGAAGATTTTTCGGTCGATTTGCAAACCACAAATCAATTGATAGAAGCAAGACGAGACCTATTAAAAGAGAGAGAAATATTAATTGTTAGCGAATCTGGTTTGCATACAAAGATGAACTGAAATTAGTGCGAGAAGCGGGAGTAGATGCTGTTTTAATTGGAGAATCCTTGGTCAAACAAAACGATCCTAAAGACGCGATCGCATCGCTATTTTCTATTTAAAGCCCAGCAAATAAAATAGTCATAATTCTAAATTTGAGAAAATCTTGGTATTTTTAAGGAAGTGACCGTTAAAATTCTCATGCAGTCACAAGCAAAAACTTGATTTAATCTCTAGCATATGCGTCAACTCAATTACAAAGTTCTAATTTGTAATTAATACTGGCTTTTTTAACTTTAGCGTAGGTTTTATGGAACCCCTTCCCCTTCCTTCTCACGTTCACTATGAATTACTACTTCAATTGTTAGAACGTAAAACGTTATCGGCTACAAATCAAAATCCAATGCTCAGAGAACAAGTTCAACAACTCATCGTAACTTTGCGCAAAGCCTTAGCACAACAAAAACACTTAGAAGCTACTTGCCAACAAACCTACGTCTTATTCGAGCATCGTTGGTCGCTCAATAACGTGCATCCAGAAAAATCCTCCGATTTACTTGCCAGTCAATCTCACCCAAGCGAAGAAACTTGAAGTAACAATTAATAATTGAGGAGTTCAACTCTTTTTGTTTTTATAGTGAGGTTACGATCGGTAATTTTTTACGCTTAACTCTCAAATTGCATATCTAAAAACAATAGGATACAATGAAGAGTTTGCCGATTGAATAAAAACCAGGTAAAGGGAACAAGCAACAGTAAGTAGTTGGCAAGAGAATTTAAACTTCTCCCAAACTTCTTTCCTCTTGAGATTAAGTTCGAGGAAATTCCTGTTGCCTGTTTCCTGTAAAGTGATGGCTTCGGTAATGCAGTCATCAATTGATATAGATCGCCCAAGAGACAGGAGTATCTAAATGGAAGACAAAAACATGCTGATGATTCCGGGGCCAACGCCAGTCCCCGAAAAAGTTTTGCTGGCGATGGCAAAGCATCCCATCGGTCATCGAAGCGGAGATTTTAGCAAGGTTATCGCAGAATTAACCGAAAACCTCAAATGGCTGCACCAAACCCAGAATGATGTCCTGATGTTAAATGTCAGTGGAACTGGGGCAATGGAAGCAGGGATAATTAATTTCTTGAATCCAGGCGATCGCGTTTTGGTAGGAAATAATGGTAAGTTTGGCGATCGCTGGGCGAAAATGAGCAAAGCTTTTGGCTTAGCAGTTGAAGAAATTACGGCGGAATGGGGTAAACCCCTCGACCCAGAAGCCTTTCGCGAAAAATTAGAAGGCGATCGCGACAAACAAATTAAAGCGGTTATTATTACTCACTCAGAAACCTCAACAGGCGTTCTCAACGACTTAGAAACCATTAACAAACACGTCAAAAACCACGGAGAAAGCCTGATTATCGTCGATGCCGTCACCAGCTTGGGCGCAACCAACGTTCCTATCGACGCATGGGGGTTAGATGTCGTCGGTTCGGGTTCGCAAAAAGGCTATATGATTCCCCCAGGATTGGGGTTTGTTTCCGTTAGCGCGAGAGCGTGGAAAGCTTATGAAAACGCCAAAATCCCTCGTTTTTACCTGGATTTGAAGAAATACAAAAAAGCCACCGACGAAAATAGTTCTCCCTTCACGCCACCCGTCAATCTCATGTATGGGTTGCAAGCATCTTTAAAAATGATGAAAAACGAAGGGCTAGAAAGCATTTTTGCCCGCCACAAACGCTTAACCCAAGCGACAAGAGGGGCAGTTAAAGCAATGGGATTGCCTCTATTTGCTTCCGACGAAGCAGCTAGCAATGCTATCACCGCAGTTGCCCCGCTAGGAGTAGAAGCCGAAAAAATTCGTTCGGTGATGAAAAAACGCTACGATATTGCCCTAGCAGGCGGACAAGACCATCTTAGCGGCAAAATCTTCCGCATGGGTCATTTAGGGTTTGTGAGCGATCGCGATATCTTAGCTGCCATTTCTGCCTTAGAAGCTACCTTGGTTGAGTTGGGACATGATGGCTCCCTCGGCGCTGGCGTAGCTGCGGCCGCTAGAGTCTTTGCTCAATCTTAACGCTGGAGATTGGGAATTAGGGATCGAGTAGAAGGAGGGAGTTGTAAGCTGAAAAATATAACTTAATTCAGCACTCCCATCCTAATGTCTAGTGTGACGTACTCACCGATAAATCGGGAGCTTCCTGTTTCATCTACAGTCGCCTCTGCTAACTTGCTAGCTTTGGTCTTACACCATATCCAGAGGTTTGGCTTCACCATTGCTGGCGGCACTAACT
>JAAUUT010000242.1 GCA_012031035.1 Candidatus Altimarinota bacterium | reverse complement strand
TGAAGCACGAGTCCGTAAACGTCGCCCGAAAGCTTATCCTTTAATGACGAAACCTCGGCACGAATTCCGCTCATCAATGGCAAACTGCTTAAACCACAAGCTTTTTCGCTTTTCTTAGTGCCATTCGTTTATAACGATTTATCCGAAAAATGGAAAGCATCGAGTCGGATCCTCTCTAGCGCCTCCCGGATACTCGATTTGACCAGATCGCTGTTTTATTCGGCCATCAACGGGCTAGAAGTTATCGGGCGTTGGGTCGCTTTAATCGGCAACGGAATGCAGCGAGAGGGATTGTTTAGCGATGGATTGTTCCCTTGGGCCAACGAAAACCCGAATTTTAAAAATCCCTTTTTCAACTATGTCGAAAAGCTTGACAACCTAGAAGATGCGACCTCTAGCGTTAACGAAATCGCCTCAGAAGTCGTAGAAGGACGCGAATTAATTGCCGAACTCAGGAAAGAAAAAGAAACCGCAACCAAAGAACTAGAAAAAGGCGCGAAAGAATTGCTCGATTTTGAGACGGAAGAAAACCGAAAAAGTCAAAGTGCTAAAACTCAAGACGCAGATTTATTAGAAGCGGAGGAAGATTGATCGTGGCAGCAAGTCGGGGTTGGATTCGCCAAAGATCGTTTTTAAGGGATGCCTACAATAAAGAAGTCAAGCGCTGGTTTCGAGAACTCGGCGATATCGACGACCCCAATTTTACAACTTCTAGAGGCGCGGTAATGGCCGCTTGTTTGATTGCAGCGGGCGACTCGCAAAACATGACGCTTATCAAGATGGAAACGTTTCGGCGCGTGGTACAAAGGACGCACCTTAGACCGCACGTATACGGAATGCCCACGACAGAATTACAAGTCATTCGCAGGTTCAAGCCGCAAATCCAATTACATTTCATGCAGGATTCCAAGCGCAACTATGAAATTAGCAAATCGCCCGCGATAGGACAAATTTCCTTTCGCCTGATGAACGAAACTTCAGAATCGATAACCAGAGGTGAAGTAGAAAGACTCGCCAACGCCATCAAGCGCGAATTTATGGCGCTTAACGGCTACGTTTGGAGCAAAGGCAGGTTAATGGCGACCTATACCGATCGCGAAAAGGGCTATCAATTGCAACTGCTGTGTTATAACGAAAGCGAGGCTAAAACCCTAATTGGTAAGGTGTTGGGGATTCAAAATCATCCCTTCGAGCGCAAGCGTTTATCGCTTAACAAAATGATGACGAACTTTCGGCTTATCCGGGCATTCCCCAAACCGTCACGATTTTGGGCAAAAGCGAAAGAGAGCCAAAGCGTCGTCCGGTCGCCGACGTTCGCTTTACCCATGCCGAATTACACTTATACGGACGTGGCGAACCCGTGATTTTGTGCGACAGGACTCATCGCTATGTGAATCCGGTCGTCACGGCTGCCTAGAAATAGATCTAGAAGGTCTATAGACGTTCTAGAAGCGTTTCTCGCTCGTGGGTTGCTGTTAAGCTCAAAATCGAACAGATATGAGATTAGTGCATCCATGCCGAGCAAACCAGCAGCGATCGATATCGGTTCGGGCCGCGTCGCTCGATTTAACGTCAGAGAAGACATAATGAGCTACTTTGGCATCGCCGAAGATACCAAAGAACCCGAAGCGATTTTGCGCCGACGAAAAGCGCACACCAGAAGCCTATATGACGGGCTAACCGATACCTCAAGAACGTCAACGAATGTCGAAGCCTCCGAATGGTACGATGTGGCGGGCATTTCGGCCTTTGGTGCGGGCAAGCCGATCAAAATTCCCACCGCGCTAAAATCCAACAATCTAATTCGACACGTCATCGTCCGCGTTCCGGCTAGCGCGACCAATTTCGCGATAGCCACTTGGATAGACAAGAAGTTTACGAGAAATAAACCCAGTTATTTCTACACGCCTAACGGTCGCCGATATCCAACTAACATCCCGACCGTATCCGATGTAGATCCGGGCGACAGCGCGCCTCCCTCGCCGACACCGTAGGAAGATGAGCAGGCGGCTAGATTTTAATGTCGAAAATAGTTGGGAGTTGGTTTGGAGTCGCACGCTAAACGGCGCGCGAACGCCATCAAATCGACTTATCGGGATTCAAGAAACCATCGTGCCGCTATTATTCGATAAATTCGTCGTCGCCGTTTACTGCTATAGTCCCTATGCAAATTCCAAGCAAAAAGGCTGGCGATGGGGCGGGTATGCGGTCAGGCGCATTAGAACGGGGCTGACCGTTGGCAATGCCTTTGATAGCGAAGCGGGAACCAAGCGTCCTTTTTGGCTCAATCGCGTGACGTTGCTGATGTATGAACCCATCGTCCCCAATTATGGGCTGAGTTTTGAATATGCTCGCTGGCTGCCGGATATTAATATTTCGGTCTGGCAGTTTTTGGGAGGCGATTACGATTCGACAGAAGGATTGATTCGACAAACCAGAGCGGATATCAATTCGCTCTATCAACTATACGAGAGATTGATTCAATGAACGATTTAACTTTTCAACAATAAATCCTTCGCGATACTTATTTTAAAAAACAAACCCTCGACGCGCCCGAATTAATCGAAACCGACAAAGTTCAAGCCTTTGCCGGGGATAGTTACGAACTCGCGTCCTGGGCAGAGGTCGAAGGGCATTTATTTATTGAGTTTAAAGCCGTGCAATTTCGCTCGCGCTCGACTTGGTTTGTATGGGGAGCCGATGCCGAAATTTTAAAAGATGGCGAGCCGTTGGTTTTAACGTCAGATACTAAGACTTACGAATTTATGCGGCGGCTTAATGATTTAAGTCAAGCAATATCCCAAGTGCAAAACTTTTTGAGCGAACAAATGAAACATAAGTCATCACTATGAGGCTCGAACAGGTTTTATTGGTTTTGGGCATTATTGGTGGACTCAGTACGATCGTACTGTGGATCTCGAAAGCCAGGGAATCGGATTTAGCTTTGTCGCTGACGCTCAAATATTTAACCGAGGATTTGAGTCGCTTAAAGGGCGAACTGAACGAGATGCGATCGCAACAAAGAGAAAGCGCTACTCATGCGGGAAAGCGCATTAGCATTACCCGCACGATTTTATTTAAGTTCATCAACCACTACAACAATCCAGAAAGGCGTTCCGCCAATTTTGAGTTTGTCGATCTAAAGGAGTTAGAAGATTGATGCTGTCGGCTACTGCGATTGTCAATTACATGGCGCGTAAAAATTATCTCATCTCGGAATCGATTCGGGCAATTAATATCGTCTATATCGAAGGGATGGATAGGGACGGGGATTTAAATGACGATCTGCCGAACTGCTTTAACGATTTGCGCCTAGTTATTCAGTTTGTCGGGGGCAAGCCGACGATTGTGGGGCTTTGGGAAGCGACGACCGAACCGGGCGCTTACTATACTTATAATCCCATGAATCGCGCTGGGGCGGCCCGCATTGCTTTCGGTCAATACAAGGCTTGGCGCGTTGGAACTCACGGCAATAGCCAACCTCACGAAGCACTGGTACAAGTCGCGCCCGTGCCCGTTCATCGGGATTTGAATAAGGATTTTATCCGAACGCGCGATCGCGTTGATGAAGGGTTATTCGGCATCAACCAGCATTGGGGGTACGATTTGCCCGTCGGGAATATCGGTTCCTCGTCGGCGGGCTGTTTGGTGGGACGCACTCGCAAGGGGCATCGGGAGTTTATGAGTTTGGTTAAAAGCGATCGCTCTTATCGGGAAAA
>JAAUUT010000241.1 GCA_012031035.1 Candidatus Altimarinota bacterium | reverse complement strand
AAAGCGTAATGTTTTGGAGTTTATGACGATAGCTGTTGTTGCTGCTCGTGGTGGTACAATTGCGCCTTCTTTGCTTCCAGAAGCTACTACTTGTTCTGATGATTCTGATTTGTTGAAAGCTGCTTAATTTGATTCCTTGATTTTGGGGATTGTTTTTCGTCTTTTTTGCACCCCCTGAACGGTTACGAGTAGTCTAAGTTATAAATATCTACCAAACATTTTTCTAGTTTGATTTGCCCAATCGTCAAATTGTCTTCTGTTTTAATTTCTTCGTAGGCTCTAAAGCCGTTTTCTTCTTTTTGTAACTTGTCTAAGACAAAATTGTATAAACCCCTATAAAAACCGGGAATTAAAATAATTGCCTTTTTACATTCATCAACCATTTGACTCCTCCGAATTCTTATCCAAACCCATCAATTACATTGCTGCGCTATTCACCCAATAGGAATGTCTTTCGCCTTGTCGTCTTTGAGTAAAGATTCGAGCAAGCTTTATTAACCTTCAATCGATTTCATCTTTCATGGGAGAAAAATTGGATAGATTAAAAATAGTTTGGGGTTTTGATTTCTGCTAAATTTTGGTTGGGATAAAAAATCGCAATAACTGCTTGCATGGTAAACACAAAAATCGCTAAAGCCCCCAAAGCAAAGAAAATATCTCCAGGCATCCTCAACCAAACCGTCCAATGTATCCAAGGACTGCCTACTACTGCGGCACTTCGGGCGTACCAAGTACCGTAATTGACTGAGGCGGCTAGTTGATAAAAACCACTGGGAATTAAGGAAAAAACTAACATTGCTGCTAAACCACCATTAATTGCCCAAAAAGAGAAACGTAGCAGTTTTTCATTCCATGCCCGTTGCGGCACCATTTCCCGCAGGGGAAAAAGCATCAAAGCGATCGCGAGAGAACCATAAACGCCAAATAAGGCAGAATGAGCGTGAATGGGAGTAGTATTGAGTGCCTGAGAGTAATAAAGCACGATCGGCGGATTGATGAGAAAACCAAATATTCCCGCCCCGACTAAATTCCAGAAACAAGTTCCTAAAAAGAAGCGCAACGGCCAACGATAAAAGCCTTCTGCTGCTTGAGAGAGTTTGAGAGTTTTAACCACTTCAAAACCAATCAAAGTTAACGGTACTACTTCTAAAGCCGAAGCGACGGATCCCATCGCCGCAATGAAAGCGGGTGTTCCAGAAAAGTAGAGATGGTGCAGAGTGCCAATGACACCGCTACCGAGATACAAAATCGCAGTCATGTAAGTAGCTTTTAATGCCGAAGATTTCTTCAAGAAACCTAATTCACTGCATAGATAAGCGATCGCGACAGTGGCAAAGACTTCAAAGAACCCTTCTACCCAAAGATGCACCACCCACCAACGCCAGTATTCAGCAATACTTAGGGGCGTGCGATTGGTATACATCAATCCTGCTGAATAGAACAGGGGAATGGTAATAGCACTATAAAAGAAGAAATGATTTAAACCCGTAATGCTTCCTTCTTTCTTTAAGGCAGGTTGGAGGGCGCGATACATCAGCCACAACCAAAAACACCATCCCGCCAATCAAAAGTAACTGCCAAACTCTTCCTAACTCTACATATTCATAGCCTTGATGACCGAACCAGAAACTATATTTATTTCCCAAAATGCCTTGAATGCCAGCCCAAACACCGACAACCGAACCGACTACAACTACAGTTAAAGCAACCAGCAATCCAGCATTGGCAATGCCTTGATATTTAGGTTCGCGTCCGAAGCTCGGCGCAAAGTATAAACCTGCCGCTAACCAGCAAGTAGCAATCCAAAATACTGCTAACTGTAAGTGCCAGGTACGAGAAGCTGCATAGGGCAGGAATTTATCTAAAGGTATGCCATAAAAACCATGTCCCTCAACGGCATAATGTGCAGTAATCATTCCCGCACCGATTTGCACTAAGAATAACGCCATTGCCACTACGAAAAAGAGTGAAGTAACTTTTTGACTGGGAGTAATGGCAGGAAGTTCTAAAGTTTGTTGCTTTGTCTCGACTGTTTCTTCTTCCGATCGCAGATAAATAAATAGAAAAGTTGCGATCGCGCCTATTAAAACGATAACCGAGACGATCGACCAAATCAAAAATTGTGCTGGCGGTTGATTGCCAATCAAATCGTCGTGAGGCCAATTTGCTGTATAAGAAAAGGGAGAACCGGGACGATTGGCTGCTGCCGTCCAAGCCGTCCAAGCAAAGAAAGCACTAACATCATGAATTTGCTTGTCGTCAGCAAACCAGCCATTAGGAATCGAGTGAACTGCCGAACCGTGTTTTAAAAGTTCGCTGTAGTCGGCAAAAACTCTCTCAATTCCCTTAACCTGCGCTTCGGTTAACAACAATTCTTGAGTTTCGGAATCGTAACGATTAGTTTTGAATTGTTGTTTAACTCTTGCTTCTAAACTAGCTCTTTCTGGTGCAGCGATCGCTTCTAAATCGGTTTGTTCAAAGTCAGGACTCTCATTATACAAAACGCCAGCAGTCGCCAATCCCCAACGATGCAAAAAATCAGCCGTCCAATCTGGTGCTAGATAGCTACCATGTCCCCAGACGCTACCAATATGTTGACCGCCTCTAGCTAAATAGGTTTCTTGTCCGTTTTTAATATCCGCTTGCGTCAAAATAATTTCGTGAGACGGCGATCGCACAATCGCTGGTATAGGCGGTGCATTTTTCCAAATCGCCACCCCCGCACCGAGTAAAACGCTAAAAGTAACAAAACAAATGATTACTAACCAAACGGGTAAACTCCATCGACGCGCAACTGAAGAAGTTGTAATCGGTATATCTATGGCTGGATTAGTCATTTTTTTATTTGTTTGGTATTACATAGCGATAATTTCTTTCTTGTCATCTTTAGGTTTCTCCTCTTCGGAGCGTACCACCTCGATCTAAAAAAATAACTTAAAAACTTGAGGAATTTGTGAGGCAGCAAGTATTGATTGTTGAGAAACCAAGCGGGATTCTGACGCGATCGCCTAGTTTCCTCACAAATTCTTTAACATTATTTTTTAAACTCAAACTATAGCCAAAAGAGCGATCGAGGTAGTAATTATGTCTAATTCGACTCGATACGACGCAATCGTTATTGGTTCTGGTATTGGTGGTAACGATGTATCGAGAAGTTGCTAAACGCCAATGCAATACCAGTCAATCTGTGCCGCTAGAACAGGCGACCTCTACTTAAGAGTGCGATCTCATCAAATCAACAGAAAAAGGATACTGAATATGCACTGTCAATTGTTTGTTTGGATATTGCTATTCATTCTGACACTCGGATTGATTCTGGTAACATCGTTATCGATCGACACTCAAGAAATCCTTATCGCTCAAAGAATGATGGGGGGCACGATCGGGAATAGTAGCGATATGAATCTATCCATATGTCTGCAATGAGGGGAAGAACGAGTTACTCAAGATTGGACGATTGCAGACATTTCTAAGAGTTGGAGGTTTTATGAAAGCAGCAGAAGTTATGACCAATGATGTAGTTACTATTCGCGATTCGGCAACGGTAGCCGAAGCAGCCAAATTGATGAAGGACAAAGAATTGAAGGCTTTAATCGCTGACGGGGTGACAAGAACGCTATAGAGCCTGCTGTATAATGACCATAGCCCTCAAACCTTTCTGATAAAATGGCAGCTTGTTGAGATTTAATCTCATTAATTCTTCTACCAACAAAGCAACAAATT
>JAAUUT010000240.1 GCA_012031035.1 Candidatus Altimarinota bacterium | reverse complement strand
CATCATCTTCTCGAACGATTTATTCAACAGTTAGGTTTGGAGCCAACTTTAATTAAATCCCACCCCAACTACCATAGCCTTTATGACTACGGAACCATCACTGCTTAATTTTGTCCGAACCATTGTCAAATGAATTTCTTACAAAACTCCAAAAAAAGGCTTGAGGAGTTCGAGCAAATAATAGCTGAAGATGATGAAAATTTGAATTTACTTAGAGCAAGTTTAGAGGAAAGCTAAGGATGTTAACTGTCAGTTATTGATAGAAAGGTTGATGGAGCGCTCGCCTGTAATAACGATCGCGCTCTTTGTACGGAAATCGTAGAAGCGTGGCATAGCTCCAAAACTCCTGCTAATTCTAGCCTCTAGTCGATTAAGTCCCTAGACTCAGATAGCGAGTCAAAATTTCTGGCGCCGATTGTAATAGCTCAGCTTAAGGGCCAACCGATTCGTTTAGTCAAACGCCCTTTATCAAAAGTCATCGGCTCGATACAAACCAATAAACTGTCTACAGTCAAACCGTTTTCTTCGCTTGCCCGAACGAATACAACGGAGAAGAGCCAGCTATTAAATAATACAAAAGTAGTACAAAACCATGTTAACGCCAGACGAACAAGAGTGGGCGATTGAAGAATTGGACAATTGGTATAGCATCCAGTTAACTAGAGAACAACTAGATTGCATATTAAAACAATCTCCCATCACAATTGCCAACATCAAAATCGATTGCGATACCGTTGCCAGAGAAAGTTTGCTCAATGCAATCGCCAACTACTTAGGACTCGGTAGGTTTCCCACTTACGCAATGCCAGCCGACGAAGTAGAAAAATTCTTCTGTGAATTTGTAGAACGAGCTAAGCTTGCTGGCTTTTCAGTCGGCGATTTGTAATCGAGAAAATGTTTGAGCCAATTCCACCGCGCATTTTCTTACAGAAATCCTGTATCCATCCGTCCAAAATCGAAGATCGTCTATAATCTTGCCCCGATTCCAGTACTATGCAAACAAATGGGGAGCGGGAGCGATAAAAACTAGTTCGTTATGCGGGGGGCGAGCCGACGAGGGAAATAGGGGAGCGGTTTGGAGAAAGATTTAGAATCAAACTTGACAGGTTTTGAATCTTTATCTCGTACTCCATAAGAAAGCGACCCAAAGGTTCCGTTTAATCCCTTAACTTCTGAAAATAAGAAAATAGGAACGTTTCTCTCGACAAAATCCTCATCACTAATCATTGTTTTACGGTAGGATTCCGGTTTTCGCTCGTACACGCGAAGGAAGAGAATCGTTCAATTGAATGCGTTCGCCATCGCCATCAATTAAAATTAAATTTTCTCCTTCTCGAACCAGAGAACGAACGAAATATCCAAACTTAGCAGCTTCTTGAACTGAGGCAAAACCATCAATAATCACCGAAACTTCCCAATCTTCTGCAAGCCAAGTGGTAATTGACCTAAAATTTTCTGACATCTTATTCTTGCTCCAAAATTGCCTTGATGTTTTTGGCGTTCGAGGCGATCGCCACCGACAAATAAGCTTGATTATTCCGACTCGCTATCGACTTCTTCTAAGTCTTCTCGCTGCGGGGGCGACAATCGCTGCTCCATTGTTCTAAGCGATCGCATGGCTTTTTTTCCTCTTCTAGCAGTCCCCTCCTTGGCAACCAAACATCAATAAGCGCGAATAGCAAAGAGAAAGAGGCAATTATCTTTCCCTTGGGGAGAGCGCCAACTAGCTCTGTGAGATAAGGGGCGATAATTCCATTTACCGTTAAGGTTCCCAAGGCAAGACCTACTAAGAACATAAATAGCGATCGACCAGTCGAAAAACGGGGGCGATTAAACATTTTTTAGCTCCAAAAAATTGTTTGGCTCAGATCTTGCGGCTAATGAGTCCTCTACTCACTTATTTACTTTATTAGCGCAGAAACCGCTTGCCATTGGCAACTTTTCTCAATTTTGCGCCTTATAATCAAATAAATCGACCGAGAAGCACAGCGTTGCACTCGTCCCAATTGCCTTGTAGATACTGTGCGATCGCAGCCGCAATACTAAGATCGTTAAAAAGTAACTTCACACAACTTTCTCCACAAAAATATCTCGATAGCCTACTTTTGTCAGCACTCTATCAATCAAAGCGGACTCATCAAAATCGGCATCTTTCACTTCTCCATCTTCAAAAAAAAACGTACATTCCCTTATATTTGGGCAATAGCTCTGGTAACTTTCGCTCGAATAGTTCTGCTTGAAGAAGGAGATAGTTGGAAATTGGTTTAACCACAATATTTTCATCAAGCGAGCCGACTTCGACTCGTTCGCCCGTACTCGGTAGTATTGTTTGTTCGCCCAACGTTGGCTTTCTCTTAAATACAACCATTTCCCCAGGCTCGATGTAAAAACTCCGCTCGATATAGACAAAATACTCACGAACGGTCGCGTTTTTAGGCTTAGAATCTATAATTGGTTGGTCATTAGGCTCATCATCAAGAGAAAGGGTCTGCAAAAGAAAGTAGGCACATACGACACTGATTAGCCCGAATCCTAATGAAATAGCGCCTACGGTTTTGACGTTCGCGCTGGCGTTTTTTTTGCGCCCAGGTACAGACAGCAATGGGTAGATCTGGGGCACATTTGTAAGTCGGCTCGACTGTATCTCCTCCAATCCACCAGAGCGTCCCGCTCATAAACACACCTGCGGTAATGCTAACCAGCATTACAAGGTAGACGATCGTTTGAGGCTTCGTGGGTTGATCATTCATTGTAATTCTTTGGGAAAGTTTTCAGTGGCGAATGCGCTTTGCGCACGCTACGCGAACGCGGCTTCGGGATATCAACTCGAAGCGTCATCGCTCCAGAAGTCATCTGGTAGTGGCTCGTCAAAATCATCATTGATTACGATTGCCCCAGGGGGCAATCGGGGGGTTCGTGGAGAATGAGCTAATGAATCCGCCTCTTTCACAATAGACATTCGTTCGTAGATTAACTACTGCAAGATCCACACAATAATCATTATTATAGGTACGATCGCTCGCTATGAGGGCTTTTACATTATGACGAACTACAATACAAAAAAAGATTAAGGTTAAGATGGCAAGCATTATATAAAGTTTCACGAGCGTTTCCAGTCGCTCAGTTCGCTCGATTGACCATCTCAAATACTGCAACAACGCATTTACTATTGACGACAGGCTGATTGGCAAAATTTGGCTCTTAGGATTGACATATTCACCTCTACAAAAACTTAAAAATACGCACAGTTCAAAACCAATAAATATTCCAATTAGTGAAAAATGTATTGAATCTATGATTTTGGTTAAGTCTACTATCATCTTTTCCCTGACAAATTAACCATATTCTTCCTCCAAAAGTTTTAGGAGTTTTTCTTCCAATTCGGTTAAGTAAGCTCTCTCAATTCTAGCTAACTTATTGAGAACTCCTAACGCTGCTTCTTCCAAGCGTCCCGTTTGATACAAATCGGTCATCCTCGCACCCAACTCTTCCATTTGCTTGCACTCAGCGAGTGTAAACTCTCTTGATTTTAAATATTCGGGTCGCAGGTTGTATTCGCTGTCAAAGGTATCGACAGTACACGAAAAATCATTAACCGAACTAACGATACACCAACACCCTCCCTTCCCCCTCAGTTCTGGGTTATCCTTGGCGATGATTTGACAGACCTCACCAACGCGAAAGGGGTTAGGCACGGGATTTTTTTCTCGTATACGTTGAACGATATCTTTAACAACTCTAGAGGGTGGAACTCCCCCACCAGCAAGCTCTACGGCTTCTC
>JAAUUT010000117.1 GCA_012031035.1 Candidatus Altimarinota bacterium | reverse complement strand
AGGTTGTGCTTCTCTTGCCAAATGTTTGAGGATCTGTAATTCTACATCCATTATGCTCTCCGTCTTGTAGAGATTTATTGTCTTGGTTTCTTCATTTTAATTCTCGGAGAGTGACAAAAGAGGGTTAAGCTATAATAAACCTTCAAAAACATGGAGTTGATTTTGCCGATGCAGTTTCCATCTTTGCTGACCCAGCCGCGCTTACAATTATGGACGAGCATCCTGATGAAGATCGATTTGTTACTCTTGGAATGAATGCGTTTGGTCAGCTTCTTGTAGTCGTTTATACATGGCGCGGCGATAATATTCGCATTATTTCGGCACGTCAGGCAACCAAAAGCGAACGCAGACAATATGAGGGATAGAGTATGAAATCCGAGTATGATTTTAGTCAGGGAAGACGAGGTGCGATCGAGCCAATTCAATCTGGAAAAACACGCATTACTATTTCACTCGATGATGACATTTTAGAATGGTTTCGTAGCCGAGTACACGCAGCAGGTGGTGGCAATTACCAAATCTTGCTTAACCAAGCACTACACGAATATATTCAGCATTATCCAGACTTACATAGAACTGAAAAAGAGTCTGATTCTGTATTGACAAACTTAGCAGATTTTATAGACGAGCCACAACAAAAAAGTCTTCCTATACAGTCCGGTTTATTTAAAAAACTATTTTGGTGGGAAAAATTGTCTTTTTTGAGTATCTTGGTTTTGATAGTTTATTATGTTTTATTTAAAACAAATAATTCTATAAAATTGCCCGATTTTATCTTGGTGGTTTGGGTAAGTATCACAATAATCTTGCAAGGATTATGGTTTTTAAAAATTCTAACAAGACCTTATACAACAGAAACAATACTTAGATACAACTTGGAAAAAATTAGGGATGAAGTTCTTAAAGAAGAGTCGATAGTAAAATGTTTATCTAAAAAACCAAAAGAAAGTCTAAGAATTGCTAAAGCTAAAATTAGAGATTTAATTGAGGATTGGCAAAACACGAGTGAAATTGCTAATAAAGTTATTTCGATTATGTTTTTTTTGATCTTTTTAGGAATTCTAGTCTTATCAGGAATTATATGGGGATTTGATACTTCAGTAAATTTAAAAGAAACTATATTTTATGTAGCTACTACCACAATTGTAACAATATTTATCAAACCTATAATAGAATCTACTGGTCAATTAGTAGAAAGACATAAAATTCGTGAATTAAAAAAATGCTTGCTAATTTTAGAAGAAGCTGAAGCTATAGCTGAGACGATTGAGACAAATAAAAATGGCACTCAATTCGAATAATCAAGTTAAAAAACTCAATAAATATTTTTTAAATAAATACAAACTGTCACGATTTCTTAGATCAATTTGTAAACTTGTGTAGCCACTCAATCAATTCATCTTTTGAAAGTTTTCCTGAAGATACATTTAACGTAACTTGTTCGAGTTCTGATGGATTCGGTAGTATCTCAACACCATTAGCTTTCAAAAATATTAGCAAAACTTAGGTACAATTACTCAATTTGTCTAATTTGTTACATAGGCTACATTAACTTATAGCTATCATCTGAAAAGTCAATAAATATACCGTAAAAACTCTGATGTCAATTGCCCCTAAGTTTTGTTATCGTTAAAGTTAACAAATCTAAATGATTTGTAAAATTACTTCAGTGCTAGGACTCGTTCCTAGATAAAGTATGACATTGAATATGGTTGCTTCTCCTGTAACTGTGCCAAACGCTCAAAACACGCAAGCTTTGAAAGAAGTGTGGGCAAGCATACATCTCGAAAGTTGTCCCTATCACTACAACTTCCATATGCACACCGTCTGTTCTGATGGAAAATTAACCCCAGAAGGATTGCTCGAACAGGTTTTAACTATCGGACTCAAAGGTTTTGCTATTACCGATCATCACTCAGTGCGAGGCTATCAAATCGCTCAACGCAAGCTAGACGAGATTCGCCTCCAAAAACCAGAAACTTGCCTTCCTCATCTGTGGACGGGAATAGAAGTAACATCTAATTTACTAGGAACCGAAGTTCACATTCTTGGTTATGCTTTCGATCCCGAACATTGGGTTATGGAGCCTTATTTAAGCGGCGATCGCCCTTCAGGAATGGATGTTTATGCAGATAACGTAATCGATGCCATTCACCAAGCAGGCGGATTAACAGTATTAGCTCACCCCGTTCGCTATCACCGTCCCGCACAAGAACTTATTCCCGCTGCCGTACACATGGGAATCGATGGTGTAGAAGCTTACTATGCCTATGGAAATCCTAAACCCTGGAAAGCAAGTCTCAAAGAAACCGAACAGGTAAAGAAAATGAGTGAGGTTTACGGTTTGTATGCGACTTGTGGAACCGACACCCACGGAATGAACTTACTCCAGCGTATCTAAGCACGCTATAAAGCGAGGCGTTGCCAGGTCAATCGAGCGTTTTCTGGTTCCCAATGCCAACGTAGTAAATTCGCAGGTTGTCCCTCACCCATTCCTGGCATTCCCATTGCTTTTCTAGGAGATTCGGTTGCTAGCGCGATCGCCTTCTTTACATCGCAAACTCCCCATTTAACTAAATTTTCTACTCCAACTAACAGCGGTAAAGTCGTTCCTGCTAGGGTTCCATCTGCTAATCTAGCTGTCCCGTCTACAACTTCAATTTGACGTTCGTCCCAAGGATAAATTCCATCTGGCAAACCAATGGGGGAAAGTGCATCGCTAACTAAGAAGATGCCTTTTTCATAGTTGCTTGCCCTTAATAACAAATCTATCATCGTCGGACAAACGTGTTCGCCATCAGCAATTAAACCACAATAGACGTTTTTATTAATAATGGCTTCTGCTAATAATCCTGGTTTGCGATGGTGTAGAGGCGGCATGGCATTAAAAGCATGAGTTACCATCGAAGCGCCTAACTGAAATGCTTTTTTTGCTTCCTTGACCGATGCTGTCGAGTGACCCAAACTAACAACAATTCCTAGCGATCGCAAATAGGGAATAACTTCTTCAGTTACATCTAATTCTGGCGCAAGGGTAATAATTTTTACGATATGTGCGTAGTCTCCTAAAACCCATTCAACCGTTTCTGTTGTTGGTTGAATTAAATATTCTGCCGGATGAGCGCCCCGCTTTTCATAGTTGAGGAAAGGCCCTTCTAAATGAATGCCAAGCACCTTTGCCATTGGTTTATTTGTATATTTCTGCGACTCCATATATTCAGCAATTACTGATAGCGATCGCTGTATATTTTCAACTGATGTGGTAACAATGGTCGGCAAAAACGCATCGACTCCGTGTTGCCATAAAAATCGCACAAAGCTGTCAATAGAGAAAAATGGTCTTTTTCTAGCTCTGGAAAGGCTAAACCCAATCCGCCATTAATTTGTAAATCGACTCCTCCTAAAGTGATCCAATCGCCATTTACATTTAAAACTTTTTCGTTATTAGTTTTTTGGATAGGATTATCGATAGCAATTATTGTTTCAATGATGCCGCGATCGTTAATGCGAATAACGTGTAAATCTTCAGATCCAAGCAAGCGAGCATTAATAATATTGAAGCACTTAGAGCGAGACATTGGCTCATAACTTACAAAATTATAAATTTCATTCATAATTTTACAAAGTGATGGGGTTTATAATTGTACTTTTCTCATCAAACGTTGATTGCCTACATCATCTGTAAATCCCCATTTTTGGTAAAAAGGAATCATTTCTGGGAGACAATATAAATATAATCCCTCAACGGATTTAAGATCTGGATGGTTCACAATAGCATCGATTAGAATGCGTCCCAATCCGTCTCCTCGATAAGAAGCTTCTACAATGACATCAAAAATACTTGCCCTGTAAACATAGTCAGTCAAGATGCGGGAGAAAGCAATCAATCGTTTGCTGTCGGGTTCGCAAAATGCCACAATGAGATCCGAATGTTTTAACATGCGCTCGATATCGGCTTTTTTTCTCCCTTTCGACCACCATTCAGCTTGGTAAAGTCGGTGCAAGTCTTCCATTTGGTCGTCGCTAAGACGTTCTATTGCCTCAAAATTCATCTTTTTTCCCTTGTTATGAGTAGTAATACAGCATTAGTTGGCATTATCATGGGTAGCGATTCCGATCTGCCTACCATGCGAGACGCGATCGCAATTTGTGAAGAATTTGGCATTGCTTGCGAAGTTGCGATCGTCTCTGCTCATCGAACCCCAGAGAAAATGGTAAACTACGCACAAACTGCCCATCAGCGAGGGATTAAAGTGATTATTGCAGGGGCAGGCGGTGCGGCCCATTTACCTGGAATGGTAGCATCGCTTACGCCTTTACCCGTCATTGGCGTACCCGTCGCTAGCAAGCACCTACAAGGCGTAGATTCTCTCTATTCCATCGTACAAATGCCTGCGGGGATTCCCGTCGCTACTGTCGCCATTGGAAATGCTAAAAATGCTGGATTGTTAGCGATACAAATTCTTGCTTCTCATAACTCAGAATTACTCGAAAAAGTTCAGCAATACCGTCAAAATTTAACGCGATCGGTGTTGGATAAGCAAGCAAAATTAGAACAGTTAGGATATCAGCAATATTTGGGCCAGATGTAAATAATCCTTATTTTTCGCAATATTCTTTTGTTACTTGATGGCGATAGCGAAACATCTCTTTTAAACGAGAATCCACCCACCACCCTAGCAAAAACTCAACGATCGCGCCGCCTGGAAGTTCGTATTCAATGGTATCCGTTAAACGAGTTTGACTGTTTTCTTCTTGGAATTGATGGCGATGTAACCAGGATTGCATGGGGCCTTCGGTTTGTTTGTCAACAAATAGATAAGGTTTGTTACATTCGGTATGACGCGCAACCCAACGGATGGGAATTGGGCCAAGTAATAGACGAAATTCCGATATTGCTCCCACATCTAACCCGCCTTCTCGACGAACGATTTGAACGGGTTGCCAAGGCGGGGTTAATAATTGTAGGATATCCGGTCTTTCGTGAAATTCCCAAACCGTCTCGATAGGAGCGTTAATAAGCGATGAGAGTTCAAATTTGAGCATTAGAATTGTAAGTAATACATTAATTGCGAGATTAGTTGACTATTTAACGCAAGACGGCGTTGCAAATCTGCTAAGTTGTGATAAGCGCCATTTTCTTGACGATTTTGTACGATGATTTGAGCTAATGAATCATCTAGAAAGGGAATTTGTGCGAGTTGTTCTACTGAGGCGGTATTGGGATTGATTCTTTGGGGAGTTAAAAGACTTTCCGTATCGGAATAACTAAAATATAAGATGGGTTGGAGTGGTTTGAGGCGTTGTACGGGTACGTTAATGGCAGCGGCGAGATCTTCGATACAGAGAAACTGAATACCCATTCCCGTTAATTCTACTAAAGTTCGGGCTTGGTGAATTGAGATTCCTGGCAGTCGCAACCAGTCATCGATGCTAGCATAGTTGACATCGATATGAATGCCGAGTTCGATCGCGATCGCGACTTCTTCAAGCGATTGGAAGCGATAATAAGGATCGCTAAGGATTTTAGCACGGATTCGCTGTCGATCGGGGTTAAACCATTTCATGCGATGCGATCGAGCAATTGACGACGTTTTTGTTCAAATTCGTATTCTGACATTAATCCATCTTCTCGCAGGCGATCGAGTTCGCGCAACGCTTCTGCAACTGCGCCTATTTGTGAGGGATCGATGCCGCCAAAATTAACATTCGAGGCAGGTAAGTTGTTAAACTGACAGTTAAACTGTTCCGAGTCTTGTACTAAATACCATACTGCATCGATCGCGCTGGCAATTCGAGGAATTGGCGTACTCCACAATAACAAATAAATGATTCCCCAAAGATATTGTCCGAGATAGAATTTGTGTAGCCCAGCAATAGGAATCGGAAGTATTGTAGTTAGTAATGCCAAAATGACAGCAACTTTTCGACTTTTTGGCTGATTAAGTAATTTTATGAGTAATACCATAAGTTTAGTCTTTGTCCCCAAGAAGCTCCCGATATATTAACCGATTCTAATCTTGATACTTACTAAAATCTTTACGTCACAGCTTATTCCATATTTTTTGAACTTTGAATTTTGAACTTTGTACTCAATTAGGAAACCATTCTTCATCCATCGCTTGCGTTAATGTTATTTCCGCATCTTGAGGAAGATCGAAAAGATTCGCGACTACTTTTTTAGAATCAGGATAAACATCGTCATAAATTTCTTCGAGTTTTGCTTTCAAACTCGGAGAATCTTTAAGACGTTTTTTAAGCAATACTCGGAAATTAGCAATTTCACCTATCCAATGATTGGCGGATCTTTCTCGTTCTGATTCCCAATACTTAAGTTTAAAAAGATGTTCTAGAAGTCGAAGCAAAAGACTTTCAACGCCCCTCTTTTCGCTTCTGCCCATATCTTCTAATTCTTCAATTAAATTCTCCCAATCTACCATTTCAAACCGCTTTTCTTTAAGTTGTTTGGATGTTTCCTGAAACCATTCGTAGTAATCGCGATCGTATAAATTAATCATTATTTAATTTCCTTTGTTACAAACTACCCCAGTGTCCCAGTCACCAATCCCCATTCACTATTCTATTTAATTCCTCGAAGTTTGAGAACGTCCGATAAAGTAGAACAATAGTTAGTTAGCCCAAAGGTTGCAGGTGTTATGGCATTTTGATAGGTAAAATGACGATAATTTAAAGAAAATCTATCCCAAGCTGCCATTTGAACCCGAAAAACGACGATAAAGAAATTTGCTAGCCAAATATACAAAGGAATTTGAAAATAGATTTTTTTATTAAAATATCGACAAATTTCTTGAATGGCTTCATTGGCTGTTAAACTTTTTTGACCCAATACAAATTGTCGAGACGCTCTTTGAGACGAAGGATTATCGACTAAGTATCTAATAATTTGAGCGATATCTTTAGCATGAATGAAGTGAAAACTGCCATCGGTTTTAAACCAACGAATTAAGCCTATCCATTTCATTACATCAGGCAATCCAGAATAAATATGAGAATAAGGTTTATTTTCATCTCCTCCTACTACCAGGGTAGGAAAAACCGTGGTTATTTTATCGGCTAATTCGAGCTTGGATAATCGTAAATAACATTCGTATTTTGTCCGAATATAATCAGTTCCTAGTTCGCCTGCTTCTTTTAACAAATTGTTATTACGATCTAAAATACTAGCCGTGGAAAAATAAATAACTTGCTGACCAATATTTGGATCGAGTAGCGAGATTAAACGAGTTGTTTTAATAACATTGGTTTCAAACGATTCTGCCGCACCACCCCAACTAGTTGCTGCTAAAATAGCGACTTCAATCGTTTTTAGAAAGTCGCTATATTTTCGATTTCCTGCAAGTCTCCCGGTAATATTGTTACTCCAGAACGTGCTTTATAATCGAATTGCAGTTTGTTAGGATTTCTAACTAATAAAAATAGTTCGTGTCCGGTTTCTTGAATTAAAGTTTCGGTAATATAGTGACCAATACAACCACTTGCACCTGTTAAAAAAATTCTCATATCGATGGATGGATGAAGAACGGAAAAAAGGGAAAGAGCGACAAGGAGTAAGGGAGAATACTAACTTTTAAAATCCTAATTTTTACAATTCATAATTTCTCTAAAGCCTTACTTCTAATTTTCATAATTCATAATTCATAATTCATAATTCCACTAAAAAGGCATTTGCATAACGGATTCGGGAAGCATAACGGATTCGGGAAACTGTTGCATGAGAGCGTATAGAATTGGACAAGCTTTTTTTTCTTGTAGATTGCTAGTTCTATCGCCTTTATTATCGCCTCGAAAGGTATTCCAACGAAACGGCCCTTTAGCTTCCGCCGACATCCACAATAAACGTTTTGCTCGCGTCATGGCAACATAAAGCAGGCGAAATTCTTCAGCTTTCTTCAATTTTCCCGCTTCTTCCCATGCTTCTAGAGGTTGAGGAATGAGAGGGAAGGGATTTTGATGGAGATAATGACTGTGGACGGCGGTACGAATTTGGGCGCGGGCGACTTCTGATAGAGTAAAATCGCCTAAAAACTTCGATGACGTAGGAACCCAAGGTTTACCAGGAATGACATCTTCGTGTAGAAAGGGGATAAATACGTAATCCCAATCCAACCCTTTCGCTTTGTGCATGGTAATAATGGTTAGATAGCGCGGACGAGTGTAAAGGTCGTCTGTTTCTTCTTCTACTGCTTCAAAACGTTCGGAACTGACAATTTCATTTAAGATTGCGATCGCGCTTTTGAGGGAACTATTACCAATTATCTCGCGATCGATTCTTTCTGAAAGTTTTTGTACGGTAGCAAGTTCGGAACCCGTATATTTTAAGGTCATCCCTAGAAAGGGAATGAGTTGATAGTGAGGCAATTCTAGTCTCGCTCGCAGAAGATTGCAACAGTAACGACGCGCTTGTTCGACGGGAGGTTTCTGAGGAAGGTGGAGAGGGCCTGGATAAAGAAATTGTTCGGGATAAGTCGCTAACGCATTGAGATCCTGTGCGGGGATGAGATCTCGTTGTTCTAAGATTTCTAGTGCAGCTTTGAGATTGTCGGGAGAATGGGGACGGTCAATAAATTGGAGGAGTTTGAGGATTTCTTGGGGAATTTTGGAGTAGCGATCGCTCTCGCTGACTTCGTAGACTTTAATATTATGTTCTTTGTATAAATGCTCGAATTGTTCTGCTAAAAAGTGACCCTGACGATTCTCTCTTACCAAAATAGCTGCATTGCGATCGGGATGTTCGGTTAGTAATTTAACAACTCGTTTTTCGATCTCATCGACCGTTTCATAAATATCGTCGGGGAAATAAATTTCTAACCCTCTACCTTCCGTTTGAGGGTTAGCATCCTTTGTGGGTCGAGTGCATCGACGGGACAAATTTCCTGATCGCGAAATGGTAACTCAATTTTTTCTGTTGCGTAACCGTTGTGAAACGATTCGCGATCGACATAATTTCTTTTGAGAGAATATTCTTTTGCGGGTTGCCCCTTTCCTCCCCAATTATTGTTAACCCATTTGAGAACAAAATTTGCCGCCTCGATAATCTGTTGGTTGCTACGACCCGCCCTATCCATTGTTGCGAGGTTTTCTTGCTTCTGACAAGCGCTACAAAACCAGTTGAAATAAACGGGGTCAGCAGGCGTAAAAGTAGAATTAATCGCTTGATTGGGATCGCCCACTCGAATTAAATTAGGCGATAAATCGGGGCGATTGGGAGTAGTAGCGAGAAGCGTAATCAGCTTTTCTTGTAAGGGACTTGAATCTTGTGCTTCATCTTCAAACACAGCAAAGACTTGATTTTGCCACATTTGACGAATGGCTTCTTTTTCTAAGACTCGCAGGGCAGCGAGAATCATATCGTCATAATCTATGAAATCGCGATCGCGCATCAATTTCTCGTATTGTTGATATAAACCTGCCGCGATCGCTAAAATTTGATAGTCATCGCTTGCCTGATGGCTAATTTTTTCTAATTGTTGCGGCGACAAACCAGAACTTTTTGCCTCTCTAATAACCGTATGGGCAAGACTGGGTAAAACCTCGGTGCGTAAGACCGATTGACGGCGCAATCGTTCGGTTTCTTCCCCATCAAACTGCAATCCTTCTAAAAGCACTTGATATCTTGCAGGTGCGGTGCTAATCCACTGTTCTACAGTGCCTCTAATAATACGATGGGCGGGATTAGGCGAAATCAGAGTAGCAGTATCGAGATTTAATCCCGATGAATCTGGATGACGACTAGCAATATTTAATGCTAACCCATGTAGCGTTTGCACGAGAAAGCCATTGTAAGGGAGTTGCAACTCTTGTAACTGTTTTTTGATTTTATCCTTAATGCTCGCCGCCGCAGAACGGGTGTAAGTGACGATAACGAGTTGTTTTCTTGCATGAAGTCGATAGCGAGCGATAGCGAGCGCCGCCGCAACGGATAAACTATGAGACTTACCTGCCCCAGGAACCGCAGAAATTGCCATCTGTCCTCCTTTCCAGTCGGCTAAATCTCGCTGTCCCGATCGCAAACTGTTGCGAAGTTGCTGAAGTTTTTCTTCTAGTGCTAGATTGGCTAGTGTGTCGTCCCGTGCAGATAAAGAATCGATACTTGTCGTAGCGTTATCATTAAAATCCAACGGCATTTTTATTTAGTTATTGGCGATCGATATGATTTCTTCATTTTGTTTGACAAAAAGGTGAAGAAAATTTTTATACCTTCTTTTTTTATAGAATAAAGTATTTAGAATTTTTTCTCACGCAGATAAGTCAAAGAATGAGAATTAGATTTGAGGAACAGAAACCTATTCTCTGTTGCGATCGCCAATCTCATACTTCCAACTTCCGTACAGACGCGATATATCGCGTCTGTACCGACTTCCGGCTTCCGACTTCAAAAAAACGGGTAGCTCGCAGATAGATTATAGTTAAAAAAAAGCAGTTACAGCGATCGCGGATAGTAGATAACTAGATGACCGAAACCTCTCAAACAATTCAATTACCTAGTAATGAAAGCGCGATCGCTTTAGCAGGAATTAATGAAGAAAACTTAAAATTTCTCTCTCGTCACACGGGAGCTAAATTAGTTCTACGAGGTCAAGAATTGCTCGTCTATGGCGAAGAAAAACCAGTAGAACGCGCCATAACCGTCTTGCGATCGCTAAAACCTTACTGGCAAGAAGCAAAAACTATCTCGCAACCCGATTTAATCACGGCATTTCAAGCACTCGACACCGGACGGATTGAAGAATTGCAGGACTTGCAAAAAAACGTTCTTGCCCGCACCAGACGGGGTGAATTAATTCGAGCAAAAACGTTTCGCCAGCGTCAGTATATCAAAGCCATTCAAACCCACGATATTACTTTTTGTATCGGGCCTGCGGGAACGGGAAAAACCTTTCTCGCCGCCGTTTTAGCCGTACAAGCGCTGCTTAACAATCAATGCGAGCGTTTAATTCTCACTCGTCCGGCAGTTGAAGCAGGCGAAAAATTAGGCTTTTTACCTGGAGATTTACAGCAAAAAGTCAATCCTTTTTTGCGTCCCCTTTACGATGCACTTTACGAATTTATTGAAGCTGAAAAAATTCCCGATTTGATGGAGAGAGGGAAAATTGAAGTCGCACCGCTTGCTTATATGCGGGGACGAACTTTAAGTAATTCTTTTATTATCGTCGATGAAGCCCAAAATACCACGCCAGCGCAATTAAAAATGGTACTCACTCGTTTGGGTTTGGGTTCGCGAATGGTAGTGACCGGGGATATTACTCAAATAGATTTACCTAACCATCAAGATTCGGGGTTGGTGGTGGCGAGTAAGATTTTGCGATCGGTTGAGGGGATTGCTTTTTGTCAGTTCGCGCAAGCGGATGTGGTTCGTCATCCCCTAGTGCAAAGAATTGTTGAGGCTTACGAAAAGTTTGAAAAATAGACTTTTTCTTAACTGACGAAAGGCAGAATTCATATAAGTTTTATTTTTACTAGCTTGAATCTTAATTAGTAATTCAGACGTGGAGCAGCTTGTCGATTTTTTGTAATTTTTGCATAAACTATTAGCGATCGCGCATTAATTCAACGGTTTTTATCCAAAATTTAACCTTTTAAAAACTTTATTAGGTTAAGATCGTACAAGATTTTTAATATTCACATTATTTTTTCGTGCCTAGTCTGGCAACGATTTATTTGCCGTCATTTTCAGGATAAATTTTTAAAATAAAAAAATTAATTCTGCAAAATTGGCATTTTTTTGTTTGTCCATTTAGAGGATAGAAATTGTGACAATCGACAGAACAACTCAAAAACGTAACGATCGAGAAGTTGTAACTTCGCTCCTTCCTACCCATGAAAATTTTGATTTTCAACTCTGGGCAGTTGCTGTACGCTTTCAAATGCTTGCTGTTCTCAAAAAAAGTAAATACCCAGCAACTACAGCTTCTCAATAGTTAACCGCGTCGATAAGTTGAAGATGCGATCGCATTTCTCACAAATCGTCAATTTCTGTTTCGCTGATACTTTGCTTTTGAATCAATTGGTATCCTGTAACGACTCGATTGCCATCAGAGAAAGTCGTCCATAGCCATTCGACCTCAATATCTTCTTCGACTTCGATACAGTAAATAGAAGGGATTATAGAAGCGTCGCTTGGCGGTGGCGCGTAACAGATGTAAGTTTTTTTCGTTTCTTGTTGTGGTTTAGAATCCATCGCTTGGCGATCGTTCAGTTGGAGCGCTCGATTTTTTTTGTTTGGCTAGAATTTAAAACAACTTTATCTATAAATTAGCTTAGTCGATCTGAGTCGTAACTCAAACCTCTCTCCTGATAGTTGACTAAAAAACACGAATATAGTGGAAATAAAACAATCTTAGTGGTCTTTTTTAACACATAATCCACATCAGATTGGCTCGAACGCGCGATCGCCCTCAAGGATTATTTTTCTCTCTCTATGTGAATAAATGTTGCTATTTTTAAAAATTTACGTTAAATTTAATTTCAGATAGTTGACTAAATAGCTCTCATACATATCAAGGTGCAACTTATGGATAACAAAGAAGCTAAATTCGGTTTTACCTCTTTTGCTGAAAGCTGGAATGGTCGTCTGGCGATGCTAGGCTTCACTATCGGCTTGCTCACCGAACTGATGACTGGTCAAGGAATCCTTTCTCAGTTAGGTTTAATGTAATTTAAAAAGGAGACGGCTAAGATTTAGCCGTCTCCTTGACGCAATTAAAAGAAACCTAAAGCATCAAGTAGTTTCTTCTGATTTGATTTAAGCCAAGTTTCAAATTTAAGTGTTTCAAGGACTGCATCTACAACTTTCTGACGACTTACCTTCCCTTCAATAGAATATCCCGTCCAATAAACAAGCGAACTGGCACGTTGCAACTTCCACACCGAAATAGCAGCTTTCATTTCTTCTACAGTCAAAGAAGAACAGACTCGATAACCAGCACTAAATGCTTGCACAATTTCCTCAAATAGAATTTCCTTCCACGGACAAGATGCAATTTGATTTAGGCTACTCAAGTAATCTAACAGCCGTAAATCGCGAGTGGCGAACTCAAAATCTAAAATCCCAACAACGCGATCGCTTTCTACAAGAATATTTGGTGTGATATAGTCTCCGTGAATGGTTTGCATGGGAAGTGTAGCGTATAAATGCGGTGAAACTGCGATCGCGTAGTTCAAAAATCTATCGAAATGCTTTCGATCTTCTTGTCCCAGGTGCAAAAGTTGTGAAACAGTCAAAGGGTCTCTAATTTTTGGATGAATCCGCTTTAGATTTCCCCAAAACGACAATCTGGCAAACTGACCCTGTGTATCGAACCGAGAAAGCAGATCGTGCAACTTTGCTAGAGTAAAACCAGCCGATTGAACTTGGTTAAGATTTCGCCGATTCATCGGTTGTCCAACCAGCAAAGGCAGCAAAGCAACATTGAGGGATTGCCCATCAGCTTCAATTGCAATGAAAGTTTCCCCAGAAGATGTACGAATTGGCACTGGAATTGCAAAAGGGAGATCGGTGGAATGCAAGAATGTAAGTAATGAATGTTCGTAGCGAATCTGTGCAATCTCGGCTGTTGCTGCGTAAATTTTTAAAACAAACCGATTATTTGGCGTGTCAACAAAATAGGTTGTATTACTCGATCCTTGCGATGTTGGTTTAAACGTCGCCTCGACTAAAAATGTCCATTGGTTGGCGATCGCTTGTTTTACTGATTCTGATAAAATCATTTTTCATCTTACAAATAAATTCACAACTTCTTTTTGCAATGTTAGACAATCAATCAAAATACAAAGATAATGCAGAATTCTCAAATCAACGGAAATGAATGGCGATCGCTGCCTTATTTGCAGGAAAAAAGAGTATTTTTGAGACTTGCTAAAGAAGATGATATTGCTCAGATTATTTCTTTTTATTTCAATAACGCCGCACATTTTGAAAAAGTATCATCGCCAAAACCACTTGAGTTTTATACGGCTGAGTTTTGGCAAAATAAAGTCATAACTTCTCTGCAAGATTTTCATGGCGATCGCGCTTGTAATTTATTTATTTTCGATCTAGACGTTCGAGAAATTATTGGTTTTATTAACTTTTTTTCTTTTTATTCGTGGTGCTTTTCATGCTTGCATTTTAGGATATGGTTTATCTGAAACAGCACAGGGAAAAGGTCTGATGACCGAAGCGCTTCAACTAGCTATAGACTTTGTTTTTAGAGAATTGAATATACATCGGATTATGGCTAACTATAGTCCTACAAATGAGCGAAGCGGTAAGTTACTTCAGCGACTAAATTTTACCATCGAAGGGTATGCTAGAAATTACTTGTTAATTCATGGTGAGTGGCAAGACCATATATTAACTTCTCTAACTAATCATGCCTGGAAACTTCCCGAATTCTGAAGATTTATTAGCTTATGCAAAACAACTGAGCGAGCGAGAATGGTTAATTGGTTACGATCGCGATCGCTTTTACTGGTTAGTAGAAGAATTAATCACTAAACTAACCTACTTAAAAGCAAAAAATCTTACCCCTACAATTCTTATAGCAGAAGAAGATCCGTTTAAATTTCTTGCTGCATTTCTTGCTGGTGTTGCTACTAACTGTCATCTTTTTCTTGGCAATCCCCATTGGAAAGAACAAGAATGGCAACAAGTGTTTAATCTAGTTAAACCCGATTTATTTCTAGGCAATCCGTTATTATCCGAGCAATATTCATCTTTAATAATCGATAAAAATAAAATAACTAACAAAGAAAAACCAAAAATCATGATTCCTACAGGGGGAACGTCAGGGAATATTCGTTTTGCTATTCACACTTGGGAAACACTGACTGCTTCTGTCAAAGGATTTGCTTGCTATTTTGAGGTAGATAAGATTAATTCATTCTGCATTTTACCGCTTTATCATGTTAGTGGTTTGATGCAATTTTTACGTTCTTTTTTAACGAGAGGAGATTTAGCTATTGTTTCCTACAAAAGTCTAAAAATAAAAGAAAACTTTAATGTAAACCCTCATGACTTTTTTATTTCTTTAGTTCCTACACAATTGCAATTTTTTCTGCAAACCGATCCTCAATGGCTGTCAAAATTTTATACGGTTCTCTTAGGCGGCGCTCCAGCTTGGACAACACTAATAGAAAAGGCTAGAAACTATCGTATAAAACTCGCGCCAACATATGGGATGACAGAAACAGCTTCTCAAATTGTTACGCTCAAACCCGAAGATTTTTTAAATAATAATATAAGCTGCGGTCGAGTATTACCCCATGCGAAAGTAACTATTATTAGTGAGACAGGGGAGTTATTAGAAACCGGAGAATCGGGTTTAATTACTATCAAATCAGACTCACTTTGTTGGGGATATTATTCAGAATGTAAACGTTATGATTCTTTTCAAACTGATGATATCGGATATTTTGACGCGCAAGGTTACTTACATATTATTGGACGTAACAGTCAGAAAATTATTACCGGGGGAGAGAATGTATTTCCTGCTGAAGTAGAAGCGGCAATTTTAGAAACTCAGCTAGTAACAGATGTTGCTGTTATTGGTTTACCCGATGAAAAATGGGGACAAGTAATTACAGCTATTTATGTTCCCAAACAAAAAGAGATTCCTGTAAATGCGATCGCGCTTGCTATTAAAGACAAAATTAGCAGATATAAACAGCCTAAACATTGGTTTCCTGTAGAAAGTTTGCCTCGAAACCAACAAGAAAAAATTAATTATAAAAAGTTACAAGAAATTGCGATCGCTTCTATAAACCTCCTGCAAAACTAAAAAATCTAAATTTAAATACAGGCAAAAGGGTTGATGTTAAAGGAAAAATCGCCCTTCTTCCTTTCCCTTTTCCTTGAATAAAAGTCAGAAGTTTATTACATCAGTATGACGTTTATTTAGTTATTATTGAATGGATTGCTAGCGATCGCAAAACTGGAGATTTTTAAGTTATATATTTAGACTTAATATCCATAATTTTCGTAGATAACCATTGCAGTCTTTCTACCCCCTCATCCAAAAAATTATCTCTTTTGCTTTGATTATTTTTGATTGGCATCGGTTTCCAATTAGTGCAATCAAATGTTAAACGGGGAAACCAATATTTAGGTAGGCTATGATCTATGCTTAAGCCATGCTTGTTTTTCCAATCTTGATAGGTTGGATACTTGATATCGCATATGGTAAGGTGATGGCAAGCATATAAAGAGTAGAGTACAGAGGCTCTAGCATATTCTGACGCACCTATATTACTATTTTGGATATAGTCGTCGAGATCTGCTTTGCGAACATAAGACATATCGGATATCTTATAGCTATTTTGAAGGTTGCCTTGGTTGTTTAGAGTTGTACCAACTTTAACAAATTGAAAGCCCAACAAATCGGCTAGATCTGCTAAAATTTCTTCCCAACTAGGATATAAATTTATTAACATCTGTCTTACATTCTTTTGCTACTGATATCTCAGTTTTAGAGATTTGATAACAGCCTTCCCTGCTTTAAGCACTTCTAGCAAGTCCCCACTTTGTTTTGCTTGCTCATATCGAGCTTCTGCTTTTTTGATAGCAAACCCAATAAAATCTACTGGCGAGGAAGAAATAAGCTTTTGTAGAATAGTCCAAGATTTGCGAATATTTTCCCAACCTAAATTTTTGTAACCTTGCTGGCGAGCTTGCTTCTGTTCGGTTTTACTGAGTAAGTTAAACTTCTCTGAGTTACGTCTTTGAGCTTGTTTATAGTTCAGTCCGTCTAGTTGTTGTTTAGTAGCCATTTGTGTTACTTATTGCTTGTCTTTTTGTTGTGCTTATATAGTTATGTGTTGCTACTAGAATTAAGAAACATTTTTATAAAATATCGCTACAGTTGACCATATTTTTGTTTGTACTTATTAGCTATATCGATTGCCTGTTCAACTATTTGTTCGGATTTCTCTAAATCTTCTAAAGCAGTTTCTTTTGAGACTGCACCAATCTCGTTAAGAATTTTGTCATCAGCTTTTGTGACTTTATCTTTGTTAAATAATTTTTTCAAGCCTTGAATAATTTCACTTTTAGAAGGGTTAATAAAATCTTGGCTGGCTTGAAATAGCTTGTGTTTGAGTCTTTCTACTTGATTTTCAGCATCAAGACGACGACCATTGGCATTTTTAATAGTGTTGTTTTGGTCGATAATTACTTGGATAGCTGAGTCTAGTTCTGGATGGTCTGCGAATAATGCGATCGCATTGGCGGGAAGCTCCTTAAATTTAATAGGTAAAGAGCGAACTTGAAGTCGGATTTTAATTACCTCTAGGTTTTGTTTTTTACTTCGCTTAGCAAGCATTTTCTTGTCTGGTTTTGATAGCTTTAACCATTATGATTCGTACTATTATAAGCAGACATCAGTATTAATACCGATCGTTTGTAAAATAATTAATAGTCGTTCGGTTGCGATCGCCTTACATAAAGAAATTAAGATTAATTGGTTGGGTAGAGCAAAAATATCTTTTTACTAATCGAAAAAATTTAACAGGATTAGAGTGTTACAGAAAAAGGCGGGCAATTTAGCCCACCTTCCTAAAGTTTATACAAAATAGAAGCGATCGCAACTTCTAACCAATGACATCTTCTTTTTAGTGAGATGCGCTTCTAGGAACCACAAACGCTTATCAATGTCGCGGGATACTTCGGTATAAAGATCCGCAGTATCGGCATCGCCTAACTCACCAGTTTTATCGATCGCACTACGCAGATGAGCGGCGTAAGGTGCGTAACGTTCTGCTAAGGCGGTTATATGCTCCGCACCATCTACGATATCATAGGGATATTCAGGTAAGATAGACTGTGCTGCTGCAATACGAGCCGTTCCCATAGCTGTTGCACCTAGAGCAGTTACTCGTTCGGCGATAGTATCGATATAACCTTCGAGTTCGGTTGCCATCTCGTCAAATAGCTCGTGCAACTGATAGAAATCCATGCCTTTGACATTCCAGTGAGCTTGTTTGACCTGGGTTTTTAGATCCAAGGTTGCAGCTAGTGTTTGATTGAGAATTTCTACGACTGAGATGCGCACGTCTGCCGGAAGATCGATACGAGTAGGGTAGAAACGTGCAGAAAATGCTGATTTACTTGTTTTAGAGACTTGTGTCGTCGCCATAGTTATTTCTCCTTGTTGTGATTAAGCGATACAAAATTTGCGATTGCTTGTTATTAACCAAAAGCTGTATCCATGAACATCATCGCTACAAATCCAGTCATAACGCCAAAAGTTCCCTCTTGTGCCAAATTTTTAGAATTAATTTCAGGGATTATCTCGTCTACGATAACGAATAACATTGCTCCTGCGGCAAATGCCATCGCCCAAGGTAATATTGGTTGAGCTAAGCTGACTAGACTTGCTCCTACAATCCCGCCAATTGGCTCGACTAAACCCGTTAAGAAAGAAATTCCCAACGAATAGTTTATAGAATACCTCAAGTTTCTCAATGCCAGTGCTACTACCAATCCTTCTGGCATATTCTGCAAACCGATTCCAGCAGCTAACGCTAGTCCGCTACTAATGTTTTCGCTGCCGAATCCAACTCCAACAGCTAATCCTTCTGGGAAGTTGTGCAGGGCTATAGCAATGACAAACAGCCAAATTCGCTCAAAATTCTGCAACGTCGCGCCTTCTTTCCCTTTAAAAAAGTGTTCGTGAGGGAAATTCTCGTGAGCTAACCAGATTAATGTCCCACCTAACAAAATTCCAACGCTCAGGATTAAAGCCGCTGTTACTTTAGTATAACCTTGTGCGATCGCGACTTCTATTCCTGGAACAATTAGGGAAAAAGACGTTGCTCCTAACATTACTCCACCTCCCAATCCCAGTAAAATGCCCTGAAATCGTTCGGTTAGCTTAACAGCGAGCAAGATGGGAAGGGCCCCGACACCCGTTGCTAAACCAGCAATTAAACTAGCAACAAAACCAAGAGCGACTGTTTCCATACTGTATCTCGCGACGAAAGGTTAGAGGGAACTTAGGAGTTATTTATCTAACTCCTTAAGTGTACTCATAATGACTTCGACTTGTCAAGGAGATTTTTTGCTGCATAAAAAAATCGAGTTCGACGTATTGGAGAAATGTAAGCTAATTAAAGGACTTGATGAGGTGAGCGTACTACTAACTCGCGAACTAACTAAACCCCACAACGACAAAAAGGAAAGAAAAAATTTAACAGCCGTCTGGAGAGTAATTGATGACCAACTAACTTGTCAGTGGATTGTTGAATAATACGGATACGAACAAGAATTACGCCAATCGCAAACCATTCATTACGGGTTTATCCGGCACAGCTAGCACGACTGAATTATCTTGCCTAATAATCCCAGTAACTAGACACTCGGACATAAAAGAGCCAATTTGTTTGGGTGGAAAATTGGTAACAGCATTGACATCCTCTCCCGCTAACCCCTACGGGGTGTAGACGGGAGATTCCTAAGACTCGCGACTTAGGTTTCTGCTTCCTTCC
>JAAUUT010000239.1 GCA_012031035.1 Candidatus Altimarinota bacterium | reverse complement strand
AACCGACTCTCCCCGTCCCCTCCCCCAGATCAAGGGCGGACACAGGGGGGTCAAGAGGGTCAAATCGTAACCATTGAGAGCGTACAACTCAACCCCACCGAGACGGGATTTGAAATTCTCTTACTCACTCCGACGGGCATTGCACAACAATTGCGAGTTGTCAACATATCCAAGGGAAATAATTTTCTTGCCGAAATCCCCAATGCTCAATTACAACAATCATTCCGACAAGAAAACCCCATTGAAGGAGTCAGTGAGGTAACGGTAACGAACCGAGATGAAAATACGGTGCTAGTAACCGTTGTGGGAGAAGAGGAACCCCCAACAGTAGAGTTGTTTGATAGCGAAGATGGATTAATTTTTAGCGCCACTAGCGAAGAATCAATCGCACAAGAAGAGGATATTGAATTAGTAGTGACGGGAGAGCAAGATGGCTATCGCGTACCCAATACCAGTATCGGAACGAGAACCGATACGCCTTTGCGCGATATTCCCCAATCGATTCAAATCGTTCCGCAACAGGTGCTAGAAGAACAACAAGTTGACAACCTCAATGATGCACTCAAAAATGTCCCTGGTGCGACTCACACCAATCCCAGTTACAGTAGTATAGGTCAATACTTTACGATTCGAGGATTTGAAGGCTTTGACTATACAGGTAATTTTACTACCAATGGATTAAGCGATCCTCAGGGAGCAAGGGCATCACGAGGTTTCTCAAACATTGAACGAATAGAAGTTTTGAAAGGGCCGGCTTCAGTTCTATTTGGTCAGGGCAGTCCTGGCGGGATAATTAATGTTGTCACTAAACGACCCCTACGAGATCCCTTTTACGAACTTGAAGCGACGATTGGTAGCTACGATCTTTACCAAGGTGCGATCGATCTAACTGGCCCGTTGAATGATTCGAGGACAATCCTGTACCGACTGAATGCCTCTTATAAATATAGCGAAAACTTTATCGATTTTAGCAGTGAAGAAGTCCCAGCAGTTGCAGGTGTTTTACAATTTGAAATTGGGGATAACACCGATCTAATCTTCGATTTGGAATATGGCAAGGTAACTGAGGGTGAGACCCGTGGTCTTCCCGCCGTGGGAACAATATTCCCGAACCCAAACGGAGAAATTAAGCGCAATCGTAACATTGCCGACCCAAACGGTGAATTTAGTTCAGAGGTTTTCCGCGTTGGGTACGACCTAGAGCATCGCTTCAGTGAAAATTGGAAGTTGCGAAATGCTTTTTACTTTTCCAACTCGAATTATAAAGTCAGAAACGGTCACTTTGCTGCCAGCCTCGAACCCGATTTAAGAACCGTACAGCGTGGCGTTAATGATGAAGATATAGAGGATCTAGTCTTCAGCCTCTTCACCAATGTTGTGGGTAAGTTTTCTACAGGCTCGATCGATCATCAGCTTCTATTTGGTGTCGATTTGAGACGAGCCGATTTTAGCCTCATTAACTCTGGGTCTTTCAGGGTAACACCGCTCGACCTTTTTAACCCAGTTTACAATTCCCAAAGGTTTGAGCTAATTGACCCTCCTGTCGAGAGTAAAGGATTAACCGATTCGTTGGGGATTTACCTTCAAGACCAAGTAACCATAACAGATAATCTCAAGTTACTATTGGGCGGTCGATTTGATGCTTTTGAACAAACTGACGAAGATTTAATTAATGATACTGAAACATATCAATCTGGCAGTGCTTTTAGTCCTCGTCTGGGCATTGTCTATCAACCAATTCCTGAAATTTCCCTCTATGCTAGTTATAGCCGTTCGTTCGCTCCTACCATCGGCAGATCCCGCGATAACGAGCCATTTGAGCCAGGACGGGGCACGCAATATGAGATTGGAGTTAAAGCAGATATTAACGACAGATTCTCTGCCACTCTTGCTCTATACGATCTCACTCGCACTAACGTTACCACAACAGATCCAGACGATCCTGATTTTGAGATTCAAACCGGGGAACAAAACAGTCAAGGGATCGAGCTATTTGTTAGCGGTGAAATCCTTCCAGGATGGAATATTATTGCAGGTTATGCCTATACTGATGCAAAGATTACAGAAGATAATACCTTTGAAGTTGGTAATAGAATCAATAACGTACCCGAACACAGCTTCAATTTATGGACGAGCTATGAAATTCAATCTGGGGATTTGCAAGGATTGGGTTTTGGCATTGGATTTTTCTTTGTGGGCGATCGCGAAGGAGATTTAGACAATACGTTTACCTTACCTAGCTATTTTCGCACCGATGCGGCTATTTTCTACAAGCGCGGGCAGTTTAGAGTATCGTTGAACTTTAATAATCTATTCGATGCCGATTATTTTGAATCTGGTTTTTCCGATCTAGAGGTTTATCCAGGGGAGCCGTTTACCGTGCAGGGGACGATTTCATGGGAGTTTTAAGGACTCGATTTCAGATACGCTATTTGTTACTGGCAATTGCGATCTCAACGGTCTTGGTTGCTTGCAATTTCAATCTGTCTAATACAATAATTGCGGCAAAACCTGCTCTAGAAGACTGTCGCATTGTCAAACATGAGATGGGTGAAACCTGTGTGCCAATGAATCCACAGCGTATTGTTGCGCTATCTCCTGAGCACAACCTCGATCCTCTAGCGGCTCTCGATATTAAGCCCGTTGGATATACGAGCTACGTTATGAAACGAGATAAAAGAGGGGGTCTTTTTGGAGCCTCGTGGAATGATGTTCTAGGCGCAAAATATGTTGGCACTCCCTATCAGCCTTCCCTCGAAAAAATTTTAATGCTTAAGCCTGACTTAATCTTGAGTTACTCCAAACCTCCTGAGTATCGGTTATTATCCACGATTGCCCCTACAGTTCCAATCCCCGATCCGCGTGATGCACCAACCAACCAAGTATATTTCAAAGAAATGCTTCGATACACAGCAAAAACACTAGATCGAGAAGAAAAAGCGGAGAAAGTTCTCAGTCAATATCAGCAACGAGTCGATCGGTTGAAGGAGCGATTAGGCGATCGGTTACAGCACTTAGAAGTTGCTGTGATTTTTATGGAGAGGACATTATTTATACGATTAACGATCGAGCTAAAGCTTTACCTCCTGCTGTTTTCGATGATGTTGGACTACGCTATAAATCTCCATCTCTTGATGGAAACTCGGAGCCGCCAATCAGTATTGAAACGATCGATGAATATGATGCGGATGTGCTATTTATTGTAGACAATGCCGAAAAGCCATTTAGCTTTTATTTACAACATCCCCTAGTTGGCAGCTTGAACGTCGTGAAAAATCATCGAGCCTATGTTGTCGATCCAGAAACTTGGAGCGCACAAGGCATCACAGGCGCGAATAAAATATTGGATGACTTGTTTAAATACTTGCCACAAGGCGGATAAACCCTGTAAGTTATCAGTTAACTTTCAAGTGCTTCCATATTTTCTAATTGTTTTAGGAGAAGATGTTCAAGGCGCGATCTCAAAAGGGATTTAAACAATTCTTTTACCTTACCTAGCTATTTTCTACAAGCGCGGTCAATTCAGGGCATCGTTAAACTTTAATAACTTATTCGATGTCGATTATTTTGAAAATGCTAATTCCGGTCTAAGTGTTTATCCAAGGGAGCCGTTTACCGTGCAGGGGACAATTTCATGGGAGTTTTGACCCATCCCCTACATCTCACAAGGGTGGCTTTGACCCCTCCCCAACCTTCTTACAAGGGTAGGTTTTTTACAAAGGGAGAAGTAAAAGCTCAATTAAGAGGTAAAAGTAAAACAGAAGTAAATGGCAACTTGTCACAGATGAAATTAAATCAACATCTTAAAGAATGGAAACAAAC
>JAAUUT010000021.1 GCA_012031035.1 Candidatus Altimarinota bacterium | reverse complement strand
CATAAACAAGAACACTCGCGTATCCAAGTTATCTCGCTTGAAGTAAGGCTTGAGCGCAGTGAGTTGGAAACTCTCATGCTGCGTTCTTAGGGGAGGGGAGAGCGGCGACGCTCGAACCTTACCCGACCTCTTCCTCTGCTCTCAAAACATAGTAATCAAAGAGGTTTCCAATGAGAGATCGTGACTTATTTCCACTTAAGAGCGACGACCAACCTAAATACTGTTTATTCCCAAGCGACGAACAAAGAAACGAGGCAAAACGGATGGCTTGCGAACATGGTATTGACTCTGCAAGGCGCTACCTCGCTGTAGTCACTAATCCAGATGCTATTGGCAATGGGAAATCTGGCGGTCGTTTTAGTGGCAACAGGCAACTCCCCCAAATCAAGTTGCATCAATTGAAATCAGAGCTAGGTAAACGTAATAGCGGCTTTGAGATTTGATGTTGTCTCCCAATACGCGATCTCCTCGGACACCACAGAGTGAGGTCGCTTTCTTAATCTATTAAACTTATGGAGAACTTGTATGATGACTGGAAACAGCGAAACTACTAACGAATCGCCCTCCAAGCTTCAAAGGCTTGTCATGATTTTTGTGCTTACCTCTGACGAATATAACGACGATTTGGACGATCTAACTCCCATAGATGAACTCCCTCGATGGACAGTGCGAGAACTTGAAGATGGCTTTGAGATCGAAGAAGGAATCGAGCTTGTCGAAAGTGCTTTGGCTAGAAGATTTAGCGATCGTTCGAGAACTTCTGTTATCGAAGAGGTGGCAATAGATTTTCAAACGATGAATAGAAGCGACTTTTAAGCGTTAGATAACTTCGGGATACAATTTAAGTACCGCAAATCTTAAATCGAACTGACTATGACGACTATTCAATGGCAATATCTAGAACAACATCCTCATCCCTGGCGAAAACAGCTTTACATCAAAGACAGAAGGGTAAAAGCTTCTGTTATTTACTACGATATGATTGTTAATAACGAAACTCCCTCACAAGCTGCTGAAAACTGGGATTTACCACTGGCGGCTATTGAAGAAGTCATTGAATACTGTCAGACTCATCAAGAATTGTTAAAGCTTGAAGCTGCTGAAGGTCGTAGACGACTAGAAGAAAAAGGAGTTTGCCTTGAGCCTCCGGTTACTCATAGATGAGGATTCCCAAGCTAAACGGTTGGTTATCTTTCTGAAAAATGCTGGTCATGATGTGATAACAGTCAATGAAGCTGAATTGTCGGGAAAATTCGACGATGAAGTTATGGACTATGCTAGACAAAACGGACGGATAGTGTTGACTCGTAATTATGATGATTTTCAGGAACTTCACAACGCCAATCCAGTGCATCCTGGAATCCTAGTCGTTTATCAAGATGGCAGCCCTTCAAAAGATATGAGCCATCAAACAATCGTTAAAGCGATCGCCAATCTAGAATCTTCTGAAATTCCTTTAGCCAACCAGTTTTTTGCTCTTAATCACTGGAATTATTGAGCATCGCCATCATTGTTATGTCGATCCAACTTTATTGGAAGAGTTATTTAAATGGACTGTTAAGTTTTAGGACAAAGCATCTCAAAAAGTAGCTAATTTTATTTCAAGATTTGAAAAAAAGACAGCGTTTATTTATAATCTGTCTAGCTACTTCCTCATCTATCTCTATTTTTTTTAGCTGCTGCTATCCAAGGTCTTTGTTGTATTTCTAAAACTCTTTTTCTATGAAAATTACTATTGTCGGCGCAGGCCCAAGCGGTTTGTTTTTAGCACATCGATTGCTAGCTCGGAGCAAACATTATCAGGTACAAATTTTTGAAAAGCTAGACGCTCCCAACTCGATCGACAATTCTAACAGCCAAGAATTTGGCTTCGGATTCGGGACAAAAGCCCAGGAATGGCTTAAAAGTATTGATGGGCTTTGGGAACTGTTACTCGAACAGTCCGTTAGTTTGGAGTCAGGAAGATTAATATTAATTTCCCGCCGTCATTTGTGTGCGTCACTGCTGCAATTGCTCAACAATCGCTATGGAACAGAGACAATAAAAGCTCTTCCTCGTCTGTCTGTAGAATTTAATACGTCTGTTTTAGATGTATTTCTTGAATCCCGTGAAATTCTGATTGAGCAAGCATCAGTGCAACAGAGAATCGCCTACGAATTATTAGTGGCTGCCGATGGGGTTCGCTCAAAAGTTCGTAGTGCAATGGTTGCCTCAAATCCTCAAATATATGCTTTTAAGCAGAAATCCCGTCCTCATGTATGGAAAGTCTTTCAATTGCCCGAACAACCGAACTGGGAGAGAAATTTAATTCGGTTGCAAAAGCGCAATTTCTGGTCAATCGATGCTTTTGGCGCTTGCATCCCACATTCTGATGGAAGATTTAGCGCATTAATTTTCTGGCAGCCAAAAGGGGATAACGAGCGTTTAAATCCTTGTGGAATCAGTACGTGCGAACAAATCCAAGTTTTATTGCATCAGATGAAACCAACGCTACCCTATCCAGTGTTAGAGCAAGATAGCGCTAGTGCTTTTTTAAACGAACGCCCATCTTTTGAATACTGGAGCGAGTGCAGTTGCTACCATCACGTAGAAGGTTGTGTAGTCGCGATCGGCGATGCCGCTCACTCCATGTTTAGTTTATTAGGGCAAGGATGTACTGCTGCTTTAGCTGATGCGATCGCACTCGATACCCTACTAGAAAGATATGACAACGATTTGACATTGGCTTTACCAGCCTTTTCTGACGAAAGAGTTCCAGAAGGACAAGCTGCTTCAAACCTTAGTTTAATAGCTTTAGTTTTTTTCACCCATTGTTTCAACTAGTTTACGGAATTGCCACTACAATTTGGACAAAGTTGCTCAAGCGTCCGAGTATTTTTGTTCGCGTCAATCAAGTTAAATATATGGAAGTGCTTCACGAAAATCAAAATTGGGTTAGGTTAGGAAAAAGATTATTTTAAAAAAATGTCCAAACTCATCGATCTATAGTCTTTTTATATTAATAACATTATGTCTAAATTCAGTTTTTTAACCACAGGTATTTTTTTCTGTTATTTTACTAGCTCGGCTTTTGCACAAATAGTTCCCGATCGTAGCCTGCCAAATAATTCCGCACTCACTCGCGATAGCAACATCATTGAAATTAATGGCGGTACGACATCTGGTAGTAATTTATTTCATAGCTTTAAGAAGTTTTCGGTTGAATCGGGTCAAACTGCTTTTTTTAATAACGCAAGCAACATTCAAAATATTTTTAGCCGCGTTACAGGAAACTCGATATCGAACATTGATGGCATCTTACGTGCTAATGGTACGGCAAATCTATTTCTCTTAAATCCAAACGGCATTATATTTGGTTCTAACGCTCGTTTAGATATTGGTGGTTCCTTTGTTGGAAGCACAGCCGATAGCGTTGTCTTTGCGGATGGCTTTGAGTTTAGTGCTAGCGCTCCTTCTAGAACCCCTGTGTTAACAGTCGAAGTTCCGGTTGGGTTAGGCTTTAATAAACCTTCAGGAACAATTGAAGTACGAAATCAAGGACATACGCTTGTAGAACGACCTTTTTCTCCTTTGGGTCGAGATAATAATCCTACAGGGTTACAAGTTGAGCCAAATAAAACACTAGCTTTAATTGGGAATAATGTAATTTTGGATGGAGGACTTTTAAGTGCAGACGGTGGACATATTGAAATTGGTAGTGTAGAAGAAGGCATCGTTGAATTAAAAAAAAGCAGTTTAGGATGGAATTTAGATTTTGAGAAAATACCTACTTTTCGAGATATTAAGTTATTAAATAGAGCTTTAATCGATGCTAGCGGGACTCCGGCTGGTTCTATCGAAGTTCAAGGAGCTAACATCTTGTTGACCAATAACTCGGCAATTCTCATTCAAAATCAGGGAGAGAGTGCGGCAGGTGATATTCAATTAACCGCCTCAGAAGGAATAAATATAGAAAGTAGTAGACCATTACCAAGTCAACCCTTTAGGTTTTCTGGAATCATCCGCAATGAAACCATCGCTGGGGGCGAGAGTGGAGATATAAATATTTCAACACAACGACTTAACGTGCGCGATGGCGGAATTATTAGCACTTTAAGTTTTTCATCAGCATCTGGAGGGAGTTTAGACATTCAAGCCACTAAACTCGTCCGTATTATTGGCATTTCTCCTTTCGATCCTACGACTAACAGCAATTTAACAGCCGTCACTTTTGGTTCTGGAATGGGTGGAAATGTTGCGATCGCAACCGCTCGTTTGCAATTAGAAGAAGCAGGAAGCGCAGGAACGACTACAGTTGGAACGGGACAGGGAGGAGATGTTGTTATCAATGCCAATGCTGTAGAATTAGTTGGAAAAAAATCCAGTTTTAGGGCTACGCAGTGCCATAACTTCAAATAGTTTTACGGAGGGAAAAGCTGGAAACTTAATTTTAAATGTTTCGCGATTGACCCTTGACAAGGTGGGTCAATTGTTGCCGATACCTTCGGAACGGGTCGGGCAGGTACAATAGAAATCAATGCTTCTAAGTTTATTGAACTCAATCAAAATCCTAGCGAAATAGCGTCTTCTGCCAGAGTTGCTACCGGGCCTTTGAAGGAATTACTTGGAATTCCCGATTTTCCAAGTGGTTCGTCAGGAGATATTTTTATTAATACTCCTAACGTGAGGATACGCAATGGGGCTTTAGTAAGTATTCAAAATGAAGGAACAGGAAACGCAGAAAGGCTTCAAATCTATTCTCCCTCTATCTTCCTAGATAACGCTGGCAATATTTCAGCCACTACCGCATCGGGTCAAGGCGGCAACATTCTCATCAATTCCTCAGACCTCCGCTTAAACGACCATAGCTCAGTCACCGCTACCGCAGGCGGAGCGGGAGACGGCGGCAACATTACCATCAATACCGATACCTTGACAGCTTTAAATAACAGCAACATTACAGCCAATGCTTTTAAGGGTCGCGGAGGAAATATTGAGATCGCCACGAGAGGATTTTTCTTATCTCCCGATAGCTTAATTACAGCTACTTCTGAGTTAGGGGTTGATGGCACGGTACAGATAGAAATCTTACAACCCACACGACAAGAACCCATCGTACAAACTCCTACCATTACGACCGAACAGTTACTAGCCACTAGTTGTTTCAATCGTACCGAAGCCAGAGGAACCTTTAATTTGGTGGGTCAAAGCGGACTTCCCTTAAAGCCTGATTCGGGATTCGATAGCTCTGGTGAAGCGGTGAAGATTCCCAAACCTATTACTCAGGAAGTTAGCGATTCTCAATCTGAGATATTAGACAATCGCAATTCGTCGGTCGTTGCTACTACCAAACGTCCCTGGCAGATAGGCGATCCGGTTGTCGAACCCGATAGTATCGTGAAAACACCCGATGGACAGGTGCGTTTTGTCAATGCTTCGGTATCTCAAACTCCGGTTTCTTTTGAGGAGTTGATTTGTCAACCAACCTCAGATAGCTCAGGCAAATAGCAATAAAACAAAAGACTTTGGCACAATTGAATAATCATTTGTCTTTCAAAGTTAGCGATTTATGAATATCAATACTTCAAAAGAAGACTTGAGAAAGAACCGAAATCTGGAGCGCCTTCAAAATTTTGAACAAGCTCATAAAGAAGATTTGGCGGCGCTCGTTCGTTCGTTAGCTTCCATGACTAGCCGCACTCCTGAAGAGGTTAAACCTTATTTTGACACAATGCTAGAATGCTTGATCCAAATTGAAGATCGCCCGTTTTACGAAACAGCAACACCCCAAGAATGGGTAAAGGCATTTCATGAATGGGCAGCAAGTCACGATCCAAACTCCCCTTGTCTCTCTGATGAGGCAATTAGCCGTGAGAGTATTTATGGCGAGCGTGGTTAAATGCCTTTTCTAATTGATACCAATATTCTTCTTCGCAGTGCCGAGCCAAGTCACCCCATGTATTCGATTGCGATAAATGCTACCTCGAAGAGTGCGAGAACGAGGAGAACTACTCTGTATAGTTCCACAAAATGTTGGCGAGTTTTGGAACGTCTATACTCGTCCTCTCGAAAAGAATGGCTTAGGGCATAGCGCAAGCGAAGCTGAAGCAGAAGTTCAACATCTTGAGAATTTGTTTGAGCTTCGGCTCGATACCGCAGAGATCTATCAAGAATGGAGGCGAATTCTTATTGAATACTCAATTATAGGAGTAAACGTACATGATGCTAGGCTTGTCGCTGCCATGTTAGCGCATAGACTAACTCACATTCTTACCTTTAATACCGATGATTTTAGACGTTATAGAGAGATTATAGCGGTTAATCCTTCAGAAATCTGCTTCTAAAACCTCAAAAACTAAATCTCCCTTCAACAAAAAAAGAGCCTCCCTCTTCTTGCAAGGAATCCCCTTGGTCGTCTACCTCTACTAGCGGAACTGCCCAATAAAAGCCTGCCGAGAAATTATCGCCCCCCGACAAAAGCAATCCCAGACCGAACGATGCTAAATTGCTAGGCGATGAGTTATTGCCATTGCTACTCCAAACTTTCCCTACATCGAAGAAAGGCGCTACTTGCAAGACGGTTTCCCATTGGGGGATGCGAAGAATAGGAACTCTTACCTCAGCCGAAGCAAATAACCCGTTATCGCCCAACAACAAATCTTGACGATAGCCTCTGACGCTCCCCGTTCCACCTAAACGAAATTGCTCGTCAACCAACAATTCTCGATCTGCCAATTGAAATTCTCCCCTTAAGAGAAATAATGTATCGGGAGCTAATAAGCGAACGTATTGGGCTTGCGCTTGCCAACTGAAAAATCGACTGTCGGGTTCTTCTTCGTTGATGGTTGCACCAAAAGCCCCAACGCCCAGACTAATTTGCGCTCGCGCTAAGAACACTTCTTCGACACCGCGATAAGAATATTCTTGAGAGAATCGTAGGGCAGAAATCCTCGTGCGTCCTTCATCATCGGCTCCCCTCGATAAAGGAAATCGCTCGCCCAACAACGACGATTCACTTTCTATTCTTGAAGCTGTTATACCGAGCGCAAACTCTTGAGTAGGCGTTTGGACGATTGGCTGCCTGTAAGACAATTCGTAGGAGCGGGATTCCGATTGGATGTCGAGAGGCGTAAAAGGTTCCTCGACAATTTCATTAGATGAGGTTGCATAAGTCGCGCGAATCGTGCCATTTTTTGAATTTATAGGCACTTGATAGGAAAAATTGAAGGTATCGCTGCCTTCCGTGTGAGAATAGATTAGATCGGCGCGATCGCCCCTACCGATTAAATTACTATTGCTCAGTTGCGCGATTGCCTGGTCGCTTCCTACCGCAGGAGATCGCGCATTATTAAAAGCCGCTCCAATCGTCCATGTATCGGCTTCAGATACTCGAACTGTTAAAATACTCAGACCATTACCCGATCCAACGGCTAAATTAGCCGAAATATTTGCAATTAAAGGGTCATTCTGCAATAATTGCAGCGACTCTTGTAATTTGTTAATATTAATTGGCGTTTCAGTTGCGAGGCGCGATTGCACGTAACTTTCATTTAAGTGTGAAAGTCCTTGAATGTGAAGTTCTTCGAGTTGTCCTTCGATGACCTGAATTTTAATAACCCCATCGGACACATCCTGCTCGTTAGATAAAAAAGCCGCAGATGTTGTGTAGCCATTGTCAACATATAATTGAGTAATCGCCGAGCGAATAGCATAAGCATTGTCCAAATTGATTTCTTTCCCGATAAACCGATCTGTTACTGCCTCTAATTCTTTTTGAGAAAATGCCGTACTACCAAGAACTTTTACTTGTTTGATAACAAGCTGTTCTCTTTCGTTTACTTGTCGAGCTTGTGGAAATCTAACTGGCTCGTCTGTCCCCAATTGTGCCAGAGCTTGCCTTGGAGTAGGTATAGCAAGACTTAATATAAATGTTAGGATAGTCACAAAATGTATAGAAAATACGTTAGCCACTCGAATTAGATTAATAGCTAAAATCATTACAATTTTTAGAATCTTTTAATTTTAACTAAAAAAATTGTTAAAATGGCAGATACAAGCAATAATTCTCCTACCAAAATTTTAGTCGTCGATGATGAGCCAACAATGGAAAAAAATACGCTTAAAATGTTTAAGCGACAAATTAGCGATCGCCGATATCAATTTGGTTTTGCTCGTAGTCGCACTGAAGCATTAGAAAGACTAGAAGAAGACGATTACCATATACAGTTAGTAGATATTGTAATGCCAGATGATGATTTAAGTTCGGTATCGGAGCTTGATGATGTAATGCCGGAGGAGAAAGATTTAACTTCAAAATCTGGACTTGTTTTAATCAAGCAGGCTAAGCGCAAATATTTAAATCTTACATCTGGTATTGTAACTGGTTACTGTAGCGATATTAACTACTTAAAGTACGGCTATGAGGCAGGAGCTAGTGGTTTTATAGGGAAGCCCATCGACCGAGAAAAATTAATTCAATTCATCGAGAAACTCCGTTTCTCTGCCAAATCAAGATTGCCAAAAACTTCAAATGAAAACCCAGAAAAAAAAATCCGCTACAATACTGTATTCAAATTAGTGCGCGAACTCAACTCTGAATTAAATTATAAATTAACGATTGAGAATATCAAAAGATTTGAATTAAATCAATTTGAAGAACTTCGTAAAAATTTACCTGTTTTAGAAGCCCAGGTTCGAGAAGAACAAAAAAGAAGAGAATTTCTAATTCAGAGAGATGTAGAGCGAGAAAAACAAGGGAAATTTCCTTTACTCCCACTCATGGACGGGGCGATCGATACAAGACCTCATAAATACAAATCAAAAGATGGTGAAATAACATTTTATCGATACCTTTATTTAAGATCGCGAAACCCACTAACAGGTGGTTACTCTTATTGCCCTATTCCTAAAGAGCATTTGAGCGATCCTGACGTTCGCAAAATTGTTGAAGAAAAACTGGGTCAACCTTTAGATTCAGATTTTTTTTGAATTGGGGAAGGAAGCGAAGAAACTCACACAAACCTCAATCCGTTTTTTCAAGCGCAATTTCGACTTCATTTTAAAATTTGGCGAACGAGCCGACCGCTTCAAAACAAGTTGCTGTAGTTTTAGCGGGGACGAGCAAGGAACGATAGATTTTAATTCTTGGCTCGCGCTTGAAGGAAACCCCGGTCACGTCACTAAAGCGGCTTTGAAAATTTACGAATTCTATAATAGTCTGCCTCGTGTTTGGCAGCTATTTATGACAACTTATGTCGAAAATTGGAGCTTTAATGCTTTAACTATCCTCACCGAGCTAAATCTAAAAGTTTTAGACGTTTTCTTCTGGGGAGCAGAGTTACTCAGAAAACAAAGAAAGCATAGAAAGAAGAAAGAAACCAAAGAAGAATTAACCCTTCTTGTCAATGCCAGCAAAGGAATCAGAAAGGTCTACAATAGCCAACCGCTTGAGATAGCCGATTGGGTTTATATTTACTCGGTGACGAGAGTAGAGCGATCGCGTTTTGACTCGGTACGCTCCCTGGCTATTGAAATCGCCAAAACCTCAAACAGAGAAGTATATTTAGAAGATGCGATCGCGGCTTTAAACGAATTCGGATACAATACCAGTGCCATCGATACAGTTAAAGAGAAAGCACCCCCGACCGAAAAGAAACTCTACACCCAATCGGATCGCGATCGCGCAGTTGAAGAAGCAACTTTAACTCTAAAACAAGAACTAGCCCAAAAGGATGCCGAGCTTCAAATCCTAAAAGAGCAAAATGAAGCCTTAAAAGAAAAAGAAGTAGAAATTGCCGAGAAAGAGAAACAAATTGAGTGGCTTAAAAAGTTACTTGAAGACGCTCAAAAATCGATGACTTCTCAAACTCCATCGACTTCAAATTCCCTCAAGATAGAAGATCTTTCCCCCATAGTTGCCCCCCCTGATTCACTGTTTCATCCTACCAAGGAGCCACTTGAGATTGGCAAACCCTCGCTTGAAATTGCCATTGCCGCACGAGAGATAACTAACCCACTTGCACACACGGGAAAATGTTACGAGATGGATGACTGGAGAAAACGCAAGAACGACAGCCATCCGCTTTCAAAAGGTTTTGGAAACACCAGAAGCCTCTCGACTTCAGCAACCGTAAAAGGATTCGGGAGAAGATAAATGCAACAAGCAGAAATTCTTCCCCAGCAATCTTTGCAAACGATTGTTAGTTGGGGAACAGCGTTTTTGGCCAGACCGACTGAAGAACGCGAATTAGTACAAGTGTACGGAAAGCCACTTTATCAAGGAGCGATCGCGTTCTCTAAGTGGTGGCGAGCGCTTTCTATCGGTCAAATACAGGCAGTTAATCAGATAAACTTTCCGTATTGGACGCTTCCTTTAGCAAGTAGATTAGCTAAAGTGCCACTCAATACGCTTAATAGTTGTCTTGAAGCTTTACAAAAGGGACAACTTAGTGTAGGCAAACTCTCGCGTATTATAAGCAAGTTTATCGCTCCCCAAAAGTTAAGTTTTGGGAGAACAATAACATCAGAAGATTGGGATTTAATTGCTCGTTCGTTCGATTTGGATGGCGAACGCATCGATGAGATCCGACAATTAGCCTTGCGAACGAACGGTGCTAGTGCCAAATCGGTAACAACTGATGATGTCATCGAGATTTTAAGAGAACGGGGATATCCCATCGCACAAATACTGCCAAAGCCGAGAATTAAACGATATTCGCGAACAGAAGTCGAGCGAGAAGTTCAAGAAGCACTGCAAGCGCTTGAGCTTGAATCTCAAGCGGCAAGAGAACGTATTCGACAACTAGAGCTTGAAAACGTAGCTTTGCGAAACCACACACAATCAAGCGAGGCGAGCCTAACGACCGTGGAAGTCACCGCCATCACACCATCGGCTCCGAACGCCGAGCCACTCATTGTAGAAAAGACTTTAGTTCAATCCGAGCGGACTTCATCAGATGAGGGAGATGTATTTGACTTAACCTTATGGGAGCCTTTTGAAAGTGGGGAGAACGTTCAAACTGTCGATATTACTCCGGTCGAATCATCGGGAGCGGAACTAGCTCCCAATTCAGAAAGTGAACAAATTATCAAGGACTTGCCATTAAAGATTCAGGAGCGAGTTCGCCTTGTTGATAAAGGGGAATACAGAGATTATTACGGGTGTACGGGAATCATTAAAGGACGAAGCACAAATGCTTGGTGGGTAAGACTTGATAACGGAGATTACAAGCAATTTCCGGCTTCTGCCCTTGAGCGTCTTCGGGAGTCCCCAAAATCATCAGAAGCATTCGTTTCAATCCCCTCTCAACTTGGGCAAAAGCTTTCCGAAGTAGGGCGAACGCTGTTTGGGTCAAATCTGCATCCGATGGCAGGGTAGTTTACAGCCAATGAGTAATTTCCTCGATCTGACTGTACTTTTCAACAGTGTTGAAGCAGCTTCCGAGATCGCGTTTTATCTTAAAGGAGAGTGGGACGGTTGCAATGCGGTGAGGAGCGACGGTCAAAAATTTGATTGTGCCTCTTTCAATCAAGCGATCGCTTTAGTTGAGCTAGAACTAGGCAGAAAAGTTGAATATTGTTATGTAAGAGATTCGAGATGGGCAAAAAATCTTATTGTCGAACCAGAAGATCGCAAACTTCATCAAAACTTGTTAGAACGTCTTAACTTTTTAGAAAACGATCCTCAAGTTAAAAGTTTATTGGTACAGTTGCAGTCAACCATTCCCCTTCGTCAAACGACATTTTTGCTCTCTACCTATGAATATTCTCTTTCTCTTCAATTACAAGATGCTTTTTGGATAATTGACGACTATACGCTCGAATACAACACTGAGATCGTTCAAACAGCCATGTTTGAAACCAAACAGCATTTGCAATGTCATTGGCAATATTTGGCTCAAAACTTTCCTAATCAGTTTAAATTTCTTGATTTAAAGGATTTTGAAAACTTCCGCACTAATGGATAAATCAGAGTTTTTAGAGAATCCCTATCTAGTGAATGCAGACGAAAATGGCCATGTTGAATTTTCTGATGAGGCAGTTGCCTTTGTTCAAAGAGCAATTGAAGCTATATTAGGAAAACTTCAGGAGAATCCGTCTTTTCGACTAATGCCATATCGATATCAAGGGAATAGCGCTGAATTTCTGGGTTGTGATTGGTCTGACCAACAGGGAAGAAGTGTTTCGTTTACCTTTTGGTGTGATGAGAGTGAAATTCTGCTACCCAATCCAGTAATTCCTAACTCCAATGATGTTATCGTTCCTGATTTTATCGATGCGCTTCATTTAATTCGTGCGATCGCTGTCGGTGTTCTAGGTGATTCCAAGGGGGAAATTTAAAAACGATCTTTGTACAGATTAGCAGAAACCTATTATCTTCGACTTAAAGATGCTTGTCTCCTATAATTGTAAATTGTCGGCAAATACGACAAAAAATTCCCATATTTCATGGGAGCTATTAAAGCTGGCTCCAGACTCAAGAAACCTTAGAAACTGTACTGGTTGAGCGCCATTAGTTTCTAAGTAGAAAAAGATGGAGCCTCTTTGACAAATATGCTTTATGATTTTGGCTTCGAGATTTGCTACGATTCTCTTTCACCGACAAATCGCGCTCGATTTGAGGAAGTTACTTCAAAACTTGCTCGTGCGATCGCCCAGGGGGGAATTAATCAAAAGATAACGATAACGATAGTTATTGCGGCGCGAACTATTGTTAAAAAAGCTCCTCCTAGCTACGAACACCTGTCAGCGTGGGAATTACTAGAGCAACGTAAATCAGACTTAGCTAACGACCGACATAGCTTTTTCCGTAAGTATTGCTATCTTTTATGTCGCAATAATTTGCAGAAAATGCCAGAATACAAATTACAGCTTTTTTCTTGGCTTGCCAGGGAGAACGAACTGTTGGTGCGACCCTTAGAAAGAGATGAGCTAGTTCGAGTCGAACAAGAGTTTATGGGAGACCAGTCAAAAGAGCGCGAGTAGTTCGTCTAAAATACTCTGGGAGTTGCTTACGCCTGACGCTTGTCGTGGTTTGATAGTAAAAATAAAAAAAAACTTGATAGGCTAGAGAAAGACTATTGGCGATTCTCTTTCAGAGACGCTATGTCCGAAGGACAGGCTTCGCCAACGCGAACGCATTTACTCTAGCTCGAATTCCTATGACAACTTCTGTCCCTGCCCCAGTTACTTCATTTGACTTTACAGTTTTCTCTCCCGAAAAGGCTCACTCACTCCAAGAAAAAACCGAACAGATTGTTCGGTTAATGAATGAAACAATAATTTTATACAAGCAGACGAGTGAAAATTGTATAAAATTAGGACAGTGGTTGATCGAGATGAAAGAAGAAGACCTCGAACACGGACAATGGATTCCTTGGAGAGAGACGTTTTTTCCGTGGGGGGAACGAACGGCTCAAGAGTTCATGAACATGGCGAGAAATCCTAAATCCGCAATAATTGCGGATTTGGGAATTTACCCTACAATAAATCGTCTTTTAAGCCGCCCCTCAACTCCACAAGAGGCCACAGTGGAGGTCATCGATCTAGTTCAAAAAGGAGAAAAAGTCACAGTCAAGAGAACTGAAGAAATCATACACAAGCATCGTTCGACCCAAAACAGGGTTAAAGCTACAAAAAGCTCTTCGAGAGCCAAACTTCCCGCTTCAACCATTGAAGTGATTGATGGAGAACTAGAATCTCCACCATCCCATCAAGAAGCCCCTCAACCTCCTTCACCAACCCTATATAACGAAGCGACTCCAGAAGAACGAGTTACAGAACCAGATGAAGTTAAGGCGCTTCCTCCATATAAAAAGCCGCAGTGGTGGCGATTGAGTGGATGGGGAGAGGAACAAAACCATTTATTATTTTGCGGACATCCCGAAGATGCAGAATTTCTTTCTCAATTGCCCGATCGCATTGGAGTTTGGCTCTCGTACCCTCCCTCGCCTTCACAATGGGTTGCTCCCCCCTCACAATGGCTTGACTCTTCAAAAAAATGGTTGGGAACAACAATACATTTGTCCACAAATTATAGAGGGATTAATTTAAAAGTAGTTCGTAAGACTATCGAAGAATTTCTCAAAGAGCTTAGCTCTGAAGGAGACGATACAGCTATGCTAGCGTACTTAAGCGACTGGTCTTTTTTATCTTTGTTAGACGATCTTAGATTAAACTGCTATATTGCCGAACCATCGGAGTCCCAATGTCAAACGATCGTTGAGGCTTGGCAAAAAATCAAAAGAAAAGTCGAGAAATTAGAAACGCTCGATCGCGGCAGTTGATACTTGAGCGTTCGCTCTGGCTGAAAGTTTGGTTGGGATGTTGCGCATCCAAAAACAAAACCTTTTTTACTTCTGAGTGCGAAACATGAATGCGCATTCGTCAATGCGATCGCATCAGTAAAAGATCGGCTTAATGTTTTTTAGCTAAAGCCAAAAGAAGCCCCACATCTGACCTTAAAGGCAGTGTGGGATGAATTTTTGATAGAATTGATGAATTCATTGCTTAATTTTCTTTTCAATCTAATCTAGACGTAGCATTTACCCTTGGTCGTTCTTCAAGATAACACCAATGAAGCTGAACTACCAATACAGAATCTATCCATACACTCAATAGATTCAAAAGCTTAATGAATGGCTGAGAATTTGCCGTTATCTCTATAACCGTTGGTTGGGTCAATGCCTCGATTGGTGGGAGAGAAATCGGTGTGCCATCAATTCTTGCCCGTTAGTTTGTCATCTTCCAGAACTGGCTGACAACCCATATTACACCGATCTCAAAGCCCAATTACCACTCCTCAAAACGGACTTGGTAATAGTACAATGGTCGGGTGAATTGCTTGATTTCAAGTCGGTGTATTCGACCATTTTGCAAGATGTTTATACGTCGCGTCTTAAGAAAGCGATGGACAGATACATTCAAGGTGACAGCAATGGCAAAAGAAGTGGCAGACCTCGTTTTAAGACGCAAGCGGATTATCGTTCGTTTAAGTTCCCACAAGCCAAGCAAGCATGGTTAGATGACAAGAATGGGGTGTTACATTTGCCTTTTGTGGGTGGAATGCAAATTCGATTACATCGCCCCTTACCAGACGGGTTTAAGTTAAAAACGGTTCAGGTCATCAAAAAGGCAGACGGTTGGTATGTCAATCTTTGCATCGAAGATTCAACCGCGCCAGAATTCAGCACTAATGAGATTATCCCATCGTGGGAGAATTCAACTGGCATAGATGCCGTTCTCTATGAAGCCGATTTTCTAGCCTTGTCAGACGGTCAGAAGTTGCCATCGCTCAAGTCATTTAGAAATTCGCAATTAAAACTTGCCAATGTATCAAAACGCAAAGTTAGAAGGAAACGCGGCTCAAATCGTCGTCGAAAACTTGCTAAACAAGAAGCTCGAATTCATCAACGGATTGCACGCTCCCGAAAAGACCATGCTTATCATACGGCTCACTCTGTTGTCAGAACCGGAAAAAAAGTGTTCTTTCACGAGAAACTTGACATAAAGAGTCTGACTAGACGCAACAAAGCGAAACTGGATGAAACGGGTGTATATTTGCCTAACGGTCAAGCTGCCAAATCTGGACTCAACAAATCTTGGTTAGATGCCGCTTTTGGAAACTTTTTCCAAACCTTAGAATACATAGCCGAAAAAGCTGGGGCTAAGGTAGTGGCAGTCAAACCCAACTACACCTCTCAATTTCTCTCGTACAGAGACGAAAAAGTCTTCACCGACTGTTCGATTCGTCAATATTGGGATGAAATTGAACAATTGCTGGTAGATCGCGACATTAACGCTGCGATAAATATCAAGCGCGTCGGGCTGGGACTGTTCCTGACGATAAACAGCCGAAGCGGGAAAATTACAGTGTCGAAAACGAGTAGTACCGCGATGGAAGTTCTTAGATCCTTACGAGGATTTGAGAAGCCCTCACTGACCCGTAAGGGCAGTGTGTGGTAGTTCACTCATGTCAAATCTACATTCCCTCTGGGAACAACTAGAACAATTCGAGCAAATTCCCTATTGGTACTTGCGTTACATCATTCGTTACGTAGAACCTTTACGCGACCTTGCAGGTAATAAGCTACTCGCCTTTGAAGAACAAGAGCCATCAGAGGTTTTATTAATCGATATCATTGAGTATGTAGAACCTCTCCGGCAGGAGGCTTGGAAAAAACTACTCGATAGAAAGCCCTCTAACACCGATCTATTATTTATCGTTGAAAACGTTGATTCTATGGGTTACAAAGCTTGGAATCAACTGGTCAAACAGGGCGTAACCAACGATGAGTTAGTACAGATTATTGTCACTGTAGAATCACTACGCGAAGAGGCTTGGAAGCAGCTACTTTATCAAACCCCAAACGACTGGGATTTAATTCATATCATTCAATACGTAGCGCCCTTACGGAAAAAGGCTTGGGAGATCTTCCGCTCTCGAAATCCTTCGATCGGTGAATTACTGCAAATCATCATGTACGTAAAACCTTTGCATCAGGAAGTCTGGGAAAAATTAGTCGAGTCAAGTCCCTCAAGATGCGATCTTAAATATATAGTCGAAAATATGAGTTTTTTACGCTCTGAAGCTTGGAGCGAGCTTGTAAAGCTTGGCTTGTCAAATGATGAATTGTTATACTTTATTGAAAATGTTGCATCTATAAGCGATCGAGCCAAAGCTTTGCTTCCCGATGGAAGTATTGAATCGATAATGCTCGAAATTAAACAGATATCCCTTTGCGATCTCTCCCTTCAAACCTACGATTGATTGCTCTGCTGAGCCGATTCCCGAATCTGTGGCAAGGTGGGGAGAATTTGTCTTAGTCGAATATGGTAAACCAAGCAATACCATTTATTTAGACGATGATGGCATTCTTATTTGTGAGAACGTAGCAGGAGATGATTTTGACGCTAATGAAGGAATGTTAAAGGAAGAATACGACCCTGCTTACAATGGATTGGTAAGGACTGCGAGATTTTCCCGATAACTATCCCGTGGCTTGGTTGGCTTGGTGTAAAGCAGTTGGAGAAAAACCCGATCTATAAACTAGTACAAAAATATTATTATATTGACAACAGAAGAACGAGAGTGGGCGATTGAAGAATTGGACAATTGGTATAACATCCAATTAACTAAAGAACAATTAGATTGCGTATTAATACAATCTCCCTTGGTTATCGTACAGATTAAAATTGATTGCGACACTGTTGCCAGAGAACATTTGATAAAGGCGATCGCCAAGTATTTAGGTTTTAAAGAGTATCCTACTTACTCAACGCCAGATGAAGAAGTAGAAAAATTTGTCTGTGAGTTTTTAGAACGAGCTAAGCTCGCTGGTTTTTTAATCCGCCAAGAACAATAAAGATTATTGGCGATGTCAGGAGATCTAGAATTTGTACAAAACCTAGAATGGCTATTATCAAATCCATTGTTACGCGATCGGCTATGTTGCTCGAAAAGAAGAATTAATATGTTCTATCAAATAAACATTCTTGATGTCGGAAATCAAAATCGATTACAAGTGTCTCAAAAAATCGCCGCATTAATTAAGGGAAAAATGGTTAAAAACCTTCCCGTTATTAAATTAGAACAGCAACCAAACGCTGAATTTAATTTAGATGAGGTCAATCAAAAGATCGAACAAGCGGGTGCGATATTTTGGTCGATCGTGTCACCGACTGGGAAAAGACAAGTATTTCCAGAAACTACCCCCGATTGGTCAATTGAGAAGCTGCATCAAGAAGCTCTAACTCCACCACCAATCGCTTTTGAGAGCGGTGAAATGTTAGGAATATTTTTGTCTTTGTTGTCGCTATGTATATCGTTAAGTTCTTTAGAAGCTAATACTTTAGATGATTTGTTGTTAAGATGTCTCCCCCTTTTGATTGGCTTTATTCTGGCTTTAATAATTGATGGAAAGCCCGAACCGTTATTATTTAAAAATCCCATAGCTACAAGCGCCAAACTTGGGTTGGTGATGGGATTTTCTTTAACATCTTTCGTCGTTTCGCTTGGAAGAATCAACTATTTTCGCGCCATGATTCAAAAATCGACAGCCGAGGCATTGTTATTCCCCTCTTTCTCAATGCCAATTGCGATTATCTCTCTACTTTTAGCGCTCGTTAGTTTGTTTTTAATTGGCCGCACAGTAATAATGACCGTTGTGATTAGAGATTAATTCTAGCTCTTTAATTTGTGCTTTTAGCTTATAGATTGGAACAACAACAGTATCCCAAGCTCAACAGACAACTAACAACAGTTTTTACATCGCGATCGCTTCTTCGCCCCCAAGAATCAGCACATCCAGCCCAGCCTTGCCAATGGCACAAACTGTCAAAAACGATTACGCTCCGCCGTTGCCGTGTGGATTTCAGCAGCAGCTAAGGTGATTTCTGCGGTTGCGCCAGCTTCATCTACCGAGTTGTTAGGTTTTATCGACTTGTATTTCATGGCAGTCATATTAAAGTGGCTTAGTTGGCTGTCTGGCTTATTATTGCCCTTTTGCGCGATTGGATTGCTCGTATCCTTATTTACAGCATTCCCTGCTTGGCTCAGACTCCGTAGATTTAAAAAATTTATCAATGCTAAAGTCGAGGAGTCATCCGAATGGCAAGCTCTTGACAAAGGCGACCGAGAGCTTTTCAGGGATTCTTTTTATGATGACTTTTGGTACGAATATCGCGATCGCTACTCTTGATTTAGTGAGTGAGGTCGCCAAAAATTCTTGATGTTAGATCGCTACTTTAAACAGGGCGATCGTCAATTAAACAAAACTCACCTTGGCGACAAAACCGAGATGCACATAGCTCGATGGCTGTTTCAAGTGCGATCGGATCGTAGTGAATGATTTTTAGGGAGTTACATTTGTCCCGAATTACATAATTCTGAAGGATGTTTGCAACTTCTCGTGCAGCCCAGACGCTCTCAAAAAGCAATGGTTTTTCTCTTGCCCATTCGCTAATCAATGCCATTTCCAAAAAAGAAATTTTCCAATCTGCAAAATAGGACAGGACTTGCTCAAAGTAAAAGCTTCGAGAGGCAATAATCATAAAGTGTTTGATAATCGTTCTTAAAAAATCGTCTGCATAAAATGAGGGAAATATGGGACATCGAGAAGACATTTGGTAGGCAACGCGATAACTCCAAATGGCTTGAGCTAATTCAAAAACCAATTTTTCGTTGCACCAATCTTTTTTTATTAGCGGTTTAAGAGTGACATAATAAATACTTCGCCTAACACAGAAGGTTTTAAGCTTCCTGAACGGATATCCCCCGATTGTGCTAGTTAATTCCAATATTTTATAAGTTAGTTGGAGAAGGAAAGATAACTTCCAGCTTTTTTGACCTAAAACTCTGGCGAGAATATCGCTTACTAAATAAAAAAAGAATATCAATAATGCAATCGGTTCCAAAATCAGTAGCCAAGAAGGATTTCCCCAAGCTGATTGGTAAATAATACTTAGGAATCTCAGTAAGATTATTACAATCGATAAATCCGTTGCTAATAGATAAGCAGATATAAATAATGCCGCTATATTTTTTTCTAATTTCATGAATGAAAATCTCGATCGAAGAATCCCTCACTACAATCTTTAACAGATGAGCATGACGGGAGTTGTCAAAGAATTGTCTACAAATGTGCGCTCGGCATAGGTGCTATGAATTTGACTAGTTCGTTATGCGGGGGCGAGCCGACGAGGGAAATAGGGAAGCGGGTTTGGAGAAAGATTTGGAATCAAACTTGACAGGTTTTGAATCTTCATCTAGCACTCCATAAGAAAGCGACCCAAAGGTTCCGTTTAATCCCTCTATCTCTGAAAATAAGAAAATAGGAACGTTTCTCTCGACAAAATCCTCATCGCTAATCATTGTTTTACGATAGGATTCCGGTTTTCGCTCGTACACGCAAATCTGAGAATCGTTCAATTGAATGCGTTCGCCATCGCCATCAATTAAAAATAAGTTTTCTCCTTCTCGAACCAGAGAACGAACGAAATATCCAAACTTAGCAGCTGCTTGAACTGAGGCAAAACCATCAATAATCACCGAAACTTCCCAATCTTCTGCAAGCCAAGTGGTAATTGACCTAAAATTTTCTGACATCTTAATTCTTGCTCCAAAATTGCCTTGATGTTTTTTGCGATCGCAACGATCGCAACCGACAAATAAGCTTGATTATTCCGACTCGCTATCGACTTCTTCTAACTCTTCTCGCTTATCAGAAGCGATCGCTGCTCCATTGTTCTAAGCGATCTATGCGATCGCATGGATTTTTTCCTCTTCTTGCAGTCCCCGTCTTTGCAGCCAAACATCAACAAGCGCGAATAGCAAAGGGAAAGAGGCAATTATCTTTCCCTTTGGGAGATCGCCCACTAGTTCTGTGAGATAAGGGGAGATAATTCCATTCACCGTTAAGGTTCCCAAGGCAAGACCTACTAAGAACATAAATAGCGTTCGACCAGTCGAAAAACGAGATTCGTTAAACATTTTTTAGCTCCAAAAAATTGTTTTATTCTTTACCTGCTATGAATGCGTCCTCCGCTTGCTTCTTCATTTTTAATTAGCATCGCAAGATAGTTACCTAGCTTTAATTTGGCGTTTGGTAATCGAACAAGTCTACAATTTTACAGCGATTGCCCTGGGGGCAGCGGCAGAGCCGATCGCATATTGCATGAGACAAAGCCAATCCTTGTTGTCTGGTTTCTACTTTGATTGTCCTTATCCCGTACTTCCTCCCTTGCCAAGCTATTCTCCAAAAAGCTGCTTCTATTTCAGGAGAAAGACGATACTCGTAAGTATTCAACAAAAGTGATTCTGGTTCTAATTCAGTTAATAAACGAATGACTTGGGGATTGTTTTCAAAGGGAACGTCAGTAGAAGATCCCTGATTCCGGCAGTTCTCGCGTATGTCAAAAAACCATTGTTGAGATTCGCTCAAAACTTTTCCCATTGTTAATGTTGGGAAAAGTAAAGTACAATACTCACCTAAAGGGCATGATTTGATTTTTTCTTTGAGATCCTGCGCAACCAAAGCGATCGCTACTTCTATTACGTTTTCATCTATTTCGCTACTCAGAACTACGCCGTTGCAACCATCCCATTCTCCCTCTAAGGTGTAAGCGATCGCATAGGCAGCTTGAGACGTATTAAATAATAACGAATTTGAGGCGAAATCGTTCATTTTTATGTTTATTTTGATTGATTTAATGGGTTTTCAAAAGTTTATAATCGCTCGACAAACTCTTCTGCACTCGCTAGCTCTTGCGGATTGAAAATTACTCTAGTAGCACAAGTGGATAGGATGGCGCGTACAAATTCTTCAGAACCGTATGCAGAAATTAATTGCTTGCTATTTGAGTAACCAAAAATTGGGATTGGGCCGATGATTTTTTGTGCAAAAAGAGAACAAAATTCTCCTTCTCGACAATATTCGATCGCCTCTTCCAAATTCAATTCGACCTTAACGAGCGCTCGTCGCAGGGCAGCCTCATCGATTGGGTCGTCGAGAAGCACGGCGTTGAACTCGTCCCAATCTCCTTGTAGATATTGGGCAATTGCAGCAGCAATACTAACATCATTAAAAAGTAACTTCACACAACTTTCTCCACAAAAATAACTCGAAAACCTTCTTTTGGTAACACTCTGTGCATTAAAGCAATCTCGTCAAAATCTGAATCCTTGACTTGTCCATCTTCAAAAAAGACGTACATTCCCTTGTATTTAGACAACAACTCCGGCAATTGTCTATTAAATAGTTCTCCTTGAAGAAGGAGATAGTTGGAAATTGGTTTAACCACAATATTTCCATTTATCGAGCAGACTTCGACTCGTTCGCCCGTACTTGGTAGTATTGTTTGTTCGCCCAACGTTGGCTTTCTCTTAAATACAACTTTTTCACCTGGCTCTATGTAATCCCCCCGATTAATACGAACAAAATACTCGCCTCCGATCTCGTTTTTAGGCTTACTATCTATGATTGGTTCGGCAGATGGGTAAGGGTAATGAGTCATTGCTTGCCAAAAAAAGTAGGCCTCCACGACAGCTATTAGCCCAAAAGTCATCGAAATAGCGCCTAACGTTTTAAAAATCGCACTTGCATGATTATGCACCCAATTACACAGATTGAGGGGAATCGGGCGAGCGCATTTGTAAGTCGGCGCGACTGTATCTCCTACAAAAAACATGAGTATCCCAGCTAAAAGCGTACCTACGGTAATGCTAACCAGCATGATTTGGTGGAAGATAATTTGAGACTTCGTGGGTTTATTCATCGGAATTTTTTGGTGAATTTTTCAGTAGCGAATGCGCAAAGCGCACGAATAGCGAACGCGGCTTCGGGATGCCAACTCGAAGAGTCATCGCTCCAGAAATCATCTGGCAGTGGCTCGTCAAAATTGTTGTTAATTGAAATCGCCCCTGGGTGCAATCCAGGTGTTCGGGAAGAATTAGCGCTCGTCTCCTCCCCAATTATCGATTCGACTTTTCGATGCAACCGTCGGGCAATTTGCGCCACTGTTAATTGATTGTCGAGTAAACACAAATAAACCTCTGCATGAGGCACAAATACATAAACCATTACCTTTTTTTAACAACGCATCCATCATTCGTTGCGTTCGCTCTATGCGGAGCGAAATTTTTGGTCGATTCATTTTTTAAACAAGACAAATAGGCTTGATAATCTCGAAAAAAGTGTTTTCGTGCAGAGAACTCGTAGTCTCGACCTATGGAGCGATAACGAATCTTGTTGCGTTTGAAGCACTCAATCACATCGGGAGCCGATACGGGAATCCCAAAAACTTCTGTCGCAAGCTGGGCAAATTCTTTGACTGAATACCGATATTTTCCCCAGGAACGTAATCGATAATCGTACAACATTAACAGAGGAACGACTTCGCTTGGGCTGTGTAGAAAAATGCGGATTTTTGACCAAACCTCAGATAATAAATCAAATACTTCTTTGACGAGAGACTCCTTTAACGGCTAAACAAAAATCCATTGCTTGTTTGAGATCCCACCAGTCCCAACTATTTAAGTAAGTATTTCTTAAATAACCATAAACATAGTCTCTCTCCATTAACTGTAATAAATCTTGTCTCAAGAGTTCGGATTTAAACTCCCCTTGATAGCGAAGAAAACAAGCCATTGCGCCCCATTGGGTATCGGTCAATTGAAGGCAGAGGGCTTTTATGCTGGTTTTTGAAGGGAGCTTGGACTCTCCCCAAAAACTTTTCCCCTCTTATTGGGGAGGCTTGTACCAGGTTGGGCAAGGCAGGTCAATAGTTCCCATTGTCCAAGAATTACAGAGTTTCCCTCCAAGGAGGTTGACTTAGATAAACTAACCATTCTTCCTTCCTAGTCATCAATTTTTGGCAGCTAATTCTTAAAAATCTTTTTGGCAATCTTTCTAATTAATTATACCTCCTAAAAAGATTCAAGCTCTTCAGGTTTTAGATGATACTCATTTTCTAGCTTAAGAAGTCAATATGGAAACACTTCGTTCAACGAAGTTTGTATTGTTTTTCTAACAAAACAAGTAGCTTCTCTTCCAAGTCGGTTAGATAAGACCGCTCGATTCTAGCTAATTTGTTGAGAATTCCCAATGCTACTTCTTCCAATTCCTCCTTCTCAAATAAATCGTTCATCCTTGCCCCAAGCTCTTTCATGCGATCGCATTCAAAATCTGTAAATTCTCTTGACTTGAGATGTTCGGGTCGCAGGTTGTATTCGCTGTCAAAGGTATCGACAGTACATGAAAAATTGTCTACCGATCTAACGATACACCAACATCCTCCTTTTCCTCTGAGTTCTGGGTTATCTTTCACTATTATTTGGCAAACTTCACCAACTCTAAATGGGTTAGGAACTGGCGATCGTTCTCGTATACGTTGAACGATATCTTTAACAACTCTAGAGGGTGGAACTCCCCCACCAGCAAGCTCTACGGCTTCTCTCCACGCCATTCGTTGTTGTTCTGGCTCCAAGACCGTCAGAGGGCGCACTTGGCGTTCTGAAGTTGGGAGAATTAGACCACCATTGGTGGTCACTTTTTCAAGTTCGTCAACAACGCTACTAGCTAAAATTTTCATATTGGCATTATTTTTCCCATAGCCAAATCGTTCTTTAACATAAGCGTCGAAACTTCTGTGAGTATTACGATACAATCGCAGATCGCGAAGCCTTTGTAAAGCTTTCCCCGCCGTATAAAAACTTCTCTCTACCAGCCGTTCGAGATGTAGCCGCTCGCTTTCTTCAGAGGGGCTAAGTTCTTCAAAATCCACGACTAAAGCAGCAACTTTCTTGGCTCCAATTGCATCTGAATGAGTTTTGGATTTTTTACGCTTTTTTGCGTTCACTTCTCGTCTCCTCAATCGGCCGGACTAATCCAATAACTATCGAATCGGGCGATAGGATATTGGCGATCGCGAACCAGAACCGTTACTTCACCATCAGCGATCTCAACGACTGCGGCTAATTCTAGAGAGCCAGTAACTCTAGTCCATACAAGTTGCCCCAAGCTGAAATCAGAGGCGAGTTGTGTCTTGGTTGGTTGAGACTCGCCCTTGTTGGGAAGATTAATCTTGTTGTGGAAGGGGATAGATAAAGTTCCTTTTTTGATTAAATCTCGATGTTGTTTTACTCGTCCCCGTTCTCGACAAGTGAAAATCACCCAATCTCCATCGAGAGCTTCAACCGAGCCGCCCCAACCACTGATAACATCATGTACCATTTCTCCTACTCTCAACTCGTCGGAAACGTCTAATCCATCACTGGTAATTGTTTGAGCGAGAACGATTGCGACTGGTACTATTGGTGTGACGGATTGTGATGGTTGTGTGACGGATTGTGATGGTTGTGTGACGGATTGTGATGGTTGTGTGGGTTCGGTTTGGGATGATTGTAATCCATCACCGACAATAGTTTGAGCGATATTAGTATGGACTATCTCCTCTGGGTCTTCGCTTGCCCCAGTGAGAGCTCTTTCTATTTTTTCATTTTTCGATTCAACAAAATTATTAGATTCTTCAAAAATGACATCACATCCATCACATCCATCACCATTGGGCGTTTCAACCATCACCCGCTCCATCACAACTCCTGAATTATCCGTCACCGACCCAATCAACAACGGGTCATCATCGTCGGGTTCTCGAATCTTCAATCCCAAGAAATACGACCCATTGCGATCGCGTCCTTTACTCACCTCCAACCCCAATTGATTGACGCAAAGGTCGTGCAACAGGTTAACAAAACGACGAACGCTAACCGCTTTAGCCCCACTACTATGACAGTATTCGGCATAGTTAGCATAAAGCCATTCAGAAGTGCGAGCGAACCAGTTGGGAGAATCGGAGCGCTTATCTCGCTGCGCTACCCCGACCTGAATTCGCTCCCCACTTCGGTACGCCAAAGATTGTGCTAACCAGTCAGCGATGGGGTTGGTTTCGCAAAGAATTTGGGCTTTATAGGTATTAAAAGCCCCATGAGAAAAATAAGTTTCCTTAATTGTTTTCTCCACCTCTTGCTCGTCGAGTGCCAAAACCCAATTGACTAACCCGCTCAAATAAGGAGCTAATTCGCCGCTAACTCCTTGACTATCCAACTTCAAGAGATTGCGCTGCTCAGACAACGGGATTTTATTGTTTAAATAGAGCGTTTGGCGGCGGCGACTCAACCCGCTTGTATAGTCGCAAGACTGGGGAGCTTCATTGGCACAAATCAGCACCCGACAATCGGGATAAAACCCATCCAACGGCTGCTTGAACTTCTGCTCAAACCTTAATTTATCCCCACCCGTGAGGGCTTTAAGTACCGATACCTCGCCGCCGTACTTATCGGCATCAGTAATAATCACCAGCTTCGCTCCCATCAAACGGGAGGTATCGAAGCGATTCTCTTCCAAATTTCTCAAGGTGGTAGAAACGGTATTGCGATCTCCAACTAAAGCAGTCGCCAATCGAGTCAGCGTTCCTTTACCCGTCCCCCCCGGCCCAAGCAATTCCAAAAAGGTTTGTATTTCGGTGCGTCCTAGTAGAATCGCATTGAGGTGTGCGCGGATAAACGAGATCGTTACCGCGTCCCCATTCGTCATTTCAAGCAACCATTTTTGAATCGGTTCGCACGTAACGAATGGGTTATAGTCGTAGGGCAAGCACCAGGTCAGTCTATGACCTGGTGCGTGGGCGAAAAAATTTTTCGCTCCCAAATCCAATACGCCATTGGCAAAAGGCAGCAGTCCTTTTTCTTCATCCCAGACTCGCACGGCTAAGTGAGCTTTCATCAAGTTTTCAATTCCCGTCACCATCGAGTGCGAAAAGCTCGGTCGTTTCCCTTTTGGGTGATGAGCTTGGTGGAGGTCGGCGAGGGTTTCTAATTCGGCAATAATTAACTGCCAGACGTAATATTTCGGTTCTTGATTCCAAACCCCTTTATGAGTCCCTTCATAGCGATACCATTCTTCAAACTGCGTATTCCAAGCTAGTTGAGGTCGGTAGCGTTCGGCTAGCCATTTTGATAAATCTGAAGCTGCCCAGGAAGGTAAGTTTTGGGACGCAGAAACCGACGATGGCGATTTATTTATTTGCGCTTCTAACTTTTGCTTAAAAGCTTCTGCATCGAACTCTCCTAATTGATAGCGGATTTCTCCATAGAAAAAAGTTTCTAATTCTAGGGATTGGACGTTTGGGACGCTACGGGCAAATGCGATCGATCCCTCCAAATTTTCAGAATCGCCCCATCGGTATCCGTCCCATGTTTTGAGATTATTTGTTTGGCAAACCATCGAAATCCATGTTCAGATGCTTCTATAAGTTTCTTAAACGCATCAATCCCATACTCGATGACGTATTCATCGGGATCTAAAGAGTCGGGTAATGTCGGCGGCACGTAAACGCTGATTCCTTCTCTCATCAAGCGCATCAAGTTCGAGTGGGTTCCCCCAATCCCACCACCATCGGGGTCGCCGAGATGATAAATTTTTTCGATTCGATGGCGTTTTAACGAATCGATTTGCTCGTTACTGAAGCTAGCGGCTACCCCCGATACTACCCTTGTCTCTCCTAATGCTTGCAGCAGAGCCGCATCGTTGACCCCTTCGACAAAAATGAGTTCTTTATGTCCTTGGGCGATCGCGCGGTCTAAATATAATGGCGATCGCTTTGTGGAAACTCCTGGCAAGGCTAAAGTTTTAGGTTGACCGTTGGGGGGCGTTTTTTGGTAGTAGCGCCCGTAGATGGTTAAAGGACGACCGCGCTCGTCATGCCAGGGGTAGGTTATGTATCCTTCCCACTTTTTCGCGCCGAGTCCGCTTTCAGAGATTTCTTCGCGGCTAAAACCCCTCGCTTTTAAGGCTGCAATGACATCCGAGCGATGGCGATAAAATCCCAATTGTAAATTTTTAAGACAATCTTCATTGAGTCCTCGTTCTTCGACGAGATATTGACGCGCGGCAATTCCTGCATCCGTCCACAAAACTTGAGTGCAATATTCCATCGCCGCTCCAATAAGCGCCCTTCTCCTTTCCCACCGTTCAGCTTTCTCAATTTGCTCTGGTGCTAGAGTGCGTTCTGGAAAATCGATTCCGGCTCGGTCGCATAGAGAGCGGACGGCTTCGACAAAATCTCTTCCCTTGGCTCTTTCCCAACGTCCTACTTTCATACTGTGGATGTAATCGGCAGGTGTCCCAGAAAATCCATCTCCCGCATCAAAAAATCCTTGGTCGCCAAAAACGGTAAAACTCGTTCCCGATTTAGATTCTCGAAACGGCGGACATCCTCTTAATTTTAAGGAGCGATCGCCTACGAAATTATGCGCATAGAGGTTGTAGATTTCTTCGGCGCTCAAACGAGCGATCGCCTCTTCGTATACCGAGAGTAGATTGTTTTCTTTTACATCAGAACCGTTTTTCGTTATTACCACGATTAATCTCCAGTAGTTTTTTACAACGGCTGGCGATTCCCGATTTTTTGATGAAATTCAAAAGCTGACGGATAATGGAAATAGAATTGATTGCTAGGTTGTACCTAGAACGTGGGGGAATTGATTAGTAGTCAAATCCAGACTTACTCTCATGCGCGATCGCGTGTCAGCTTTTTAAGTCACCTGCTTTCGTCGGGAATCAACCAGCTTTCCTCTTACAGATAAGTACGAATACAGGGTATATCTCTCCCTTGGAAGCTAGTTCAAGCTATAGGGAGAGCTTTATATATGAATTGAAAAATTTTTGAGACTACACTGGCTCGTCCGAGCCAGTCCGTCCCCGAACTGGCCCTCGTCAAAAAATTTTCGCAGCTAAATCGCCAACGGCTTAAAAAATTAAGCGTTGGCGATCCTGAGAAGATCTGCTTCCCTTGAGATAATTCATAAGTTGGTATGACCATTGTGGTTCTCCTTCTGTTGTTAGAGTTGAACCACCAATGGAGCTATTTCACCAAGGAAGAAAAATTTTTTCTTGCGCTAGCGGGGAATGATTGATAGAATAAGTCTAATCGCAGCTTAATTGCTGTGGGTTAATCCCCCTTGATAGCCAAAAAATTTAATAGTTTTCTTCTCTTAGTTCGACACCTCCATTGATGGATGAGTAAATGAGAACTGACCGAAGAAGCCGATAGAGATCGTCGTCCATTTAGGTAGCCAGCCTGGGGCGGCGTTCTGATTTTTGGCGTTCTTTTTTGTCGTTCTCTGGATTGACATAAAATAAACCGTTTTAGGGTTTTGATTGTTTCTAGTCTACCCCGATTTCCGGTTCAAGGGAAGAGAAATTGCGATCGTATGTTAGTTGCCAAGTATTAAAGTTATAGATACTTTAATTAAGTTGGTGAACCAACTATCTAGCATCTTTGAACCTCTTAAAGCATGAATCCCAAAAGTAACAATGAAGGCACAATTCACTAAAAATCGCCAATAGCCAACAATTTTAAATTTGGTTAAATAAGCATTTTTCTGTAGCCACACTGGTTTTAGCCAATGAAGAAGAATGATAATATGAGAATAAAAAAGAACGACTAAACCACCCATAAAAAAAACACACACCAAGCCAAAAATAGCCATTGATGCAATCTTAAATAAAAATGGCGAACGTTCTGGGTTGATTACCATTAACCGATCTCGAATTGTAACGAGAAATTCAAGTTGTTCTTTGCATAACCACTGGACGGGGGGAAAAAAGCTGATGAGTGCCAACAAAACGATCGCGCTCAAACCAAGCAAGCCGTACTTAAAAGCTTTAGAAACTGATTGTTGTTGCATATTTTTAAAGATAATCAAACAATTAAAATCAACACGATTACTGCACCTAATCCTGCGAAAACAGCAATAATAACTAGTAAAAATTCAAAAACTGAATGTCTCTCGACGATTACCTGATAAGCAATATAAGCCGTTGCTGTAAAAGCAAAAAATATAAAAAGATTAACGGTTAGGTAAAATAGTAAGGAGAAAAATCCGTCAGTCGAAGACTCATTAGAAATAATAGGATGCGATCGCTCTGGTTGAATATTAGGCGGCGATGTACGAACGGGTGATGGTGCAATACCTATATGATTTTTTTCGCTCTCAAAAACTGTTAGAACTGGAGAATGGCTCAACTGTCCGACACCGATAACAATAGCCGTTATAGATAAAACGATAGAGAGTGCCAGAATTTTTGGAAACGATTGTTCTGGCTGCTCAAAAAGGAAGAATTTGTTAAAGTCTTGTCCTGGCGATAGCAGCTTCAAAGCATCCCCAGCCGAACCAACTCGGCGATTTAGATTGGGTTCGGTCAATTTCTTAATCGCGTTAAGAATTATTTTCGGAACTCCACTTCGGGGCAGTTGCTTAAAATTAATTGAAAAATCTGGATTGATATAATCGTTGATGAGGGCAGAATTAATGTCAAAAAGCCAACAAATCATCGTGATTCCCAACGCATAGAGATCGGAGGCCGGACATGATTTGCCCTGCATGAGTTCGGGAGCCATGAATCCTAGCGTTCCCGCAACAGTAGTGCTAGAAGAAGAAGTTTCTCCCCTCGTTGCCTTTGCTAATCCAAAATCTACTAAATAGACATTTAAGTCTTTATCTACCAAAATATTTTCAGGCTTAATATCGCGATGGATGATGGGGGGATTTTGAGAGTGGAGATAAATTAAGATTTCTAGGAGCGCGATCGCGATTTTTTGTACTTCGTCTAAAGTAAAACTTTGTCCTGCGGTATAGGGCGCATCGATATATTCGGTGACGATAATTAGATCGCCATCGCACTTTAATGAATTGAGATATTTAGGAATATTAGGATGATTGAGAACTTTGAGCGTCTCAATTTCGCGCTCGATCGCATTGTAACCCGACCAATTGAGAGCGCCTAGCAACTGAAAATATTTGATAACGACAAGACGTTTGGATTTGGAATGAACGGCTTTATAAGTTATTCTTCCGCCTAGATGGTTATTTCCGAGTTGAGAAAGAATTTTGTAGCCTTTTTTTCTCAAAGTAACGGTAATTTCTTTCATTAACTCAGATTCTCAAACGATTGTTGCAAAGTTTCAAACGATTGTTGCAAAGTTATCGAGAATGACCCAGTTGTTCTGCACATAGCGAACCAATCCTCAAAAATAAAAATTGGTCTGCCTCTTTTCACATCCGAAGGGGAGCGTAAAAACTCAACAATTTGACTAACTCGATAAGCCAGATTATAAATCGCTTCGTTATAAGCAAACCAGACTTTTCCAGCTTCTACAGCGACGCTACTCAATTGACCGCGTAGCAGTTCGTAACCGACAAATTCGCCAACAGGAACTATATGTTGACCGTAGGTATTTCTTGGAACAGAAAGTTGACCTAACAAGAAAAAGAAAAACTCATCTTCTCTATAAGCCGTCCAGCCATTGATGAATTTGCAATCCATCTGATAAGTATCAAACAAACTGTAGAGTGCGCCATCTGGCAATGCGTTTAATTCGGGGTAATAATATCGGAGTTGACGCAAATCTTCTCGCGCTTCTTCTCCAGTTACCGTTTCGTTCCACTGCGCCCAGTCTATTTCTTCTGTACGGCTCCAAATTAGTTGAAGATTTGAATAGATAAGTGACTTAATTCGAGTATTAAATGCTGCCCATTCAAATTCGAGAGTTTTAATGCGATCGAACCATTCTTTTGAAAGTGGAGTGAATCCAGGTTCGTATGTCAGCTTTGATAAATGTGAAAAAAGTGTTTCGCTATTCGTGCTTGGTAACGCCTGAAGCTCTTTGAGAACGGGACAAGGAGGAAGTAGATTGGGAGCGAGCGATTGACGTAAGCTCATGGCTTGTCCGGCAAAGACAATATCTCCTTCACCAGAGAGCGTTTGTCCAACAAGCAGAGTAGCTAAATCGCGCTCGCGATCGTCTTCATTGGTATACCGACCGGGCAACAGAGCATTAAATGGTTGGTGAAGAATCGCTCTTCTACCGTCTACTTCTACTTTTTCATAGGGAAGGGGAACGATCTGCCATTTACCAACGGCTTCTGACGGAGATACCCAACTCTTAGGGAGAGCAGTCAAGGCAATTTCTTTTAAAGATTTGTTAGGCGGAGACTTTGAGATTAATTCTTGAACTCGCTTGACTAAAGCCTCAAAGACAAATACTCGCTCGTTTTCTACGACATATTGGGCATTTGGAACTTCTTCTAGATCGCGAAGCCGTGTTTTTAACGAATTATTTTGGGGAAAGATCGCTCCTTCGTCTAAAAAAAACATGATTATCGATTTCCTCATTTTTTAACTGGAGTTTAGACAAAATCTGGTTCGTCGTCGAGATCGATCGCCCCCTCATACGGCTCTTCAAAAAGCGTTTTCAACCCCCATTGGCTAGGGACGTGATAGCCTCGCAGCATCAATTCGAGTATCAAAACAATATCGCGATAGTAGAGACAAGAGTAGCGAGAAGCTTTTAGATAGGCTTGCGAGTACATGATTTTCAAAATTGCCCTTATCGCTCCAGGTCTTGCTACTCGCTGGTTGAGTAGCTCGCTATCCGTGATATCGTCCCAATTATTGCTTATGTCAATCGTACCGTCGATGGGAAATGGATCGGGACTAACTATCGGTTGGCAATCGAAAAGTCTCGCTAGCAATTCCGTCATCGTATCTGGATAAAGGCAATCCTCGACTGTTTCAAATTTAGGCAGACTAAAACGTAAAATTTGCAAGTACGCACAAGTTAATTTTAGCTCGTCAAAGCAAGTATTAATGCTTACGCCATAAAAATTCGGCAAATGGCAATTTGGATGAGTTAAAGCGAACGTTGGTATCCTTTCAACATTGGGGCAATCGTCCAAACCATAAGGATGTAGAGCGCAGACTAACAAATTTCTGTTAACAATTTGACCGTATAAATACTTGCAACCATAACAGCCGCGAGGGATTTTCCGCCGAATATGTTCGGGTTCTTCCTCCTGCTCTAAAGATAGTTCAACTAGGTTAGCGCGATGGATAATCCCTAATTGATTGAGATAATCGATGGCTTGTTCTTTGATAAATAATTCAATTTCTTCATCCTCTAACCGCCGCTCAATCTTTTCTATAACTTTTCCTTGGTCGAAGAAATTGAAAAAGAATAACCACTTAATGCGATTGTCGAAGCTGTACTCGAACAAATCTTTAGCTAGAAAATACGCCCACCTGCGCTCGCTATAGGTGTTGGTCAATTTAATTAAATATTTATAATCTGACGAACAAAAACAAATATATAAATCTAAACAAGTTAATAAGAAAACTTTGCCGATTTGTAGACTGAGTTTTGCTAAGCTGATTCGGAGCGAGAAAAAACATTCAATGGCTTTTTTAAACTGTCTGTTCGGATTATTCATTAAATGTCCCCGATTTTCTTTCACGATCGAAGCAGTAGAGCGCGATCGCAATTACTAAAAATTAATCAATTAAATTCCGAAGAGCAAAAGTTATTAGCTCAGAACCCAAAAAATAACGGCTGTCAAAAAACCGAGAACAATCAGAGAATTGAAAAGAAATTTTCGAGTGCGTTCGCGATTTTGGGCTTGGTGGATTAACCCAAGAAATTCTTGTTTAGCTGCTTCAATCTCCAATGGCGAATAGTTTCTGGCTATACGTTGGGCTAAGCTATCTTGTTCAGTTGGATTAGTGTTGGCTAAATTTTGGGTTTTGAGCCAATTCACGAGAGCTTGAGATTTTTTAGGAGTTTCTGGCATAAATCCTTATTATTTGCGTTTTTGAGGAGGGATCGACAAGTTCTGCGCAGCTTTGCGCCTGGTTTCAGAGCCTCTGCGGTCGTATTTAGCGGTGGTAGCGGGGCTGGCATGACCTGCTAGTTTTTGAATCGTCACGATATCTTCTTTGGCTTCCAAAAGGTCTGAACAGAACGTCCTTCTGAAGTCGTGAGGAGAAAGGGAATCTAATGAGGCTAGTGCTGCCCGTTTTTGGAGCATTTTCCAAATGGTATCCGAGTGCATTCGTCCCCAATCTAAGTGTCCGCCCCTACGAACCCGACAAAATAGCGCCCCCGGTCTGTCCCCCCTGATGGAGAGCCATTTTTGGAGATAGGGAATTGCCCCATCAGGTAGATAAACTTCTCGGCTTTTAGCGCCTTTACTTTTTCGGACGAATAATTCTCCGCTCGCGACCGAGTAGTCTTCCAAAGAAACATTCGTCAATTCAGAGCGCCGCATCCCCGTTCCTCGCAATACGACGATAATAGCAGCATCTCTAATATCGAGGGGACTGTCGGGGGAGCAGGTTTCGAGGATAGCAGCGATTTCGGATTGCCTTAGATAGCGACCTTTGGGTTCGGCTTCCCCAGCAACGTTGGGAAAATCGATCGCTTTTTGGTAATCTGGGGCATCGATTAAATCCAAACGATAAGCCTCCAATAGAACTCTACGTAGAGCCGATAGCATTTTATTAGCGGTGGTGGGAGCAAAATTTTCGATTAATACTACTCTTACGGCTGCCGTATGGGAGTAGCGCAGCTTCGACCAGTCGAGCGTCAGCGCGTCGCAAGCGCCTTGGGTCAGGATATCCGCAATAGTGTTAAGAGAATAGCGAATCGTGCGGCGACTGCCCACACCAACCCCGACAAATAGACTCCTGCCGGATGGAGCGTTAGGGGAACTGGCTCGCTTAATTTTAAGTCATTTGGGGGAAAAAGAGAACGGGTCGGAGGCATAATAATTCGTGCAAGAAAACCTTCTCGCGAATTATTCTCTCACAACGCGCTGGCGATTAGTGTCGGTTCGTAGACTAAATGAAAATGTCGGTTCGCTCCCAAGCGTGAAAATATTGCAGACTTCATGAAAATTGTCGCTCCCAAGCGTGAAAATTTGTTGCAGCCTTGATGAAAATCTAACCCTTGTTCGATAGGCTACCAACGCGATCGCTACAAATAAAAGACTTATCGATCGTAAGTTAAAAAGAACATCCATTAAATTAAGGATGTGTTTCTAGATCTTGCGATCGCGTGTCTAATAATCGCTGCATAAGCCGCGAGTGCGAAAACTTCTTCTTCTGAATACCCTTTTGGGAACTGAGAGAGATACTTGAGAAATTCACTCTTGTTTGGTTCTCCCACTTTGATATCTTCGTGACATTTGTAGTGCTGGCAATCAGAGCAAGTCCCAGTTGGATTGACCGCACAGAGTATATATTTCGACATAGCAATTAAAGTCAGTGAAGAGGTCGCCCCCTCCACTGCTCTCCAAAACGGAACGTGATAATTTCTTATCATTCCGCTCCTCAGAAAAACGGCTCTTGTCATGAGTACGTCGTTACCAACATATCGTCAGACCAGATGTAATTATCTGGTATTTCTTGTGGCTTCGGTTTAGCACTTTTACAGCTAGATTTTGTACCATAACTACCATCATTGGCAGTCTTTTTATCGTGGCAATGTCGATGGAGAAGTTGCCAGTTATCATAACTATCCCTTCCACCAATAGATTTCGGGATAATGTGGTCTGTTTCAAGCCTATCTCCATCTCTAAAGAAGTTATCGCAGTAGGGGCATTTGCCCTTTTGCCGTTTAAGTAGCTTGGCTATTTTACTAGGCATTTCTGGGTGCGAACCCATTCTCGAACTCCAGTAAACTAGGTTGCCATCGTAAGGTGACGCATCACCTTTGACCTTCACATAGCGTTTGATTTCAGTGGAGCTATGTTTTAGTAACCGAAGCGGGTTGGTTCCCTCTTCTCTGGTTGCGAAGACCCAGTTATCACCGCCTATAGTTTTGAAATATTTACGGGCTACCCACTTTTTGCCCTTATTTCTGTGGCGGTGTATACCCCATTTAATCAGCTTATGAGTCAATAAATGAGTAAGTTTTTGAAATATTTTTTTACTTACTACGGTTGAGAAATAATTGCACCATCCCTGATGATAGGGGTCAGTCTTTTGATTAATCCTGCTTGGTCGATACCGCGACTTTGATTAATCGTTTTGCTTAATTCTCTGTAATGTCTCTTTTGGCTTTCCTTATTGGGGGTTATGATGGTTTTGAAACCAAGTAATTTTCCTCTAGCTTTACTAGATTGATATTTTCCTACTGGAAATTGTTGGATGTGAAAGCCTAAGAAATCAAATCCGGCTTTTTCTCCCTCTAAATCGAGCAAAGTATGAGTTACTCTGGTTTTACTTAGTTTTAGCTCAAGCCCCATGTCTTTTAACCATTCTTCTATTTTTGTTTTGAGGTTTTGAATTATTCCTACGTCTTCGTGTATGAGAACGAAGTCATCTGCATATCGAATTAGAGATACTGATTTTTCTTTGTCTCGAAGGGACAACTGTCCTCCGCAACCCCTCTTAATGTTGAAAGTTGGGGCGTAACTTTTAATCATTATCTCTAATCCATGTAGAGCCACGTTAGCTAATAATGGCGAAAGAACTCCGCCTTGCGGCGTGCCTTCCAGTGTAGGAAATAACTCTTTCCCATCCATGACACCAGCTTTTAGCCAAGCTCGAATTTGTTTTCGTAAGGTCGGATAGGTATTCAATTTTTCTAGAAGTTTCTTATGGTTGATTTGGTCGAAGCATTTTGATATATCCGCATCCAGAACGAATTTGGATTTCTGGTTGATTGCGTTAAATATTGCCGCAACCGCGTCGTGACATGAGCGTCCTACTCTGAACCCGTATGAGTTAGGTTCAAATCGCGCCTCCCATTCTGGCTCTAATGCCAGTTTGACTAACGCTTGCAAAGCTCGGTCGTGCATGGTCGGTATTCCTAAAGGTCTTTTTTCTCCATTTGGTTTGGGTATCCAAACTCTTCGAGTTGGTTTAACCTTTGAACCCAGTCTTAATTGTTCCATTAGGGCTAAACGTTGCTTTGGGGTCAGCGATTTAACGCCATCCACACCTGCCGTTTTACGCCCCTGGTTATCTTGGGTGACGCGACGAACCGCTAATGCTTTTGCACTATAGGATTTTGTGAGTAATTTTTGGAGTCGGCGAACCTTCTTGACTTCACCGCGATGAGACGCTTTGTAAATTCTCTTTTGCAACTTAAAGACATTTCTTTCTAGCTTTCGCCAGTTGATGTCTTTCCATTCATACGTAGGTTTTGATACCTCGTTCATAACTTGTGAATTGCTACTCGTAACTTTACATTCCGTTTCTCCGTGAGTCCGTCTGCATATCCTCGTGATTATTGCGAGGCTTTGGCTTCTGACTCAATCTTTCCCGCCCATTACCTGAAATTAATCAGAGTTTTGCGTCTTAGCTGACTGCTCTTGGTATCGACCTACCTTGAGAGTAAATGGGTGAGTTACTTCGTTCCTCATAACCTTTGGTTTGTTCTGTTAGGATGTCATCTCTTTACCGAGTTTTCGGGTAACGCTTGATGTACTGATACAAATCCCTACACCACCCTGACTATTGCCCTTTTGAGTCTGGCAGTGTGTCAGCCTGGTTTCACTGCTTTTGTTATGACGGTAATTCAGACAATGACTTCACTTTCGTTATCCATAAGAACTTGCTCACGGTTGACTAGATTAGGCTTCTGGTCGCTGTTTCCGCTTTAATTCCCGCTTCAAGGATTGATGGCTAGTCTCTACCTAGGGGAATTGGCTTTCGCTCCTGCGTCTGGAGGGTAGGACTTTTGGTTTCTAGGGTACTTCCAATCACCTACAAGGTTATGAAGTTATCATTGGTAGAGGATTTAAGTGCTTCTTAACCTCATAAGGTTACTCTTACCAATGTCAGTCGTCCTCCGATTTCTCGGTTTAGACTGAACGAATCGCACTTGTTGGTACAACTAGAGTCACGGTAACAAGATTGCTTAATGATTTCGAGAAAAAAGGAATTATCCGTCGTCCTTACCGTCAGGCTATTGTCGTGCGATCGCGCGGTCAAAAAACTAAACTCTAACCCGCAATCTATTTATTGTGTCGTACCAATAGCGATCGCAGCCAAAAATGTAAGATCGATCTCTAAATCGTCGGGAGCTAGTATAATTTTTATGAGAATGATTATCATTTTGTAAATCTATGACCATCATGAACAATAAGCTTATATTGCTTGCCCTCAGTTTGGGGATAGCAAATCTAATCCCAGGGCAAGCTGTAGCTGGGACATTTTCGGGTTCCACCTTCGATCCGGGAAAAATCGATTCTGGGATTCCAGGATTTATTGGGATAGATGGTTTGGGTAGAGTTACGCCCAATAACAAGGTTAATCCTATTTTTACGAGTTGGGCGACGGGTTTCCAAAATTATCAACCAGCGCTAGGGGTTCTAGAACAGTGGCAGACTCCAGAGAAAACCCTCGGTTCTGTCACGGGTACGTTTGACGATATTGCTTCTTTAGGGGAACTGAATGCCGGACAGATTGCTGCTGGTGTCTCGCCTGGTGAAATTACTTTAACCTTCGCTTCACCAATACGCAATGGTACTGGTGCTGACTTGGCAGTTTTTGAAAATGGATTTGGTTTTGCCTCCAATGGCAGTCTTTTTGGCGAACTCGCTTATGTAGAAGTCTCCACCGATGGGATAAATTTTGCCCGTTTTCCCAGTACTTCCCTGACACCTACACCAGTCGATCCATTTGGAAATCTCGATGCAACAAATATTTATAACTTGGCGGGCAAGCACGTCAACAACGGCATTGTTGTATCTGATGACGAGTTCATCGCTAGTTCTTGGGGAACGCCTTTTAACTTAGACGATTTACAAGATGCGCCTCTAGTCACTAGCGGTTTGCTGGATCTCGATCGCGTTAACTATGTCCGCATTGTAGACATCCCTGGCAATGGTTCTTTTCTAGACGCTTCTGGCAATCCCATCTACGATCCTTGGATTACTCCCATCCCCGGTTCTGGCGGTTTTGACTTAGAAGCAGTTGGTGTCATTAATTCGGTTCCCGTTCCCGAACCAACTTCAGCATTGGGATTAACCATCGGTATCTTAAGTGTTGGTGCTTTAGCGACGCGCAAGCAGAAAGTTTAGCGATCGCGTTTTTACCACATAATTATTAAAAAGTCAATAGTTATCCGCCTAATTTCCGATGGTTTCTTCCCTTTCTGCTCAAACGTGCATTGTCGTTGTTGGTAAAGAGAGCGTCGGTAAATCTCAATTGATTGCTTCTCTTACCCATAAATCTGCCTATAGCTCAAACTTTCGCGGCACAACGGTTTCTTGTGAAACCTATCGAGATGGAGAGCATATTTTCGTCGATACGCCAGGAATTTTACGCTTTTCTGACACTCAGACGACGGCATCAGTACTCAAACGACTGCAAGCAAGCGATCGCGTTTTGCTAGTCGTCCAAGCAACTCATCTTGATGACGATTTAGCCGATCTGCTACCGTTGGTACGGGGAAAGCAAGGTGCTGTCGTTGTGACGTTTTGGGATAAAGTTTCAACAGAACGGGCAACAGAGGCGTTAGAACGTCTTAAGGTTCTTTTGGGGTTAGCGTTCGTTCCCGTAGATGCTCGCAAGCTGGGAACGTTAGAGCGGATTGGAATCTTAGAAGCGATCGACAACCCTCAACCCTTTACCCAAGATGCGATCTTAGAAAAAGTCGGTTGGCGCATCGAACCTTCACCCACTCTTTTAGAACACCCCTACTGGGGATTTCTTTTTGCCATAGTCTTGCTGTTATTTCCCGCAATTCTCGCCGTTGGGAGTGCTAATACTTTTGCCGAATGGATCGATCCTTTGGTTCAAGGATGGGTGAAACCTTCAGTCGAATTCAGAAGTCAACTTTCCTCGCCTTTATCAGATATTTTGGTCGGTCGTTATGGCATTGTTACGATGGGGCCATTATTATTTGTTTGGGCAGTTCCTACCGTCGTTCTCTATGCCTTGTTTTTAGGTGCTTACAAAGCTAGTGGATTGCTCGATCGCATTACTGCTGCCATACACCCATTAATCCGTCCTTTTGGTCTGAGCGGACGGGATTTGATTCGAGTTATTATGGGTTTCGGTTGCAACGTTCCTGCTGTTATTAGCACCCGTGCCTGTTCGAGTTGTTCGCGAGGGACTTGTATCGGGGCAATCGCTTTTGGTTCTGCTTGTTCTTACCAATTTGGGGCGACTTTAGGAGTGTTTGCGGCGGCAGAAATGCCTTTTCTCGTCATTCCCTATCTACTTTATCTGACGGTTACGACACTAATATACGCTCGACTGACAACACCCAAACAAGCGCGATCGCCTTTCAACGCTTTAGTCATTGAAGGACGAAGTTTTTTAGAAGTTCCTCGTCTGAATGCCATCTGGCGCGAGGCACGCAGTACCTTATCTCAATTCTTTTTCAATGCTATCCCTATCTTCATTCTTATTACTCTAATCGCTTCTTTATTGGATTGGATAGGCATTCTCAATGCTTTATCTAGCGTCCTCAGTCCAGTTATGGGACTCTTTCGCCTTCCCTCCGAAGCTGCTTTGCCTGTAGTGTTAGCCTCCATTCGCAAGGATGGCATTTTACTTTTGGCCGAACCCGATACCCTCGATCGTCTGAGTCCTTCCCAAATTTTAACGGGAGTTTATTTGGCAGGCGTACTGCTTCCTTGCCTCGTTACGCTTTTAATGATTTCCCGCGAGGTATCTTGGCGTTTTGCATTCAAATTGCTGTGTCAACAAGTAACTGCCGCGATCGCTTTTGCTCTACTTCTGGCTTGGGGTAGTTGGTTTTTTCTCGCTTAAATTTCATTGGCTTAAGTAAAGGCAAATGTACTTTCCTAGACTAATCCTTTCTGAGTATTATTAGAATGATAATCATTATTATAAAAACATGAACATCCATAGTATCCCCGCTCCGCCCACGCCCTGGTCGCAAAAACTGATCGAGCCGACAATCGATCCCAGCGTCTATATCCATCCCCTCACCAACGTAATTGGCGATGTGAGAATTGGCGCACAGGTTCATATCGCTCCGGGGGTCTCAATTCGAGCCGATGAAGGGATGCCATTTCACATTGGAGATAATGTAAATATTCAGGATGGTGCGGTAATTCATGGCTTAGAGCAAGGTCGAATCACAGGGGATGATGGAAATCCTTACTCGGTGTGGATTAGTGATAATGCCTCGATTACTCACATGGCGCTGATTCACGGCCCAGCTTACATAGGAAATGGCTGCTTTATTGGCTTCCGCTCGACGGTATTCAATGCTCGTGTGGGAGATGGTTGTATCGTCATGTCTCATGTGTTGATCGAGAATGTGGAAATCCCGGCGGGTAAATATGTAGCATCTGGCTCCGCGATTACCCATCAGCAGCAAGCCGATCGCTTACCTAATGTCCAGACAGCCGACTCAAGTTTTGCCCGTCACGTAGTTAGCATCAATCAAAAACTACGTCAGGGCTATCTGTGCGCTGAAGATGATATCTGCATTGCTGTTATTCGCAACGAACCGAACGGACATTCAAACCTGTTGCAGCAGAATGGATCTCGTGATGGTCATCCGCGATCGACGCGCTTGAATTCTGAAGCATTAGACTGGGTTCGCAAGATAATGAGCCGTGGCTTATACATCGGGGTCGAACGGGCAGATTCACGGCGATTTCGGGCAAATTCCTGGTTGGATTGTGCAACGATTAGAACCAGCGATGAGGTAGAGGCGATCGCTACCTTAGAACAGCTTCTACAGGAGCATCCTTACCAATATATACGTTTGTTTAGCATTAAACCGATAACGCGGCAGCGCGGCAGTGCTTTAGTGGTTCAATCCCCACAAGATTAAGTATCGACCAAAAATTTTTCAATTATGAAAACTTTTGAAACATTAGATGTCGTTATCGTTGGTGCAGGGGCGGCGGGAATTGGATGTGGCGTTGTTCTGCGAGACTTGGGAATCACAAACTACGTCATTTTAGAACGCGATCGCGTGGGTGCTTCCTTCCTCAACTGGCCGGCTGAAATGTGTTTCATTACACCTTCTTTTCCCAGTCACGGATTTGGATTGCTCGACCTCAATGCAATTACTTTAAAATCCTCTCCCGCTTTGATGGTTCAACGAGAGCATTTGACGGGTAAAGAATATGCTTTCTATTTACAAACCATTGCCGAACATTTTCAATTACCCATTCGTACCGAAATAGAGGTTAAAAACCTAAAATCTTTACCTCAAGAGCGAGGATTTATTATTACGACTTCAGAAGGAGAAATTCAAAGTCGATTTGTCATTTGGGCAGCAGGAGAGTTTCAATATCCCAATCGCAATCCTTTTCCTGGCGCTCAATTATGCCTTCATAACTCTCAGGTGCAATCTTGGAAACAACTTGAAGGAGATGAGTTTTACATTATTGGCGGTTACGAAAGCGGCATCGATGCGGCGATTAACTTATCTCTTTTAGGAAAAAAAGTTCGTGTCATCGATCGCGCTAGCAAATGGCTTTCTACCGATCCAGATCCGAGTATTTCTCTTTCTCCTTATACGCTACAACGATTAGAATTTTTATATAAAACGGGGCGGATCGAATTAATTCATGATGTTGCAGTCGAAGAAGTTAAGCGAGTTAAAAAAGGTTATGCGATCCAAAGCAAAAGCGATCGTTGGATAAGTCCAACTGTGCCTATTTTAGGCACGGGTTTTACGGGAAGTCTGGGTTTAATTGCCGATCTATTCGATTTCTCTAACGGATATGCTCTCTTAACGGATAAAGATGAATCGACTATTTCGCCAGGACTATTTTTAGTGGGTTCTCAAGTCCGTCATGGCAATGTCATTTTCTGTTTTATTTATAAATTTCGCCAACGATTTGCCGTGGTAGCTAATGCGATCGCGCAACGTCTCGCTATCAATACATCTGTCCTCGAAGCTTATCGCCAAGCAGGTTTATTTCTTGAGGATCTTTCTTGTTGTGAGAATGATTGTGTTTGCTAGAAGCTATCAACATTAGCTTTAATTTGCGTTCGGGAAAGTTCGACTCTAACCTTAAGGATTCGATCGAGATTTATTGAGAATCTTTCCTATTTATTTGCTAGTCTAGAACTACTATCGTTGATATTTTGCGTCAAAGCGAGCGAGGTGAAATTATGGACACGTCGATCCTAAAAATACTTTTCATAATTGGTTTAACAGCTTGTTTTGTCATTCGTACACCATATCACAGAGAAAATAAAAACAACGAAATCGCTGTCGATCGCAAAACAGTGCAGGAAAAAATACTACTTTTCTTGGTATTTGCTGGTATGCTGATTCTGCCTTTAATCTACGTTCTTTCTCCTTGGTTGAGCATTGCGGATTATGAACCATCACTTTGGGTAAATTGTTTGGGCGTTGCTATTTTTGCGATCGCTGTGTGGTTATTTTGGCGTTCTCATCGCGATCTTGGTAACAACTGGTCGCCCACATTGGAGGTGCGTAAGGGACATACTTTAATTACCCAAGGGATATATCAATATATTCGTCACCCTCAAACCGATAAAGATTACGCTGACCAAGCAGACCCGAAGATGAAGCTTGATGATTGCGAAACCCAACGAAAACTAAACGATGTTGGCATCAAACAGGCTAAAGATATCGGTGCGGCATTCACTGCGAAAAAAATCCCCGTAGATGAAGTCATTACTAGCGAATATTGTCGAGCTTGGAAGACCGCAGACCTAGCTTTCGGCAAACATAAGAAAAATGCGAAACTTAACTTCTTGCCTTTCGAGGAATACACCGAAGAGCAAGTTCAACAAATGAAAACCAATGTGACTCCATTACTGACAACAGTGCCTCCAAGCGGGAAAAATACTGTCATAGTCGGTCATGACGATATTTTTGAAGCGGCTACGGGTATCTATCCCGATCCTCAAGGTATGGCATACGTACTTACGCCCGACGGGAAAGGAGGATTTGTCATACAAGCCAATATGCTTCCAGAAGATTGGTCTAAACTATAGGATATCTTTCGTTCGCCCACATAAATCTCTCATTTTCTAGAGTTCATATCCAGACAACCGATTAGTCAACGATTCGTTGAATTGATGCGAAAATTTAGTGCGATCGCAATCTTTGTAAATTACGATGTATTTTGGACAAAAAACTTTTCTCCAAACTGTTGCGATCGCCGAAGATAGATTGTATGGGCAATAACCAATTTAAGCTGTATGAGTTACACCAATGCAGACAACCAAACATTGAACCAAAATCGAGCGAATTATTGGTTAGTTGTTTGGGAAAACCTCTCTCGCAATCGTCTCTGGCAATTCTTACTTGTTGCTGCGGGAAGTGCTAGCAGCATTGTTGATCCCCACGCACCTTTAGTAGGATTGGCTGTAGTATCGGGAAGCACTTTGAAACGCGAGCGCGCGATCGCAACTGCTATAGTAATCTGGTTCGTCAATCAGTTATACGGTTACACAATACGTCAATATCCTCAAACTTTTGAATCTTTCGCTTGGGGATTGCTGATGGGTGCAGGAACGCTAGCAGTATGCCTTGTCAGCACGATTCGACCTCGATTTAGCCACAAAGATTGGAAAGGTCATCTGTTGTGGTTAGGACTAGCTTTAGTTTCAGGATATATCCTGTTTCAAGGTAGCGTCATACTGGCGATCGAGCTATCGGGGAGACATGGTTTAACCGAGGCAATTCTTTGGAGAATTTTTGTTAAAGATGCCAGTTGGGCAATCGCTCTTTCTCTCGTTCACAGATTAATAGCTTGGCTGAGTATGCCCAGAAAATATTCGCAAACTTCTAGAAGCTAAAAGATAATATTGATGAGTAAATTTTCTTGCTGGGTTACTCCGCTTAATTGTCGGACAATCGAACCACTTTATGCAAATCAAAGCATTGAGTATGAGGATTTTCCTTGCGCGATCGATGTTATCGGCCCTTTGCTATACACTTTATTTCAGGAACGCTGGCAGGATACGCAAATTGGTCATGTGGTTGAAGGTAGCGTACTGGAGTTAGAACTTACTCAACCTCCAAAAATTTGTATTCTTTACGATGGTTATTTAACAGTTGCAACCGAAGCATGGCATCTCCATCTTTGTATCGAAGAACACTTAGGCGGGCCGCTTTGTAAAACACCACCCGAACTGCGGCAACAGCGAGCTATCCATCGAGCAGCATTTTACCGTAGATTGAATGAAAATGGTCAAGCTCGTAGTTGGGGAATTCAGTTTTGGAATGGGATAGGAGAAAAAATGATGAATTTATTTCTGCCCAACCCGTTTTTGGGTGAAGATGAAGACTTATTGCCAGAGAGAAAACCTCGCTTAGATAAACTGAGTTTGTATGAAGAATTACGTGAAATTTATGTGTTAGGAATTCGTCCCATTCCTTTTAACTGTAACCCCCTCAAGCGTCCCTATATTTCCGTCTGTCGTTCTAGTCGCTGTTATCCCTCACGCAACTGGAAACCCATTTACGAAGCTTTACAACAGGCAGTTGATGAAGCTGGTATAGATGTTACTGTTATGAGTGCAGGTTGTTTGGAAGTGTGTAAGTTAGGGGCTGTCGTTTTCTATTCAGGAGATCGAACTTGGTATACTCGCGTCACGCCAGATGTTGCTAGACAAATTGTTAACGAGCATTTAGTCAATGGGTTAAAAGTTAACAAACATCTTTATCCATAACTGTGTATCGATTCCTCTTGAAAACAATGAGAAAGCACAATTGATTAATTTCCCTGAAAATCTCTTGTTTTCATGAATTTGACAACTGGTCTTTTGACAAAAAAATTATTCTTTTTATGCTAAACAAATAGCTCGATTGAAATTATAGTACTCTTGTTCTTGTGAAAGGCTTAGTAAAAATACTGCTTAGTTTCACCCTTATGGTGGCGATCTTACTATTTTCTGCGGTGCAACCTGCCAAAGCGATGTCAGAGGATAATCCGTTTCTTCAGGGAATAGAGAATATAAAAAAGCAAAATTACCAGCAAGCCTTGTTAGATTTTACTCAGGCGATCGAGCGGGATGATAGCAAGGCAGCAGCTTATAGCAATCGGTGTTTAGTCTACCTACAATTAGAAAACGAGCGAGCGGCTGAGTCGGACTGTAAAGAAGCTTTGAGACTGAATCCCGATAACACAGAAGCTTATTTAAACCGGGGACTGGCTTATTATAGAATGGGGAACGATCGGGCAGCCTTAGAGCAGTATCAAGAAGTCATCAAACGGGACGCTGACGACTACAAAGCTTATTACAATCGAGGATTAGTTCATTTAGCTCGACAAGACTACCAACTAGCTCTAATCGATTACGAGCGAGCGTTAGCGTCAAGACGGACGATTCCCCAATCTCAACAGGCATTGATTTACAGCGATCGCGGTTTAGTCCATTTGTTTCTAGATAATCTCCCCGTCGCCATTGCTGACTTAACTCAAGGGATTCGTTTAGACAGTAATAACGACCGAGCTTACTACAATCGCGCTTGCGCTTATCATAGAAGTGGCAATCTTCGGGCAGCGATCGCCGATTTCACCCAAGCGATCCAACAGAATCCCCAGTATGCCGAAGCTTATCTCAATCGAGGTAGGCTGCGTCACCAAATCGGACTTAAGCAAGCAGCGATCGCCGATCTCAAAACTGCCTTGCGATATTTCAAAGCACAAGGGAAGATGGATGCCTATCGGCAAACTTTGGCTTCAATCGAACAGTTACGCGGGATTCTCTCTCAAGAAGACTTCATCGCAACGGTCGATCTATGACAGTAATTCCCGCTGCTTGTAATTGTTTGCGGAGACAATCTGCTTTAGCAAAGTCTTTTTCCCTTCGCGCTGCTTCTCTTTGACAAATCATTTCCTCAATCTCCACAGGAGTAAAACCAGACAAGGAAGTAGGAGTTTCTGCTTCTGGTTTTGCTTCCAATCCCAGAACTTGCGCTAAATGAACTAAAGTATGCCACTGTTCCTGTATGGCTTCCGCATTGACATCGGTTTTTCCTTGATGGATGAAAAGGTTTGCCTGTCGTCGCAATTCCTTGGCAAGTTCAAACAAAATTGCCAGTCCTTTTGAGGTATTAAAATCCTCATCCATTGCCGCTTGAAATTGGCTAACGATCCTTGACCAACGGCGATCGCGATGCGATTGTTCCCATCCTAATTGTTTACCGTAACGATCGCCAAACAGCAGACCTTGTTTGAGGGTATCCCAACTATTGGTCGCCGACGCGATCGCTTCTTCGGTAAAATCTAAGGGTTTGCGATAATGCGCCTGGAGGACAAATAATCGCAACACCATCGGTTCGACGGGGCGAGCCAGTAACTCGCGAATCGTGGTAAAGTTTCCTAACGACTTAGACATCTTTTCCCCATTAACCGTCACCATACCATTGTGCATCCAGTAACGTGCTAATGGTTTGCCAGTAACGGCTTCTGATTGGGCAATTTCATTTTCATGGTGGGGAAATACCAAATCGCCGCCACCGCCATGAATATCGATAGTATCGCCTAACAGCGCCCTCACCATCGCCGAACATTCGATATGCCACCCCGGACGACCTTTCCCCCAAGGAGACTCCCAAGCGGGTTCGTCGGGTTTTGCGGCTTTCCAGAGAACAAAATCGAGAGATTCCTGCTTTTTAGCGAAATTGCTGTCTGTCACTCGTCCGCTTGCTCCTGCTTGCATTTGTTCTTGCTTGCGTCCAGAGAGTTTGCCATAAGAGGGAAACTGCTGCACTTGGTAATAAACATCTCCATCAACGGCGTAAGCATAGCCTTTTTCTTCTAATTCTCGAATCAATTGGTGAATCTCGGCGATATGTTCGGTGACGCGGGGATATTCATTTGCATCTTTGACATTCAATCGCCGGATATCTTCAAAATAAGCTTGGATATAGCGGTCAGAAATCTCCTGCATCGAAGTTCCTTCCTGCTTGGCGCGATTGAGAATTTTGTCATCGATATCGGTAAAATTCTGAACGTAAGTCACCCGATCTCCCCGCCATTGCAAGTATCGACGTACCACATCCCAGACGATATAAGAACGAGCGTGACCTAAATGGCAATAATCGTATACCGTCACCCCGCAGCAGTACATTTTCACTTTGCCGGGTTCGAGGGGAATAAACGGTTCGAGGCGGCGAGTTAGGGTATTGTAAATTTTAAGAGCCATTTTCTATAATGTAATGATGTAGTCTGGGCTATTTTTGTCTAAAGCTTGGTAGAGGTCGGGAAAACAACCTACCTGTACCCCTTCCACGGTATTTTGAGGCGTACAATTTCCCGGTTCTCCTTTGGCAAGACCTCTTTCTAAAGCGCAGCGATCGCACAACATCAATAACATCCCAGAAGCTTTAGCTAGTTCGCCCAAACGTTCTCCCATCGAGTCTCCCTTTCTTAAAAGGTAAGTATTATCGTCGAAGAAAAACATTCCTACCACTTCTGCACTGTGGTTATTTTCTTCTAATTGAGGCAAAATCATTTGACCGAGTTTGTAACTAGCCGTATGTCCCGACGTACTAAAGATATAAGCAACTTTCATAGCCATAAATTCAAGTCACAATGCTTAGTGAGGGTAAAGGGGGAATGCGAGCTAAAATTCCTTTTTGTAGGACTTCAGGACGGTCTTGACGCTTAATTAATCCATCAGAACTCTCAAAGTATTGCTCGGCAAATTGCAGCACGGCAGATGCACTATTTAAAGGTAGCAAATCGCCAAACATGAGAGTGGTTTTTTTGGGTGCGGCAAAAGCAACAACACAAGGACGATTACAAGCACTCAAACACTCTACTTCCTGAATCAAAAAATTATCTTTTAAATGCCAATTTTGTGCTAAATTTTGAACGCGATCGCACAGATGTTTTCCTCCTCTTTGTCCTAAATAATCTCGTCTGGCAAGAGAAAAAGCACAGGATTTACAAACAAAAATTGCGTGTTTAGACATAGTAAAAGTTTTATTAGTTTTGTTTTAGTTTCAATAGATCCTCCCGTTCAATTTCGGCAATTGATTTATGAATTTTATATTGTTGCCTGGGTTCGTCCATAATAACGATAACAGTTTCAAGAGGAGGACAATCTGGTTCTGTACATTGCAGTTGATTTAACGATATGAAAATTTCTTCGTCAATCTCAAACAACTGATAAATCCAGGTTTTGATTTGCTTGATTTTTTCTGGATTAGCTTTTGGTTTTCCACCTGAAAATAAATTCATGTTTTAAAAAGGTAAATCTGGAAGAACAAATTTTATCTTCTTAGGATGAGGAGTTAGGCAGTTTTTTATTTGGTCGTGGATAAGTGCAGTATCTAAATTCCGACCAATCAAAACAAGCTGATTTTTAGGTTGTGTTTGCCATTCATCTGCTTCGAGTTCGTACCGATTGCCACTAAGCTGGAAAATATGTCTCAATTCGCTTTCTTCAAACCAAAGAATTCCTTTAGCTCGAAAGACAGTGTAAGGCATTTCTTCGATAATAAAATTCTCGAATTTGTGTAGATCGAAAGGGCGATTGCTCTCAAAAGAAACTGCAATAAATCCATCATTTTCTATATGGTAGCCAGCCGATTGGCGATCGCGCCGAAATTCTCTAATTTGACTGATATAAATATCTTCTTGGGTTAATCCTACTCCCAAAAGTAATGCTAGTGGAACTTTCCCGTATTGGCTGTGAAAAATTCTTACTCCTTGTTTATTATCTCGAATAAAATTTTCTAACTCTTTGATTTTTTTCTCATCAACTCTATCAATTTTATTGAGAACAATAATGTCGCCGTATTTAATCTGACGAAGGGCAATATCGCTCTCAAAATGTTCGGGAGTAAAAGTTTCCGAATCGACCAACGTAATAATCGAATCCAGGTCGGTTAGATACTTTAACTCAGTAGCTAGAAAAGTCAAAATAATCGGAAAAGGATCTGCTAGTCCCGTCGTTTCAATAATCAAATAATCAATTCGATCTTCTCTTTCTAAAATCTGATAGACTGCTTCGACCAAACTATCATTAATCGTACAGCAAATACACCCGTTACTTAACTCTAGCATATCTTCTTGTGTTGAAACTAGAAGTTGAGAATCGATATTAATATCGCCAACTCATTGACTAAAACTGCAACTTTTAAACCTTGTTTGTTTTCTAGAATATGATTGAGCAAAGTTGTTTTTCCACTGCCCAAGAAACCAGTAATAATGGTGACTGGCATTCCAGTTTTGGGAAGAGTGGGGAGAGAATCCGAAAGAGATATACTTAGACGAGACATTTGATTTGAATAAGTTATTCTAAAGAAATTAGCCTAATTAAATGTTTCATTAATCTATTCAAATTAATTGATAGGAACAGACTTAAAAAAACAACTTCTTTTACCCGTGTGACAGGCAACATCTCCAACCTGCTCAATTTTTAATAACAAGGTATCGGCATCGCAATCGTAATAAAATTTTTTGACTTTCTGAATATGCCCAGAAGTTGCACCTTTATGCCATAATTCTTGTCGAGAGCGACTCCAGTAATGCGCTTCTTTCGTTGTCAAAGTTTGCTGAATTGATTCTTTATTCATCCACGCCATCATCAAGATAGTTCCATCTCGATAATCTTGAGCGATCGCAGGAATTAATCCTTGTTCGTTAAATTTTAATTGTTCGATCCAAAGAAAATCTTGATTCATTGTTCTATTTTTGAGAAAGTAGAGATGAGAAATTCCTCACCTCTACTAGGGCACGCAATTTAAGTTCGGGATTTAATGAAATGTAGGATCGTGCCGAATTAAACTCATAAATTCTTGACGGGTTTTCGCATCTTCTGCAAAGACTCCTCTCACGGCACTAGTAGAAGTCCAAGAACCCGGTTTTTGTACGCCTCGCATGACCATACACATATGAGTTGCTTCGATGACAACTGCTACGCCTTTCGGTTTTAATAACCCTTGTATGGCATCGGCAATTTGTGCGGTTAACCTTTCTTGCACTTGCAAGCGTCTGGCATACATTTCACAGATACGGGCAATTTTTGACAGTCCAATGACCTTTCCATCGGGAATATAGGCGACGTGAGCGCGACCTAAAATTGGTAGAATATGATGTTCGCAGGAACTGAAAAGATCGATATCTCGTACCAATACCATCTCGTCAGTATCTTCGTGAAAAACGGCTCCATTGAGCAATTCATCGAGAGAGTAATGATACCCTGATGTTAGGAATTGTAAGGCTTTAACAACTCGTTTGGGAGTGTCTTTTAACCCTTCGCGATCGGGATTTTCTCCCAATCCTAGCAGTAAAGTCCGTACCGCCTGAATCATATCTTCTTCTGAAACAGGAGGTTGATGCTCGGTTGTTAGGTTTGGGAAGGAACTTTTAGTTTGTTTGATGGTAGTCGGTTCGGACTTAGATAAAGTCATAGATGAGTCTTTGGTGAGTGAATTAAACAACAAAAAATCGAACAGAAATATAGAGAAGCAACTGTGAAAAAGTTAGGTTTTTACTAACTTAGTTACCTCAGAAACCAAACAGTCATTTAACTGTTGGCGAATTTTATCGGGATTTAAATGACGACCGATAAAAACTAACTGGTTAGAAGGCGAACTCGTCCAACGATCTGATTTCATATCGTAGCGAGGGCCGCTTAATTGGAAAATATGACGCAGTTCGCTACCGTTAAACCAAATAATTCCTTTAGCGCGAAACACCTCATTCGGCATTTTTTCGGTTAAAAACTTCTCAAATTTATATACATCAAAAGGGCGATCGCTCGTAAAAGACATCGAAATAAATCCATCATTTTCTAAGTGATGAGAATGATATTTATGGTCGTGATGGTGATGATAAGTTTCTTCCTCGTTTTGATAAGCTTCAATAGGCGTTAATCTCACGTCCAAAATGAGTGCCACTGGCACTTGACAATACCGAGTCCGTAAAATCCTAGCTCCTCGTTTGAAAGTCTCGATCTGAGATTCTAATTGGGCTAATTTTTCTGGAATAGCCAGATCGGTTTTATTAAGTAAAATCATATCGGCATAAGAAATTTGTTTAATTGCCGCTTCGCTATCAAAATGGTCGGCATCAAACAAATCAGCATCGACTACTGTAACAATAGAATCCAAACGAGTTGAATCTCGAAATTCTGTCCCTACAAATGTCAAGATAATCGGTAAAGGATCGGCAATACCTGTAGTCTCAATAATAAGATAATCGACTTTCTCATCTCTTTCCAAAATACGATAAACTGCCTCAACTAATCCATCATTGATGGTGCAACAAATACAGCCATTGCTCAACTCAACCATGTCATCATCATAAGAAACAAGAAGTTGAGAATCGATATTGATATCGCCAAACTCATTCACCAAAACAGCAACTTTTAAATCCTGTTTATTTTGGAGAATTTGATTAAGTAATGTAGTTTTGCCACTCCCTAAAAAACCAGTAATAATCGTAACTGGCATTCCCCATTTAAGTTGTTCTGAAATTAATAATTCATTCATAGCATTAGCTCCCGAATGATAATAATTTTATTTGGGTTGAAATGCCGTATATTTCCCCCCTAAGCCTTCAACAATCGTGCGAGTATTGGCAATTAACATCTTCTGATAGGTATCCCCATCGGTTCCTTTTTCTCCGATGCCATCGGCATACAATTCCCGATCTGAAACTGTAACTTTAGATTCTTTGGCTACTGTTTCAATTAACTTAGGATTAATGGTTGTTTCTGCAAAAATTGTTGGAACTTTAGTTTTGCTAATATCTTTAACCAGGTCACTAACTCTTGCAGCAGTCGGTGCTTCTTCGGTACTTATCCCTTGTAAAGCGCCTTCAACAACCAGTCCATAGGCATTGGCATAGTAACCCAGTGCATCGTGGGTAGTGACTAACTTGCGCCTATCGGCAGGAATCGTCGCAATTTCCGATTTAATCCAACTATCAATTTGAGTCAGTTCGTCTGTGATTTCCCGAGCATTATTTTGATACTGTGAGGCATTATTGGGTTCTAATTTTTCGAGTTCCCCGGAAATAACTTTTACTATTGCTATGCCATTCTGGGCATTATGCCATACATGAGGGTCGGGAGCTTTTTCTCCCTCGGCGTGTTCCTCTTCTTCATGTTCTTGAGTATGTTCTTCGCCTTCGTGTCCGTGGTCGTGTTCTTCTCCCATCAAAGGTTTGGGTACGGCGATTTCATGGACGGCAACTTTTGGGGAAGGATTGCTGGTCGCTTTGACCAACTTAGCTAAACCAGGGTCGAAATTGTAGCCCCCATACAAAATTAATTTAGCACTATCGATCGCTTTGCGGTCTTCTGGTGTCGGTTGGTAGACATGGGGATCTACCCCCGCACCGACTAAGCATTTGAGGTCAACGGTTTCTTGGGCAATTTGTTGGGTAAGGTCGCACAAAACGCTAGTCGTTGCTACAACTAAAGGACGATCTTCGGTCGCAGAGGTATCGGTCGCTTCCTCTGATGTTGGTTGCCCAGTACCACAACTAGATAATCCTACCAACAGGGCAACTCCGATGAGTTTTTTATAAAAAGTTCCCATTAATATCATTAGCGTTTCGCTTTATTATAATGATAATCATTATCATACACGATCTGTCATGCTTGAAGTTCAACATCTTGCTGTCAATTACCGAGGGATAGTAGCAGTTGAGAATGTTAGCTTTCGCTTAGAATCTGGGCAAGTTGTTGGGATAATTGGCCCGAATGGAGCGGGGAAAAGTTCGCTACTCAAGGCAATGCTAGGATTGATTCCCGCAGATAGGGGAGTAGTTAAGTACCGTTCTCGCGCACTGTCTCGACAATTGGCAAAAGTTGCCTACGTGCCGCAAAGAACGCAAATTGATTGGGATTATCCCATCACCGTGCAGAACGTCGTCATGATGGCACGTACCCGTCATACAGGTTGGTTTTGCTCTCCTTCCCTTCAATCTAAGACAATTGTGCGAGAAGCACTGGAGAGAGTGGGAATGTGGGAGTTGAAAAATCGACAGATTGGGGAGTTGTCAGGAGGACAGCAGCAACGGGTATTTTTAGCGCAAGCGATCGCCCAAGAAGCAGATTTTGTTTTTTTTTGACGAACCATTTGTTGGCGTTGATAAAAGAACTGAGGCGATTATTTTGGAAGTATTTGACGAATTAAAATCTGAAGGAAAAATTTTACTGGTTGTCGGTCATGAATTGGGAGAGGCAGCCAGAAAATACGACCAATTTTTATTGATTAATAAACAACTGATAGCTCAAGGCGAACGAACCGAGGTGCTTACCGCAGAAAATATTCAAAAAGCCTATGGTGAGAGCGTAATTTTATTAGGACGAGGAACTTATATTTAGTAATTTATTAATACTTAATTACCAACAGTTTATGTTGAATATTATCGTCGAGCCGCTTTCATTTGAGTTTATGCGAAATGCAATTATAATTGCTATTTTGCTAGGGATTCTCTGTGCGGTTACGGGAAGTTTTCTCATCGTTCAACGCATGGGATTATTGGGAGATGTGATTGCCCATGCTGTTTTACCAGGATTGGCGATCGCTTTTTATTTTGGTGTGGATATTTTTTTAGGAGCATTTATTTCTGGAACGCTGAGTACCTTAGTTATTTCGTGGATTCAGTCTCAATCTCGCGTTAAAGTCGATGTAGCGATGGCATTAGTTTTTTCTGGCTTTTTGGCATTAGGAATCATGTTGATAACTTTACTAAAAAGTCGCATCGATCTCCATAGTTTTTTGTTCGGCGATATTTTAGGCGTAACTGTTCCTGATGTTATCAGAACATTTTTAATTACGCTTTTGGTACTCTTATTTGTTAAGCTTTTCTACAAAGAACTTCTTTTTTATACCTTTAATCCTTTAGGCGCTCAAGCAATGGGATTGCCCGTCAATTGGATTTATTTTGGCTTAATTTCTGCGATTACTTTAACTATTATTGCAAGTATGCAAGCCGTCGGGGTAGTTTTAGTAGTTTCTCTAATGGTTGCTCCTGGAATTACGGCTTATTTATTAGTCAAAGAATTGCATCAAATGATGGGATTAGGGGCAGTTATCGGCGTGATTAGCAGTATAGTTGGAATGTATATTAGCTATTACTTTAACGTTCCATCAGGAGCCGCGATCGTGTTGGTTGTCACAACATTTTTTGTTATTGCTTTACTTTTTAGTCCTTCTCAAGGAATTTTGACTCGTCCTGAGTTTGCCAATCGCAGCCTCAAAATTTTACGGCAATTGAGGCAGTTGAGAAAATAATCGAGTTGTTATAGTAGTTGCCGTGACTATTAAAATTGTCAAGATTTCCCTATCCAAAACCTTTACCGCGAGAGGATTCCAACCAAATAATTAACTCCCCATCTTTTCCGCCTGCGGCAAGTAAGTGCGCGTTGGGATGCCATGCCAAACAAGAAAATCCTCCCTCCGCACCTTCTAAAATTTGTCCGACTTGTTTAGCTTTTTGCCACAGACACAACCAACCATCATCTGCCGCCGAAGCTAGCAAAAGGCTATTGGGTTGAAAGGCTAAGTCTTGTACGACTCCATCGTGAAGCTCTAAAATTTGAGCATTCCAACCATCGTTATCGTCTTTGGCTTTTCTCCAAACAGCAATTACTTCGACGCTAGAAGCTGCTA
>JAAUUT010000116.1 GCA_012031035.1 Candidatus Altimarinota bacterium | reverse complement strand
GTTTGAGTCGCGCAGACCTAATTGATTGGCTATTTCGATTGGAGTGATTTGAGCGCAATCGTTGTTGGTATTTGCCAATAATACTAGAAGAACGCGCAAATCTTCCCCTCTGAGATTTCTGTTGGCGGCGATCGCCTCTAACCACGAGCGATAATCTTGCTGCATAATTATCGAATCCACAACCAAAAAGTTATCAATTTTGATAAGATGGCTATCATATATGATAAGTCAAAAGCTAAAGTTTTTTTAGGAGCAATGGGCTTGTTTATAGCTTCACATATATGTTTGAGTAGCTACCACGAACAAGCGGAGCGCGATCGGTCACTGACCGATCGCTGCTATCGATCGCGCTCCGCTTCACTCTGAGAGTTTTAATTAGAAAAAAGGGTCAATCATGAGTCAGGCAATTACGAAAACTATCAATTTACAAGATTTGCTCTCAAATGCCAGACGAGAAACCCAAGTCATGATGGAGCAGGGAATAGATCTTAGCGACCCCTCTGTGATTACTCCGTTAGAATCGACAGCTAATCAATATCCAGAAATCGCCCTTGAATGTAATCAAATTTTAATAGAGTTAGTCAAACAGCAGATGAATTTAATGAATCATCAAAATGAACCAGAAATCCAAAATGAATTTTAATGCCTGAAAATTCATGAATTGGGAAAGGTTTCTAGCTGAGGGAGAAAAAGCGGTCAGAATTGTTCGTGCTGGACTCAGAAAAAGGAACATCAACGCAGGAGAATCAATTGTGACCCAGTTTAATACCGATGAAGATGTTCCCGTCTATGACGACAAGGGCAATAAACTTTTTTGGATATCCGTTAAATCCGTTTCTGGTTCTATTGAAGATCCCATTCGACAGATGCCTTCTAATTACAAAGGCTGGATGTGCGGAGAAGTAGAAAGTAAACAATGGGTCATGCCTCCTTCCGTCATTATTTGGTATTGTCTCAAGACTAATGTAGCCTGGGGAGCAATAACCCCTACTCGTCCCAGTACAAAATGGATTATTTTTCCAGATAGATATGGTGTCGTAATAGATAAACGGAAAACGGCTTTAACAGGTCAAGTTCATTATCTTTATCCTTCTTATTGTGTTCCTAATGAACAAATCATTAGCAAGAATGAAGTCATTAATTATATTCAACAACTAGCTCAACCACTCTGATTAGATGGCTTGTTCCATCCAAATGAAAACCGCGCTCGGATGGCTATTCTATCTGGTAATCTGGTTTGTAAGAAAACCAGAAATTTGTCTTTCTGGTTTTCTGACTCTCTGACTATGAGATAAACAGAGGCACAGAGCAAATACTTCTGTGCTTTCTCGCACAAGAGCAAGAAGTTTTTAAAGGGCTATCTGGTTTACCAGAAAAGCGGATTGAAGAAATGAAAATTCTCACGGTTACAGGTTACAAAGGGGGGGTCGCTAAAAGTACTACTGCCGTTCACTTGGCTACCTATTTCAGCGACATTGGCAAAACGGTTTTAGTCGATGGCGATCCCAACCGCACGTCTGTGGGGTGGGCAAATCGGGGAACATTGCCTTTTACAGTTGCTGACGAACGGCAGGCAATGAAAGTCATTTCAGGAGCCGACTATGTTGTGATAGATACTCCGGCGCGTCCCAATTCCGACGACCTCAAAGAGTTAGCCAAAGGTTGCGATTTGTTAGTGCTGCCCACTGCCCCAGATGTGTTGAGCTTACAGCCGATGCTGGAAACGGCAAAAGATTTAGGGTCAGCCAATTACCGAGCGCTCTTGGTCATTGTTCCTCCCTATCCGAATCGTGAAGGGGAGGTGATGCTCCATGACCTGCTTTCTGGAGGCGTACCTGTATTTAAAGCCATGATTCGGCGCACAACGGGCTTCCCAAAAGCGGCATTAGCAGGTATCCCAATTCGAGACTTAAACGATAGTAGAGCGAAAATAGCTTGGGCAGATTATCAGGCACTTGGCGATGAAATTATGGAGTTATGGCAATGAGCAGCAAATACGGCGATCTAATTCGGCAAGCCAGAAAAACAGAAAACCAGAAAGACAAAAAACCAGATGACCAGATAACCAGCAAACCAGATAAGCCAGCCGAGCAGATATCTCAGAGTAGCTCTCAAGAAAGCCTTCCCGCGTTGGATGCAACCGAACAGGAAGTCAATTTGTGCGTGAAAGTGCCAATTTCTCTGCGTCGGCATTGGTCAGCCGAAGCGAAACGCCAAGGAGTGACAATGACCAGTGTAATTATTGAGGCACTTAAAACCCGATTTGGAGAGCCTCCATCCCATTAGCCAAACCAGAAATCTGGTTTTCTTCAATAGAATTTAAGTCAAAGAAATATGTTCGCGATAAACTAGACCCAGAACAAGAAAATTATGATTTCCTCAAAAAAGCTCTTTCTACCAGAAAAACAATTATGAGCCTCGAACAAGCGGTTCTAGAAAAATTGCGAGATTTATCTCCTCAACAACAAAAAGAAGTGCTAGATTTTGCCGAATTTTTACAGCAAAAAAACTTCAAACCATCTTTGGACTCGCCAAAGAAGCTCAAGTACAATCTAAGCGATTTGTTAGCCCAAGTAACGCCAGACAATCTGCACTCGGAGATTGAAACTGGATTGGCTGTCGGTCATGAAATTGGGTAAAAGCTCGTGTCAAATTCTCCCTCACAGGGCGATATTGTTTGGCTAGATTTTAATCCACAAGTAGGACGGGAGCAAGCCAATATCACTTTTCCCGAATGTTCAAACAATCAACTGGATTATCTCCTCATCGCTATGTGATTCAACATCGCATCGAACGAGCAAAAGAGTTATTACATTGCCAAGAACTATCTATTTCGGACATCTCAACGCAATTAGGGTTCGCCGACCACAGCCATTTTACCCGCTATTTCAAGCGTATAATTGGAGTTACGCCCAAGCAGTTTGTTAATTCTTCCCATCAACTTTTAGTGTGATTCTTGTCAGCTTACGAAAATTCTTTTTTTAAGGCAAGCAAGATGAGAAGATCGATATTATTATGATAGAACTAAAGCTATACCTTTAGCAAACAGTAATACCTTTAAGGTATTAAAAAGAACATTTTTATTTATTTATTGAAGTGTTTATAATATCTTTTCTAAAAAGCAAAATTGTTCTAAAATAAGCAAAACTATTATAGAAATCAAAAGTTACTTTTTATATAATCAACCCAGCGATTCGCAAAAGCTTAAACCTCGATGGTTTCATTTTTGAATAAAATCGAGCTATCCTCGGCTTCCTAAAAAAATTCAACTTGCAAAAATCGCTAATAGAAGTTAGTAGCGATCGCAATTTAACATCTATTTCAATCTCTTAAAATTTTTATTGGATATGCAAATTAGGAATTGAAAAAACTTCAATTTGATTTGTAAAAACCATTCAGATTATGAGTCAAAACACGAAATCCCATCTCATTCACGATCGCAATATACGAGGTCACAGTCAAATCGGTTGGCTCGATAGCTACCATACCTTTTCCTTCGGCAGTTTTCAAGATCCCGATCGCATGGGGTTTCGTCACCTGCGAGTCATCAACGAAGATCGCGTCGTTCCTGGTGCGGGTTTTGCCACCCATAGCCATCGAGACATGGAGATTATCAGCTATGTTCTCGAAGGCGCATTGGAACACAAAGATAGTTTGGGTAATGGAACCATAATAAAGCCTGGAGAAGTGCAAATTATGAGCGCGGGAACTGGCATCACCCATAGCGAATTTAACCCTTCTGAAACCGAAGCCGTTCACTTTTTACAAATTTGGATTATTCCAGACGAGAAAAACCTCTCTCCCAGATACGAACAGCAATATTTTTCACCGGAAGAAAGACAGAGTAAGTTACGCCTTGTCGTCTCTCCTGACGGCAGAGAAGGCAGCGTAACCATTCATCAGGATGTTTATTTATATGCTTCTTTACTAAAGCCAGATAATACCTTAACCTATCAAATTCCATCGAGTCGCTACGGATGGGTGCAAATAGCCCAAGGCGTAGCTACTTTAAACGGTCAAGAACTTCGCGCTGGCGATGGGGTGCAAATCAACGGTGAAGAGAAGCTTGAAATTAGTACTAATGTCGGTGCAGAAGTATTGTTATTTGACTTAGCGTAAATGTCATTTTCTTTAAGTCCCCCTCATCGAGGTGATTTAGGGAGATCTTCCCTATTCCTCTCAAAAAAGACAAAACGGTTTTATTCGTTGCGGAATCCGCCGGAAAATTAATTTTTCGGCTAACATTTAAAGTCCGTTTAAACGGACTCAAAGCGATTAACCTAGTCGATTTAAACCGACTTATTAATATAAGTCAAGGAATTAATTCCTTGGCGGACTTGGCGGACTTAATAAGAATGAAATAGCCATGTCATTTAAAAAGGGGGAAAAAAGCTAAGGAAATTCAAAAACGTTAGAAATTGCATTAACTAACCAATAACCAAAAAGGAGAAACCAATCGTGTCTAAACTCGAACTACTAACCCCCCAAAACTGTACGGTAATTTTCATCGACCACCAGCCTCAAATGGCATTTGGCGTTACCAATATCGATCGCCAGACGTTAATAAACAACACCGTCGGTCTAGCAAAAGCAGCGAAAACCTTTAACGTTCCCGTCATTCTTACCACAGTCGAAACCACCAGCTTTAGCGGCTATATGTGGCCTCAATTACTAGAAGTTTTCCCAGACAAAAATCCCATCGAACGCACCAGCATGAACTCCTGGGACGATGCCAACTTTGTTGCAGAAGTCGAACGTCTCGGACGCAAAAAGCTCGTCATTGCTGCCTTGTGGACGGAAGTATGTTTGACTTTCCCAGCACTAGAAGCAATGGCAGCAGGGTATGAAGTCTATGCTGTCGCCGATGCTTCTGGCGGTACGTCGCAAATGGCTCACGATATGTCAATGCAACGCATGATTCAAGCGGGTGCAGTCCCCGTCACTTGGCAGCAAGTCCTTTTAGAATTCCAGCGCGACTGGGCGCGTCGAGAAACTTACGATGCAGTCATAGATATAGCCAAAGAACATTCTGGTGCTTATGGCATTGGTGTCGAATATGCTTACACGATGGTTCACGGACAAGCACCGAGTAATAAAAAAGAGGCTGCGATCGCCCATTAAATTCAGAAGTTGTAGGGGCGCAGGTTGTGCGCCCAGGTCAAAATTCAAGAGTTATTGCCGATCTTGAACTTTACCTCTTGATTTTGAGAATAAATTTTGACCTTTTTTAGCAGTGCTTATGTTGGAAGATAATTCTGAAGTCAAAACGAGCGATCTACTTAATCAACCAGTAACCGCCGTCCTCTCACAACTGGTTAAACCAGGACGAGAACAGGGTTATGAGGAATGGTTGAAAGGGATTTCTGCTGCTGCGAAAGCCTTTGACGGACACTGTGGAGTCAGTATTATTCGACCTCAAGACCGCACTCGTCCAGAGTATGTGGTAATTCTAAGGTTCGATCGCTACTCCAAATTAAAAGCTTGGATGGAATCAGACCTTCGCAAAGAATGGATCGAGCGTGCGCGTCCTTTGGTAGAAAAGCCCCAAGATGTCCAGGTTCTCACGGGTTTGGAAACTTGGTTTACCTTGCCCGAAAAACCCTTAAAAGCCCCGCCTCCTCGTTACAAAATGGCGCTAGTAACTTGGTTGGGAGTCTTTTGTACGCTGGTTGTGGTTAGTCATTTGCTTTCGCCAATTACTTCTGGCATACCTCATATACTCAGTCAATTTATAACTACCGGAATAGTAGTTGCTTGTTTGACCTATTTTGTAATGCCCAATCTAACGCGCCTATTTTACAAGTGGTTGCATCCCAATTCCTAGTGCCAGCATCTTACTCGCTATAAAAACTAAATAAAGCTTATGAACAGTCATCTTAAGCAAATTCTTAATCGGCGTTATTTCCTACAGGGAGCGGCAGCGAGCGGCATTGCTTTACTCGTCGGTCGCCAACTAAAGGGCGATCGCGTCCGCGCACAGAATAACCAATCCGCCGATCTAATTCTAACCAACGGACGCATTACAACGATGGATCGCGATCGACCCACCGCAACCGCAGTAGCGATGGCTGGCGGAAAGATTTTAGCTGTTGGCAGCGATGAAGAAATCCTACAACTGCGAGGAAACAACACGCAGAGCGTCGATGCAGGCGGACGAGTAACGATTCCTGGCTTAAATGATACCCATTCCCACATGGTTCGCGGCGGACTCAACTACGCGCTAGAACTGAGATGGGATGGCGTTCCCACCCTTGCCGAGGCAATGGATCGGCTCAAAGCACAGGTCGCTCGTACTCCGTCAGGACAATGGGCGCGAGTGGTTGGGGGTTTCTCGCCTTGGCAGTTTGCTGAAAAGCGGATGCCAACTTTAGATGAGATTAATGCGATCGCGCCAGATACGCCAGTCTTTATCTTGCACGTTTACTCTAGTGCCTTATTAAACCGCGCTGCTTTGCAAGCCTTGAAAATCGAGCGCAACTTCCCCAACGATCGCTATCCTGGAGGTACTATCGAGCGCGACAGCAATGGCGATCCGACAGGTCTTTTGTTAGCCACGCCTTCAGCATTGATTCTTTACTCTACCCTCTTCGACGGCCCTAAACTCGATACCGCCCAGCAGTTGCTCTCGACTCGCCACTTTATGCGAGAAATGAATCGCTTGGGTGTTACCAGCACCCTCGATTGTGGCGGGGGTTTCCAAGCATGGCCCGAAGACTACTCGGTTATCCAGGAATTAGACCGACGCGGCGAACTGACCATGCGGATTGGATTTAGCACATTCATCCAGCGCCCAGGTTACGAACTAGAAGATTTTACGCGCTGGACGCAGAAATATCGGATTGGAGAAGGGGATGAATGGTTTTATCTCATCGGCGGCGGCGAAATGTTAGTGCGATCGGCCTATGATTTTGAGGTGTTTGGGCTACCGCGTCCCGATCTGCCGCCCAATGCCGAATCGGATCTCGAACCCGTCATCCGCTTGCTGGCACAACAACAGTGGCCGTTTCGCTTTCATGCTACCTATGACGAGACGATTTCGCGTCACCTCGACGTGCTTGAGAAAATCCACCGCGATACTCCTATCGACAAACTTCACTGGGTCGTCGATCATGGCGAAACCTTAACCGTCCGTAATATCGAACGGATTAAAGCCCTCGGCGGCGGGATTGCCATTCAAAATCGGATCGCCTTTCAAGAACGCGAATTCCTCGATCGCTACGGGGCAGAAATGGCTGCCAATGCACCGCCCATCAAAAAGATGCTAGAAATGGGCGTGCCCGTTGGGGCAGGAACCGATGCTACGCGAGTTTCTAGCTACAATCCCTGGCTGTGTCTGGAGTGGCTGGTAACGGGGCGCGGTGTCGGTGGAACGCCTTTACTCAACAGTCAAACGCGGCTCGATCGCGATACTGCTTTGCGTATGTGGACTGACAATGGTTGGTTTTCTAACGAAGAGAATGTTAAAGGGCGGCTTGCACCAGGGTTGTACGCCGATCTCGTCGTTTTAAACGAGGATTATTTCAGCATCCCAGAAGACAAAATTCGCCAGTTGGAATCGGTGTTAACGATTGTCGGCGGTAAAGTCGTCTGGGGAGCGCAGGAATTCGCCGATCTAATGGAACCGTTACCGACACTGCAACCCGAATGGTCGCCTGTTAATTATTACGGCGGCTTTTACAAGCAAGCGTAAATGCTCGATCTTAATTTATCAGGAGGACAAGTATGTTTGCCACAACCGCAGATAAAGCCGATGTCATCTTAACCAATGGTCGCATCGCTACCCAAGACGATCGCCGTTCTTTTGTCTCTGCTGTCGCCATTAAAGACGGACGCTTTCTTGCTACGGGTACGGAACGAGATGTGATGGCATATCGGGGCGATAATACCCAAATTATCGATGTCAAAGGCAAAACCGTTATCCCTGGTTTATACGATTCTCACATCCACCTGATTCGCGGCGGTCTGAACTACAACATGGAACTGCGTTGGGATGGCGTTCCTTCTCTGGCAGATGGACTGCGGATGTTAAAAGAACAGGTAAAACGGACTCCTCCGAATCAATGGGTGCGCGTAGTCGGCGGTTGGAACGAATTTCAATTTGCAGAGAAACGGATGCCGACTTTAGATGAGATTAACGCGATCGCGCCGGATACGCCCGTTTTCATCCTACATCTCTACGATCGCGCCTTGCTCAACAAAGCAGCATTACGGGCGGTCGGTTATACCAAAGACACCCCCGAACCAATCGGCGGCGAGATTCAACGCGACAGTAACGGCAATCCCACCGGGTTACTCATTGCCAGACCGAATGCGATGATTCTCTATGCAACATTGGCAAAAGGGCCAAAACTTCCCCCAGAATATCAACTCAATTCTACTCGTCACTTCATGCGGGAATTAAATCGTTTGGGCGTTACCAGTGTCATCGATGCAGGGGGCGGCTTTCAAAACTATCCCGACGACTATCAAATCATCGACGAATTACACCGTAAAAACGAACTAACCGTCCGTATTGCCTATAATTTATTCACCCAGCGACCCAAAGAAGAATTAGAGGACTTTTCTAACTGGGCAAAAATCGTCAAACCCGGTCAGGGAGATGATTTTTATCGCATGAATGGGGCAGGGGAAATGTTGGTGTTCTCGGCGGCGGATTTTGAGGATTTCTTAGAACCGCGACCCGATCTTGTTGATTCCTTAGAAAGCGAACTCAAACCAGTAGTGACGCTACTCGCACAGAATCGCTGGCCCTTCCGCTTGCACGCAACTTATGACGAGTCGATTACGCGCTTCCTCAACGTTTTTGAAGAAGTCAATCGCGAGGTTCCCTTTGATGGGTTGCATTGGTTCTTCGACCACGCCGAAACGGTGAGCGATCGCAATATCGAACGCATCAAGGCACTCGGCGGCGGCATTGCCGTACAACATCGCATGGTGTATCAAGGTGAATACTTCGTCAACCGCTATGGTGCTAAAGCTGCCGAACGCACGCCTCCCATCGCCCGTATGTTAGAGATGGACTTACCTGTAGGTGCGGGAACGGATGCTACGCGAGTTGCCAGTTACAATCCTTTTGTCTCGCTGTATTGGCTGATTGCGGGAAAAACCATTGGCGGTACGCAACTATATCCAGAGGCAAATCGTTTAGACCGGATGGAAGCTTTGCGATTGTATACAGTTGGTAGCACTTGGTTTTCCTCTGAAGAAGGCAAGAAGGGCGCAATTGTGCCAGGACAGTTAGCCGATTTAGCGGTTCTTTCTGACGATTTCTTTTCCATTCCAGAGGAACGCATCAAACATTTAGAATCAGTTCTAACGATGGTAGGTGGCAAAGTAGTCTACGGGGCAGGAGATTTTACAGATCTAGACCCAGAAGCATTGCCCGTGATGCCAGAATGGTCGCCTGTCGCCTATTACGGTGGCTACTATTCTCAAACTCCCGTATCTGCTCGTTCTAATGTACATAAATGTACGACCGCTTGCGATTGTGTCCCAGTACGCACCCATAAACCGAGTTGTCGCAATATTTTTGCTTCTCTCAATCAGTTAGGCAATCTAGCTGGTTTTTGGGGTTCTGGCTGCGATTGTTATGCGTTTTGACTTTTGTAGGAGAGCGATAACTATCCGGTTAAAGACCGATTGATTCAACTTGGTACTGGTCGTGGTGGCGCACCAATACTTATATCAAATCCGGTTATATAACCGGATTTGATATTACTTTACGCTTAATCGAGATAAAAGTTGGTAAATCTAACTATTCTTATGCCAAAAAGCACACCTGCTATCTTTTAGCCCCGTCGAACTGACGTAGTTCAGTATTTTGCTGCCCAAGAAAATCAAGACTTAGGAGTAGTCAAAGCCCTGCAAAAGCCAGTCTCCAAGCTAATTTTATCTCCTTTTCCTGCACCCTCTTGACAAAAATGCTATTACCTTAACCTCTTACGAATGCCCATAAACAACAATTGCCTTTTTAAGATGGCGATTGACCATCTCAATAATCTTCATTTTCATCATCGGACTCCCTACCCGGCAAAATAGCCGACCCCCAAAAACCCGTCTGGTGAATATCTAGCTCAATTTCTACCCCAAAAGAGTATGTGTCTTTATAGTCATCCCCATAAGTCTCTTTGAGAGAACGAGCCAAACTTTCAAGCTCCGATGGACTGTTAATCGAACCAAACTCCCCATAAGCTGCCACTAAATAGAAAGCTCGAAGTGCTTTCAAGATCAACTCTTTTCTTGTTGATGGCTTATAACTTTTAAGATAGCGAATCAAAATCGCATCAGGGCTATCGACATTGGGACGATAGCGAAAATTCAAATCCATTTTTTCAGAATCACTCATCGAAAAAAATTTCCTGTCGAAGTGAAAACTAAAAAACCTATAAATTAGGTATTTCTACTCGGCAAAACTCTCCAGAAAAACGCCACTTTAAAGCAGTTTTAGTGACAAAGCGGGACATTTTTTGTGCCTATTCGTGACCATTTAGTGCATCATTCGTAAAAACATGAGCCAAAAAAACAAATTTTTATCGCATTTCGATCGCTAAAAGCCCCCTTAATTCCCTGTTCTTGTCACTATAATAGTCTAAAAGTGGCTATTTTTTTTGACCAAAACCACCTCATTTTCTCCCCTCCATCTGGATGCAGGTAAGGAGCAAGCCATGCCGCCGTATATATGTTACTCTAAATTATTAAAGCGGATAGCGGCGGCAGACTTGCCAAAGGGGACACCCCTTTGGAAACCCCATTCAAAAAACTTACTACTTAACAACAACACTCGTACTACATTTTGATGAGTAGAGCATCTTCAAAAAAAACTGGAGAAGTTCGACAAATTTTTCCTTTGCGTTTGTCTGCCTCTGAGAAAAACGCACTGCTTGAAAAAGCAAAAGATGCTGGATTGAAATTAAGCGAGTATCTCAGAAAGGCAGGACTCAAAACTGAGAAAGCACAATCAATAAAATCTAAAACCTCAATCGTTCCGAATATTAATCGGCAGGCGTACCTTGATTTGGCACAAACAACGGAGGAGTTGAGACGCATTGGGATTAACGTCAACCAAATCGCCAAAGCTTGTAACACTGCTCTGAAAATCGGCAAAAGCTTCAACGTAGAGACTGAAACACTCTTGCATTTGAAACGCCAACTCAATGAATTGGATAGCCTTCTGAACTTAGTGAGAGCTAACTTAATTGGACTTTCTTGCGAACCAGAAGAAGACGATGATTGGGAAGCAGGTTAAAGGAACGAGTTTTAGAGGAGTTTTAAATTATTTAGCTGCCAAAGAAGAAGCACAGCTAATCGGGGGAAACATGGTTGGAAAAACCCCTCGCTTTTTGGCGGCTGAATTTAAAGTTGCCAGAGAACTCAATCCCAATCTGAAGAAAGCCGTTTATCACGCCAGTTTGTCCTTGCCCAAAACCGAACGCTTAGACAACGAAAGCTGGAGAGCGATCGCATCTGACTATATTAAAGGAATGGGATTTGAGGGAAGTCAGTACGTGGTTTATCGCCACACCGATAAACAACACGACCACATTCATATCGTTGCCAGCCGAATTCGCCTCAGCGACGGGACAACAGTTTCTGATAGTTGGGATTATCGCCGCAGCGAAACGCTAATCCGAGATTTAGAGCAAAAGTATCAGTTAACTGTAGCGCCGTCATCAGACCAAAAACTGGAACGGGGACAAACTACTGGAGAAAAGAGGCAAACAGAGCGCACTGGAGAGGAAAGTATCCGGTTGAAGCTTCAAGAAATTCTCGTTCGAGCCACAGAAAAACCTACTATCATGCCCCAGTTAATCGAACGGCTCAAGAATTGGGGAGTAGATGCTAGGGTTAGCTTTACCCGCGAGGAAAAAATTAAAGGAATTAGTTACTCGCTTGATGGAATTGCCATAAGCGGAACTCATTTGGGCAAAGCTTATACTTTCCCCGGTCTACAAAAACATCGAGGGGTTATTTACGAACCTTCCCAAGAGCCAGAAATACGAGCAGCTTCAGCCCTAAAACCCGATCCGCAGTTAATTGTCTTAGAAAAAAGTTCTGGGGGGATTGACCGAACTTTCGAGGAAACCCATCGGGTTGAGGAGAACCAACAGCAACAAGAACAAAAACCCCTCTCCGCGTCTTCACGGCTCTCAATTCATCCTAGTTCTGATGAGAGCGAGCAGCCCTATGATTTAGAAGGCGATCGCAAAAAAGAAAACCCTTCTATTCAAGAACAACAGCAATGGGTATTATCCAACTATTTAACTTTACTCCAAGCGCTCGGCGATGACCGAAGATGGAGAGCGGAGCGCGGTTTAAGCGTACATCCAGACGAGTGCCATTCAACCAGAGGTAAATATCGCCTTACCTATCACGCTTCTACCGAGACGTTTACGATTAATTCAGATGATGGCAGAGGGGAAATTCTCAGAACCCGCATTGTTGATGAGATCGAAGAATTCTGGCGCACGAGCCTGACGAGAGCGGATCTAGATTTTCTGAGCGAGCTTGAGAATCCCCATAGACCAGTGGTTGGCACAATAAGCCATGAAGATGCTCGAATCCTTACCAACAGTTTAAAGGCAATGAAGCTTACGGCTATGCCACCCAATGGGCGCAAGCCGATACGGTTGCCGTGAAAAACGCTCTTGATAGCGGATTAACCGAACAACAGGCAGTTAAAATCGTTGCTAAAAGTCCGAGAGCAAGCGCTATTAGAGAGAAATACGGGACTGAGCAGGCTTTAGAGTACATTGTCGAGCGAATCAATTCTGCCACTGGAAAACCTTTTGCGCCCATCGAGACGGCACAAACAGCCCAACGACTTTATGACTCTTATCTTGATGGGATGTCTGGTTTGAGTGCGGTCGGGTCGGATAACTACATTGCTCGATGCGCTATTAATGATGGCTGGAGAACCCCGTCCATCAAAGCTATCCTCGCTCAAAGTCAGATCGTTCAAAAACTCTCTCCTTTGCCGGGGTCAGAAGCCACAAACTATGTCGAGAATTTAGTCAACCACGCTCAGTCTTGGTATCAGAGAGAGCGACTAGTTATCCCAGAACCCGATGTAGCCGTTTTATCAAGCCAACCAGTAGAAAGCTCCCAACAGCAACAGTTGGCTATTGAGGTTTATCGGCTTTCGATGCAGATGTTTAAACAACTAGCTTCAAACCAATCTCTGTGTATGACCCCCGAAGGAGTTTGGGCTTTTCAAGGACACAAACACATTTTAGAGTACGACCCCGATTCGCAGCGATTCTCCCTTGAGCATCAAGAACGGGGCGAGATTCTGAGAGTCAAATTGGGTGGGAAGTCGGCTATCGAGATTGCATCCGTGCGACCGACTGATGTAGAGCCTTTTCAAAAAGTTCTAGAGTTGTTTGAGCAGCATAGGCAGCAGTCGAGTCAGGCTACTATTGAGCGCCGCCAAGGTAGAAGCAGAAGCCTTTGATTAGCTTAGTTTTAATTGATGTAAACAGAGATGGAAAATACACACACCCTTATAAAGTTAAATATTATTAGAAGGGGCGTGTACCGAGCCATCGCAATACTTTTTGGCATCTCGCTTTAGCCACCGCTCAAAAATAGCTTGTCGGTCATCGGGATTGATATTGCAACCCCGATAAACTCGTGGTCGTTTCTCAGAGCGTCCCCCGCGCTGACCGATACATTCCATCTTCAGTCCCAAGAGTCCGAGTAGCCGTTGAGCGACGGCGATGGGCGTATCGCGTTCGGGATTTATACTCATCCCCAGTACGGTTTTTAAATCGTGTCGCCAAAGTATGAGTTGTTCTAGCCATTCTTTCAAACTATCGGACGTAAATTCTCGCGTTTGGTCAAGAAACTGCTCGATGTTAATCAGTTTTAGGGTTTCGATCTCTGCTGATAATTGGCGAGAGTTAACATCGGGCTTCCAGACTTTCCCATTTCCGTTTTCTGCCATTTTCGACAACGAGCGGCGATCGCGTTTTAATAAGTAAATCTTCCCAACCGTTAAAAAATAGTGCAGTCGCAGTTTGGGATACCAGCCGTCATCATCTTTCTTGACTAGTTCCGGCGATACGTCGTCGGTCGCGTAACGCCTCATCAGCTTGCCTTTTTGCTCTTGAAGCCGCTCGGAACGGGTTTTTGAGCGTTTCTTCTCCAGTTTTTCTAACTCGGAATTAGTGGGCGATTCGGAATTAGATACATCGGTGCGGTGACGCTCGTAGCTCATCGTTTTAACCATTTTCATTTCTAATTTTAGGCGCTTAATCTCCTCAGAATCCACCAAAACTTCTTTTAACTCATACCCCTCACCCTTGAGCTTATCGAGAATGCTTTCTCTGTAACGTTTCATTCCAGTATTGACAAGAATTGCCCGTTTAGCCCAAGTCCATAAGCTTTCCTGTTGGGGGTTAAGATCGAGGTCGTCAAACTCGTCAATCCCCCCCTGCTGCAACAGCCAGAGATTCGCCTTGGTTTTTAAATCCTGGCTTTTGAGTAATGCCTTGATGCTAGTTGACCCGTTGCCGACGCAGCTAGAACTGTATTTTTTAGCCCAGAGATGCCGGGGTACGTCATCTCTGACTCGTTCTAATGTTTGACAAACTGCATCGACGGTTTGGACTCCAGTAGCAATGCCCCAAACTCCAGTAAAATGTTTGATATCGATGCTCACGCCCGTCTCGATGGTAGGGCTGGCGATGACGAGATCGTAGAGGGGTAAAATCTCGTTGAGAGATTTCATACAGCCATAAGCGGGATGCTCTGGGTCAGAAACGGACTCAGCATCAATTCTAAGGATGCTCAGATGAGGAAAGCGTTCTTTGAAATAAGCTTCTAGAGTCAGAGTGCCCCATTGACTTTTCGCCTTTTGTTCTGAAGTGTGAATTATAGGACGCTCTCCAGAAGAGATTGCCTTAACTAAAGAAGAGACTAATTCTCTGGGGTCGTGTCCGTCGTAGACGTATAGCTTCCGTTTTCCCTGGTTAGGCAAATAAGTATTTTTGACCACCCAAGTTTTGACGGGAAAACCGATTAATTGTTGAATATATTTGAGGGCGATAGGAGACAAGTCGGCATCGCTTAAGTAAATTTTGCCGTTTGTACTGACAACGGTTTGCAGGAGTTCTTTAAAAGCGTCTAGAATAGCAACGCGGAAAGACGCGCAGGTATCGGAATTGAGCAAATGCCAGATAACTTGTTCGACTTCATCGATAACGACGATAGCTCCGTACCATGACGATGGATTAAAAGAAGGATTGGCTCTTGGGTGAAGGCTATCAACGCATAAACTATAGCCCAGCAACCGTCCGAGGGAGGTTAACTCGGTTCGATATTCTATCCCCAGTCTTTCTGCTTGTTCTCTACCGAGAAGATCTCGATGAGTTAAATTTAAAACGGGTTGACCGGAGTAGAGCGCTTTTTCTACCTGATGAGCTAGCCAAGAGGTTTTCCCCGTGCCTTTGGGCGAACTAATGCCGATGATTTGGGCATCGTTTGGAGGAATGAAGGGAAAGCGGGAAGAATCCTGAGATGCTCTCGTAATTTCTTTCCCATCTGCCCAATCTCTCTTTTCTAGAGAAGTCGAGAAGTTTTCTTGGTCTTTAAATAAGGCTTCGGAGTCCTCAGTCCCTAGATAGCGCTGATTGACCCAACTTGAAACGTAAGGGGATAAGTCAAGAAATTCTAGTAGCTGAAACTTCGAGAGGCTGATTCGGTTTTGATAAAGGGCATGAAAACAGTCAACGCCACGAGCGGCTATTAAGTCGTCAACGCCTTTATAGGGATAATTCCAGGTGAGGACTGAAACCGAACAGCCCAGGAGTTGCAAGAGGTTGCCCGTTTTGAGTATAGCTTTTCTAACTGCCGCAACGGTTTTTGTTTGGCTGTCGCAGTCGAAGGCGAAGATAAATTCTCTTCCTGCTTTAGCCAAGATTTCTAATTGAGGAATAAGTTTGGCTTTGCCGATGGGATTACCAAATTGGTTTTTGAGTTGGCGGTAGCCGTTAAAGATTCCAGGGAGCGCGAGCGCTACATAGCCTGCCGTCAAAATTGCCCCAGCTTTTTTCGCGCCTTCGGTAATGACAATGGGGATTTGGGGGTTTTTAAGAATCCATTCCCAGAAAGTGATGGGTTTGCGTCGAGCGGTTAGTCTAAGGGCGAGGGGCGAGTGATAGCGTTTTAGTCCAACTCTAGAAGCAATGAGATCCCAAATGTGTTGAGGGACTTTGAGGGCGAAAATCTCTGTCGGAACTTTTGGGGGATGTTCGTATTTGATGACTTTTGTCTTGGGGGGCTGACCAAACCCAGATGTTTTTTCTTCGCTTCGGGGGGAATTGGGCTTGAAACCGCCCCACAGACTGTCTTCTCCTGTGAGAAGATCGATGCCAGAACACCACCAGCCGCCCTTTTCAACGTGCCGATATTTTTCTAGCCAGTAGTCCCTTAGTCGCCCGTCGTTGCGGCGTTCCGAGTCGGGAAGCCCGTAAAGCAGGTATTCGTAAGGCGTTGTTAGAGATAGGGTTTTGACGTTGAGGTCGATGATTCCTGGGTCTACCTTAGAATTAAGCCATTCAGTATAATGTTGGGGGTAAATTCTTGAGTTGATGCCTGTTGATTCTTGATGCTGGCAATTTTCGGTGAGGTTAGAGCGACTCTTGTACGAGGTTTGGCTGTTGGTGGGGTTGATGTTCATGATTTATCCCCACGAAAGAGCTAAAGTTTTCATCTGATTCTCCTTTTTTTAGAACTGGAGAACCTCTTTGAGGAACTTTGGCTATTTTTACTACCTTGTCTGCCTAAACACTGATGGACAAAATCGAAAGGTGGATTTTAAGCTGTAAGTAACTATTTTTATTGTTCTCGGTTTTGGTTTCCGAGAGGGGAGAGAAGTCTGGAAAACTTCTCGCGTGGGTGGTTAGAAAGATTGAAGCTCTTTGAAACTTAAAGAGAGCCAACCAAGCCAACAACTCAACAACTCTGACAGCTTAAAACGTTAGGCAGACGAGGTTGTAGAAAACCGCCCCAGATCCTCAAAGAGATCCAACCGTTTTCTTCTTTTCACAATTAAATTCGGTTAGCCATTCTGTTAGGAGCGGCTTTGCTAGCAGCAGAGCGCTCAGTAACGAGAGCGTTCCTTTCTCTATGCCTGCTTGGTTTGTCTGAAATTTGTTTTAAGGCAGTTCGGAAACTTGCCTTCTTTGGATGTGACTGGAGGTTGGTTGTTGTAGAGAAGTTCCAGGGAAAAGATTTTTTGGGCGCACTTGTTAAGTCCCGCCCATTTAAGGTAGGATTAAGCATAAGATGATTCAATTTTTTGAACAACAATATGCAAGTAGCCCAGCTAGTAGCTCAAACATTTAGCTGGGTTTTGCATACTTAGAGTTAGTATATCCCTTTAGTTCTCAAATACGAACCCTTTTCCGAAAAAAGTTTGTTAAGATTTTTTGCGATTTCGATATCTTTGAATATATTCCAAAGCATCTTCATCGGGAACGAGGAGAACTTTAGCCACCTTATAGGCTTTGAGAAAAGGCTTTAAACCAATTTCTGGTCGTCCCAAGACATCATATTGAACCTTGCGAGAAGTCATCTCTATCTCAGCAGCAATTTCCTCAAGCGTCCAATATCCAGGAACTGTTGGTTCTTTCCGTTTTAGAGGCGGGTCAAAGTCTTCAGGTTTTAAAGTCACCTGTTTGGTTGGAAAGTCGGTGCTAATCATCTATGAGAGTAAGATACCAACAAATGAGTTAGTAACCCAATTGTACTGATAATCTTGTCAAACCGCTATAGAAGGAGGCATACAAGGGCTGACAATTTCTCAAGGATTAATTAATAAGGTCTGAGGAACACCTTAACAAAATATCGCCCTCGGATGGGAGGTTTTGGATTGGCAACTTCTTTGCCGCCGTAATAGACGCAAATCCCATGAGCTTTAGCGTAAGCCAAAATCTCCATGAATTCATCAAACAGAACCTCGTTACTAACAGATGTTCCGATACAATCACTTTCCCATCGAGCGAATCGACGCTCAACTTCAGCAAGTCTTTCTTTATTGACTTCTGGGTTGCCCCAAGTCGAGTCAAGTTTTTTGCGTCGTTTGGCTTCCCCCATTTTTTTTTCCGATGAAAGTTAGCTCGAATGTCGGTCTAATAGGGATTTGAGAAAACTAGGAGAAGCGCGAAAAGAAGTGTTTTGCAGACGCTCGACAACGGTAGGGAGATCGATTAACTTTTGGATGGTTGCCATCTCAAGAATTCCTAGTAATCCAGTAAGATTTAACCCGCGCTCTTTAGCCACGTTTCTGGCAGCTTTTTCATCTAAAATTACTAAGTCGGCTCCGATTTCTTCTGCTAAGAGAATCGCTTCTCGTTCGCCTTGATGTAATTCGAGAAGCCTTGAATCTGCCACCGAGGTAACTAAACGAATCTCTAGCCAATCAGGAGGTTGGACAATCCAATGAATAAGCGTCATTGGTGCGCCCTCGGCGTTGAGTTCTTGTGCGACCGCCCTCGGAATGAGAATTTGACCGAACAGTTGAGGAAGAATTTCAATCTCTCCAATCAGAATCAAATAACACAGAGCCGAGGTGTCAGAAACGACAATCATTCAGGTAAAAGATGACGAAGGGTTTGGAGATCTTGTTCTAAATCTTCTTCTGTATAGTCCAAATAAGCTTGAGACTGTTTTAAAAACGCTTCAGTAACGAAGCGAGAAGGCAAATTTAATAAAACTTGAATTTGAGCCTCTGTCAGTACCCCATTGCGATAGGCTTCAACTGCTAAAGATTCCAGCATTTTTCGGGATAAGTTGCCCCACTGCTGTTGAAGTTGTTGTCCGATTTCTTCAGGAAGTTCGATGGTAATTTGCATAGTCATTTGATGAAAGGATAAAAGCCCCCCCTTAACTATTTAAACCTTTACTGAGTGGAGTAGGAACGGCAATCGCCGCATCATCTAATTACAGTTCTTTACAGGATTAAGATTTTCTAAAACAACTTGAGTCATTTGGTCTACCTTTATAGGCTCACTTAGCTCAAAGATAACGAATGGTTGGTCGTCATGACATGAGCCTCAAGCGATTGGATTTTCACGAAATTCACCCAAACTCTTTTTAGATTGGGACAAAATTTGTTTCAAGTCTGACTAAAAAAGAGCAAGGAATACAAGTCAAATTGGGTCAAAGTTTTTTCCCAATCTTTGGGCGTAGTGTGTGAGGGCGGAACCACGGAGCGAAGAAAAGTGGTGAAGCTGATGGGGAGGGACTTTTAGAGATGTGGAGGGTTTTTAAGAGTTTTGGACTACTTTTCTGGTTCTAATTCTTCAGTTGAAAAGCGATAACCAATGAGCTTTCCTGCAAATTTCTTTTTCTTAATAATTCCCTCTTCAAAAAGCCTTTTGATGGCACGGGCAACGTTTGAGTCGCGCAGACCTAATTGATTGGCTATTTCGATTGGAGTGATTTGAGCGCAATCGTTGTTGGTATTTGCCAATAATACTAGAAGAACGCGCAAATCTTCCCCTCTGAGATTTCTGTTGGCG